>NZ_CP102197.1:341370-682741 GCF_024584435.1 Schaalia odontolytica
CTGCGCATTCTCGCGGTCGGACGCCTCGTCGAAAAGAAGGGCTTCGCCCACCTCATCGACGCCCTCGCCCTGGCCCGAGATGCCGGGATCAACTTCGACGCCCAGATCATCGGCGAGGGGGACCTCGCGGGCGAGCTCGCCCAACGCATCGAGGACAGGGACCTGTCGGATTCGTGCCGCCTGCTCGGGGCGCGCACACAGAACGAGGTCCGCTCCCTCCTCGAAAACTCCGACGTTTTCGTCGCACCCTGCGTGCCCGGCGCCGACGGCAACATCGACGGGCTCCCCACCGTCATCCTTGAATCCATGGCCGTGGGCACTCCCGTGATCGCCACCTTCGTCAGCGGCATCCCCGAGGTCGTCATCAACGGGCGCACCGGCGTCCTCGTTCCCCCGGCCTCCGCGAGCGCCCTCGCGCAGGCTCTGGGAGACATCGCGTCGGGTCGCGTCCCCGCCCGGGATCTGGCCCGAGGTGCGCGAGCCCTCATCGAGGAGACCTACGACTCCCACGTCCAGGCCGCCCGCCTGGCGAGCCTCGAAGACGAGGAGGAGCGCTGATGCGAATCGCCTACGTGTGCGCCGACCCCGGCATCCCCGTCTACGGCACCAAGGGGGCCTCCGTCCACATCCAAGACGTCGCGGGCGAACTCGTGCGGCGCGGGCACGAGGTCGAGATCCACGCCGTGCGCCTGGGCGAGCACCCGAGCGCCGACCTGGCGAGCGTGCCCACGTGGACCTACCCGCTGCCCGTCCACTGCTCCGACCGCGAACGCGCGCAAGGCATGGCGGCGAGCGCCATTGCCGAGCACCTCGAAACGGACACCCCCGACCTTGTGTGGGAGCGCTACTCACTGTTCTCCACCGTGCTCGCCCGCCTCGCCGACACCCGGTCGGTCCGAGGAATCCTCGAGGTCAACGCACCCCTCATCGACGAGCAGCGAGAGCACCGTAGGCTTGACGACGAGCAGGGTGCCCTGGCGAACCTGAGGGAGCAGGTGCGCGCGGCAGCCGCCACGATCTGCGTGTCCGAACCCGTGCGCGCCTGGGTCGAGGAGCGCACCGGCACCCGGCGTGCCCACACGATCCCCAACGGCGTGGACACCACCAGGATCACGCCGGTGGGCGAGGAGGACGGCCGCGTCGTCGTCACCTTCGTGGGAACCCTCAAGCCCTGGCACGGCGTCGAACACCTCATTGAGGCGCGCCGACTGGCTGCGGCCCCCTGGAGCCTGCGCATCATCGGCGACGGCCCCCAGCTTCCCCACCTGGAGGAGAGCGCGAGGCGCGCGGGCATCGAGGCGGACTTCCACGGTTCCGTCCCGCCCCTCGACATGCCCGCCCACCTGGAGGGAACGGCCATCGCGGTCGCCCCCTACCCGATGCCCGAACGCGCCGCAGACCACTACTTCTCGCCCCTGAAGGTCTACGAGTACATGGCCGCCGGCCTTCCCGTTGTCGCCAGCTCGCTTGGGCAGATACCCGACGCGCTCGACGGCTGCGGCGTCCTCGTGCCGCCGTCCGACCCCGCCGCCCTCGCGCGTGCGATCGACTCCCTCGCCCAGGACCCGGCTCGGCGAGCCGAGCTGGGGGAGCGGGCGCGACGCCTCGCCGTCGACCGCCACTCCTGGAGCGGGGTCGTCACGCGGGCGCTCGACCTGTTGGGGGTGCGCCATGCCTAAGATCGTCCGGGGTAAGCGCCTGAGCCCGCTGGCACGCACCCTGTCCCTCGTTGGGCCGGACGTGCGCCCCAACCGAGGCCTCGCCGTGGGCGGCATCGTCGCTCTCCTCATGGACGTCGTGTTCCGCGTCATGGAGCCCTGGCCCATGAAGATCGTCGTCGACTCGGTGTTCGAGGCCGCCCTGCCCAAAACGGACGACGCGTGGGCGGCCGCGCCCATGATCGTGGCCTGCGCGCTCCTGCTCGTTCTCATCGTGGGACTGCGCGCGGCCAGCAACTACCTGGCCACCGTGTGCTTCGCGCTCGTCGGCTCCCGGACCGCCCAGTCCCTGCGCGCCCGCGTGTTCCGCCACGTGCAGGGCCTGTCCCTGCAGTTCCACGCGCGCAACCGCAGCGCGGACACGGTGCAACGCATCGTCGGAGACGTCAATCGCCTGCAGGAGGTGGCCATCACCGCCGGGCTGCCGCTGTTGGCCAACACGGCGACCCTGGCGGTCATGCTCATCGTCATGATCGTCCTGGACCCCTTGCTCGCGCTCATCGTCGTCGCGGCCATCGCGCTGTTTCTTCTCCTCTCGCGAGGCTCCTCCCAGCGCATCACCGTGGCCGCCAGGAGCACCCGCAAGGGCGAGGGCCAGCTGGCCAACACCGCGCAGGAATCCCTGGCCTCGATGCCCGTCGTCCAGGCCTATGGCCTTGAGGACTACATCGCGAAGCGCTTCGGGGGAGCCAACGGGCGGGCCGTGCGCCAGGGTGTGAAATCCCTGCGGCTGGCGGCCAGGCTCGAACGCTCCACGGACCTCCTGGTCGGCATCGCGTCGGCCATCGTCCTCGTCGGAGGCGGCCTGCGGGTCCTCGACGGCGCGATGGGTGTGGGTGACCTCGTCCTGTTCACCTCCTACCTGCGCACCGCCATGAAGCCCCTGCGTGACATGGCCAAGTACACGGGCCGTATCTCTCGGGCCGGGGCCTCCGGTGAGCGCGTCGCCGACCTCATGGAGGTCCGCCAGGACATCGCGACGCACCCGGACGCTCTCAGCCCCGCCCGCATCGGTGGGTCGCTCGAGTTCGACCGCGTCGTCACCGAATACGACGGCGTGGAGGTCCTCCACGACGTGTCCCTCAGCGTCGCCCCGGGGGAGAGGGTGGCGATCATCGGCCCCTCCGGCTCCGGAAAGTCCACCTTGGCGTCCCTGGTGGTGCGCGCTCAGGATCCCGTGCGCGGCCGGGTCATCATGGGCGGCTACCCGATCAAGGAGCTCTCCCTTGCCGCGCTGCGATCCAACGTGACCCTGCTGCACCAGGAGGCCGTCCTCTTCGCCACCACGATCCGCGAGAACATCGCCCTGGGGCGCGAGGGCGCCTCGTATGAGGAGATCGTGGCGGCGGCCAAGGCCGCCAACGCGCACGCCTTCATCATGGAGATGCCCGGCGGTTACGACGCGCAGGTGGGCGAGCGGGGAGGAACTCTCTCCGGCGGCCAACGCCAACGCATCGCCATCGCCCGAGCGCTGCTGCGCAACACGCCTGTCATCATCCTCGACGAGGCCACCACCGGCCTGGACCCCGAATCCGCCGGCCTCGTCCTGGACGCCATCGACGGCCTCGTGAGCGGGCGCACCGCCCTGGCCGTCACCCACGACCCCCAGGTTGCCCTGCGCTGCACGCGCGTCGTGTGGATCGAGGAGGGACGGATCCTCCTGGACGGAAGCCCCGCGCGTCTGCTCGCACAGTCCGATCTCTTTCGAGCCTGGATGGCAAGCGCCGCGGCGAACACCAGCGGAGCGGGGGCATGATGAACGAGTCCATGTCCCTGGCAATCTCCACCCTCCTCAACCCGGAGCGCCTCAGCGGCGCCCTGGGCGAGGCCAGAGCGGCCAGCCGGGTGCGCATCAAGCCCGGTGTTTCCGTCAGCGCATCGCTCGTTGACGCCGACGGGGTCCCCGCGGGTTGGGCGCGCATCCTGTGGCCCGCCGCGAGCCCGAAGGCGGACAAGACCGCCAGGAAGGCGCGCAGCCTCGGCCTGCCCACCCGGATCCGCCCCCTGCCGTTCGACCTGCGCATCCAATGGGGCGGCGTCGAATCCGACCCCGCGCTCATGACCCACATCGCGCGCGCCGCCGCCGCGGGGAGCGTCGACCCGGCGACCTGGAGTATTCTGCGCCACAACCCCCTGCGTCGAATTGTCGCCCGGAGCGGCGGAACCATCGTGCGGATCCGGACCCACTCCAGGCGGGTCGACACCGCCCTCGGCCGCTACCTGCAGGAGGCCATCCCCGTCCCCGAGCGGCTTGACGACGCCGCAGACCCCCACGTGTGCGTCCTGTCCGACGCGGGAGGCTGTGACCTGTCCACCCCGCGCGGGAGCGCCGAGCAGGTGCTCAGCTGGAACGAGGAAGCCGGTGGCCTCTTCGCCCGCCTCCATGCCAGCGCGCCACCCCTCCACGTGCGGGCGGCGCTGGCCGCGCCCGCGCCCTCCACTCCCGACACGCTGCGCGTCCACGCCGCCATTATCGGCGTGCTTGATGCGGACCTGGGGGCACGCATCGAGGCTCTCGCACGCGTTGCCCCCGAAGCGCCCGGCGGGGCCTGCGCGATCATCCACGCCGACGCCTCACCGGATCAGGTGCTCGTCAGCGGGTCGGGTCGCCTGCTCCTGGCCGACTTCGACCGCGCCCGAATGGGGAACGCAGCCTTGGACGTCGCCTCCTACACGGCCGCCACCGGCCCCGATGCCGCCTCCGCCTTCCTGCGCGGCTACGAACAGGCCGGTGGGTGCATTCCCGACGAGGTGACCATGGCGGCGGCGCTTCTACACGCCCGCGCCCTGTCGCTGGCAGACCCCCTGCGCGAGGCGCGCCCCGACTGGGCGCTGCGGGTCGGACAATCTCTGGACCTCATGGAGGAGAACACCCATGGCACTCATTGATAATGTCGTGACGATCCCCGGTCTTCGGCGAGCCTGGCCCGCAGACGAGGCCATCAGCGTGGAGATCGTCGACGAACGCGGACGGATACGAGCGGGACGCGTCGACCAGTCGGGACTGGTCCTCTCCCTCTACGCCTGCGACCCGGTGCTGGGCACAATCCCCGTGGGGGAAGGATCCCTGGTCGTCCACCGCCTCGCACGCCGCGCCGTCGTGGTTGGCGAGGACCGGGTGACCAAGCACGTGCGCAAGGGCGGCGAACGCATCGCCCGCGCAACCGTGACCGCCGGGCGCGCCTACCGATCCTGGGGGCTTGAGACGGCCTCGATCACGTCCTGGACGCCCACCTCCGTCACCTTCACGAGTCTGCCCGGACGCTGCCTCGCCGACATCGGAGACGCGGGCCTGCCCGGGTGGCGCCTGCTCGCCGACTCCTGGCGCCCCGTCAGCGAGGCTGACCTCGCCCGGCACAGCGGAGCCCACGAAGCCAGGAATCTCGCCCGCTGGGCGCAGCACGCGCGACGATTCGACACCGTCCAGGACGGCCCTCGCCTCGCCGAGGCAGTCCTGGAGACCTCCCGGCGCCTCGTGGAACCCGCCGACGCGGCCCCCGTCGTCTCCCACACCGACCTCCACGACGGTCAACTCCTGTGGGATGGCACGACCCTCGGGGTCATTGACCTTGACGGAGCCCGCCTCGCCGAGGCGGCCCTGGACCTGACGAACCTGCGGGCGCACGCCGAACTGGCGCGCCTGCGCGGTTCCCTGAGCGCCCGAGGCCTCGACTCCATCGTCGGGTGGCTCGACGACGCCGCCCGACGCATGCCGACCTCGCAAGGGCGCCTGAACGCCTACCTGGACGCCGCGCGCCTGCGCCTCATCTTCGTCCACTCGTTCCGGCCCGGATCGCGCGCCTGGCTGGATGACTGGAGAGATCACGCGCTCGGTGGCCTCGCGAACACCCCCTAGCGCACCCCACCCCTAGCACACCCCATACGAGAAAGAGCACTCCCATGAAAATGACAGTTATCGGTTGCGGATACCTCGGCGCCGTCCACGCCGCCTGCATGGCGTCCCTGGGCCACGACGTCGTCGGCATCGACATTGACCGCGATAAGGTGCGGGCGCTGGCAGCGGGCCGCTCTCCCTTCCACGAGCCGGGCCTGGAGGACATCCTCGATGAGGGTATCGCCGCCGGAAACCTGCGCTTCACCGCCGACCCGAGTGCCGCCGACGTGCGCGGGCGGAGCCTCCACTTCATCACGGTGGGCACGCCCCAGGCCACCGACGCGGGAGCCGCTGACCTGAGCCACCTCATGTCCGCCGTCTCGATGCTCGCCGAGGCGCTCGACCCGGCCGAGCGCGCCGTCGTCGTGGGTAAGTCAACGGTCCCGGTGGGTACCGCTGCGCGCGTGGAGCGGGAGCTGGCCGCAGCCGGAGCCTACGTCGCGTGGAACCCCGAGTTCCTGCGCGAGGGCTACGCCGTGGAGGACACGCTTCGCCCCTCCCGCCTCGTCTACGGTCTCTCAGATAACCCCGAGGCCGCCACGCGCGGGCGCGAGGCACTCGACGAGGCCTACCGGCCCCTGCTGGAGGCGGGCACCCCCGTCATCGCCTCCGATTTCGCCACGGCCGAGCTGGTCAAGGTCGCCGCCAACTCCTTCCTGGCCACCAAGATCAGTTTCATCAACGCGATGGCGGAGATCTGCGACGCTACCGGAGCCGACGTCACGATGCTCGCCCATGCCCTCGGCCACGACGAACGCATCGGCAGGCGCGCCCTGGGAGCCGGCATCGGATTTGGCGGAGGCTGTCTGCCCAAGGACATTCGCGCATTCGTGGCGCGCGCCGAGGAACTGGGGCGGGGAGAATCCGTGGCCTTCCTCAAGGAAGTGGACGCCATCAACCTGCGTGGGCGAAGCCGGGCAGTCGCGGCCGCTGAGGCCGCCCTGGGGGGCAGCGTCAGGGGCGCCAACATCGCCGTCCTGGGTGCCTCCTTCAAGCCCGACACCGACGACGTGCGTGATTCCCCGGCCCTGGATGTGGCCTCGCGTCTGCACGAGCGCGGAGCACGCGTGCGCGTCACCGACCCGATCGCGCTGTCCAACGCGGCTGCCGACAAGCCCCACCTGACCATGGTGGAGGACCTGGACTCTGCCCTGCGCGACGCCGACCTGGTGTTCCTGGCGACGGAGTGGCCGCAGTTCGTCGGCCTGGATCCCAAGGAGATCGCGCCCCTTGTGCGCACCCGCACCGTGGTCGACGGGCGAAACGTGTTGGATCGCGACAAGTGGAGCGAGGCCGGGTGGACGCACGTCGGGATCGGACGGTGAGCGATGCGCTCCGCGGGGCGCGCCCCTCGTGGAGACCTCGCGAGGAGCCGCCCCGCCGGGGTGCGCGCCAGAGCGGTACGGGTCACAATGAGGCCATGAGCGCCCAACCCGCACCTCCCCGGGTGTCCGTCAGCATTCGCACCAGGATCATTGCCGCGATGATCCTGGTCGCGGGCGCGGCACTCACCGTCTCCGGGATCCTTGTCTCCATCCTGCAACAGCGCGCCCTGGATGCGCGGGCGGTGGACAACCTGCGTCGGTCCAAGGCGGCTCTCGAGCATCTGATCGCCGAGGGAACAGACCCCGACACGGGAGGGCCTCTCACCGACCCCTCCGAGATCGTGCGCACGCACCTGTCTCGCACCTTCTGGGGCTCAAGCGCCGGGGAGGTCGGCTTCGTGGATGGGAGCCTCTACTGGCTTCCCTCCCAGGAGCCTCGTCTGCACCCAGAAGAGGACCTCGAGCTCATGGCCCACGTGGCGCCCTTGACCACGGGCACGGACACCGTCTACGAGACCTTCACGAGCGCGCAGACCACCTATCGTCTCGTCGTTATTCCCGTCAGGGGCCAGACCTCGACGGCGGCGCTCGTGCACGTCATCGACATGAATCGCTACTCGCAGTCCTTCCACTCCACGATGCTGCTGTACGCGGTCTCGGCCGTCGGCACGGTCGCGCTGGTGGTTCCCCTCGCCTGGTTCGCCGTCACGAGGCTCCTGCGCCCCATCGGCGAGCTTCGCCGAGCCACCGACTCCATCGGTGAGGCCGACCTGGCGACCCGCGTGCCCGTTCGCGGCAGGGACGACCTGTCGGCCTTGGCGGCGGCGGTCAACAGGATGCTGGATCGAGTCGAGCGGGCGGTGGTGGCGCGGCGCGAGCTCCTCGACGATGTCAGCCACGAGCTGCGCACTCCGATCACGGTGGTGCGCGGCCACATGGAGCTCCTGGACCCGTCCGATCACGCCGACGTCGTTGACACGCGCGCCCTGGTGATTGACGAACTCGACCGGATGGGCATCCTCGTCAAAGACCTGCTGGAGCTTGCCCGCGCCTCCGACGCCGTCGCCCCCACGCCCGTCGATCTGGCGGCGCTCACCGACGCCGTCGTGGACAAGGCCAGCGCACTCGGCGATCGCGACTGGGTCCTTGACGCCTCGGCGCACGCCAGCTGCAGCCTCGATTCGGCCCGCATCACGCAGGCGTGGCTGCAGCTGGCGCAAAACGCCGTCCAGTACTCGGCGAAGGGCACTGAGGTGGGAATCGGGTCGCGTGTCGAAGGGGACGTCGCGCGCATGTGGGTGCGCGACCGGGGGGAGGGCATCGCCCCGCAGGACATTGAGCGGGTCCGCGGCCGTTTCGTGCGCGGGGTGGGCGCCGAGCGCGTGTCCGGATCGGGCCTTGGCTTGAGCATCGTCGAGTCCATTGCGCGCGCCCACGGCGGGCGCCTTGACATCGAATCGACGCTGGGGGAGGGATCGACCTTTACCCTGGTGATACCAGTGCGCCCGGGCGGCGCGGACTCAGGAGTCACACCATGACGACCATTCTTATCGTCGAAGACGAGCGCAGGATTGCCTCCTTCGTCGCCAAGGGGCTTCGCGCCGCTGGCTTCGTTCCGGAGGTGTATTCGACGGGGGCGGAGGCCGTCGAGGCGGCCCTTCAGGGGCGCGGCGCCCTCATGCTGTTAGATGTCGGCCTGCCCGACATTGACGGCTTCGAGGTCCTCGAACAGATCAGGGGACAGGGGGTGGAGATGCCGGTCATCATGCTCACGGCGCGCACCTCGGTGTCCGACCGCGTCGCGGGCCTGGAGGGTGGGGCGGACGACTACGTGCCCAAGCCTTTCTCCTTCGAGGAACTCCTTGCCCGAGTGCGCCTGCGTCTTCGGGAGGAAGCGCCGGTTCCGGGGGGACTGACCCTGACGAGGGGGTCCCTCGTCCTTGACCTGAAGAGCCGACGGGTTCGCGTGGGGGAACGATCGGTGGATCTGTCGGCCCGGGAGTTTACCCTCCTGGAGACGTTCATGCGCAATCCCGGGCAGGTTCTCAGCCGCGAGCAGCTGCTGTCGGCGGTGTGGGGGATCGACTTCGATGGCGGATCCAACGTGGTGGATGTCTACCTGTCCTATCTGCGTCAGAAGATAGGAAAGGATCGTTTCGAGACCGTGCGAGGCATGGGGTACCGTCTCGTGTGAGCAGGGAAACGTGTGGGGGTGCCACCGTCAGGTGGCGCCCCCACACGTCTCGTTAGTCGTCGTGGTCGGAGTCCTTATCGTCGTCATCGTCGCGGTCATGGTCGTGGTCGTCATCGTCGTCGGAGGTGGCGCGATACGGCTGGGAGGGAGCCACGCGGTAGGGCGCTGGCGGAGGATCAGCCACGGGTGTGGGCGCGGTCGGCGCAGGAGCAGGCTGCTCGGGGGCGGTGGGATCAGGTTCGGCGGTCGGCGTGGGCACCTGGGCGCCGGAGTCCGACTGCGCGGCGGAGCCCTCGGGCCGAGAGGGCACCACGAGGCCGGACTCGCTCATGGACTCGCCCGACCCGCTGGCGAGTGCGCGCAGGCCCGTGAAAGCGACGACTCCGATGACAGCGATGGCGCAGATCGCCGAAGCGATCCTCATGCGTTCTGACATGTGTACTCCTTTCATCACTGCCGAGGGTGGCGTGCGAGCGTGAGAATCCGATTGTCCTCGCATGAGGATATTCTCATGAAAGCCGTCATCGGTTTGAGGGATGGTTCGGGTGGGCGGCCCGGGGATGCCTCGTACCCTGTTCGACGAGCCCCAGTGTCCATGATATCGGCCCGTCGGTCGGCAGTGGGACCGTCTGGCGCGCGCAGCGTAAAATGGGCGGGTGACCGAGTTTTCTCTTGCCATCCCCGGCGTCGACGGGGTCGATGCGCGGCTGCCTTACGCACATGCCGATTCGCAGCGGTGGGTGCCGGAGGATCACAAGTCTTCTGAACGCACCGAGTTCGAGCGAGACCGCGCTCGAATCCTGCATTCCTCGGCGCTGCGCCGCCTGGGGGAGAAGACTCAGGTGCTGGGGCCCATTTCGGATGATTTCGTGCGCACGCGCCTCACTCACTCCCTTGAGGTCGCCCAGGTGGGGCGTGAGCTGGGTAAGGAGTTGGGGGCGGATCCCGACGTGGTGGACGCGGCGTGCCTGTCGCACGACCTGGGACACCCGCCCTTCGGGCACAACGGCGAGCGTGCCCTGGATGCTGCGGCAGCCACCATCGGGGGGTTCGAGGGAAACGCGCAGACATTGCGCGTGGTGACGCGCCTGGAACCCAAGGTGATCGGTGCGGGAGGTGTGCCGGCCGGCCTGAACCTGACGCGCGCGACCCTGGACGCGATCTGCAAGTATCCGTGGGTGAAGTCGGGCGGCCCGGACCTGGCCAAGTCGACGCGCAAGTACTCGGTCTATCCCGATGATGCGGCCGCCTTCGCGTGGATGCGGCAGGGCGCGCCCGCGGGCAGGCGATGCCTGGAGGCCCAGATCATGGACCTGTCGGACGACATCGCGTACTCGGTGCACGACGTGGAGGACGCGGTGGCCACCCGCAAGCTGGATCCGTCGGACCTGTACGATGATGCCCACGCGGATGCCGTCATCGCCTCCACGCTCGGCTGGTACGGTGCCTCGGTGGCGCGCTCGGATCTGGAGGATGCCCTGACACGGATCGTGTCGATGCCGGAGTGGCTGCGTTCCTTCGATGGCTCCTACGGCTCGCTGGCTCGCCTTAAGGACGCGACGAGCGAGCTTATTGGGCGTTTCTGCTCGGCCACGGTCCGTGCCACGCGCGAGGCCTTCGGCGACGAGCCTCTCGGCAGGTATCGCGCCGACCTGGTGGTGCCGCGACAGGTGAGGGCCGAGATACAGATCCTCAAGGGCATGGCCGTCCACTACGTCATGAGTCCGCGTGAAACGGAGCCGGTGTACTACCAGCAGCGCACCCTCTTGGCCGACCTCGTTGACGCCCTGTACGAGGCCGGAGCGGACGCGCTCGAACCCGTGTTTGCCGAGCAGTGGCGCGCTGCGTCGGGAGACGGGGTGCGCCTGCGCGCGGTGATCGATCAGGTCGCCTCCCTCACCGACGTGTCAGCCTCGTCCTGGCACGCCCGCTGGTGCGGGATGCTCTCCTCCCAGCTCTAGGGTTCCTCCGCGCCCGGTTGCGGGCCTCGGTAGACTGAAGAACATGGCGGGTCTGATTCGCAAGGACGACATTGAAGCGGTACGTAACGCGCTCAAGATCGACGAGATCATCGGCGAACACGTAGCGCTCAAACCCGCGGGAATCGGCTCCCTCAAGGGCCTGTGCCCCTTCCACGACGAGAGGACCCCCTCCTTCAACGTGCGTCCCCACCTGGGCATGTACCACTGCTTCGGGTGCGGGGAGAGCGGGGACGTCATTTCCTTCGTGCAGAAGATCGACCACCTTCCTTTCATGGAGGCCGTGGAGATGCTCGCGGCCAAAGCCGGCATCACCCTCCACTACGAGGAGGGCGGGGCGCGGGTGCGCACCGAGGAGCCGGGCAAGCGCCAGCGCCTGCTGGACGCCCACCGCGTGGCCGAGGAGTTCTATCAGGCCCAGCTGGCCAGCCCCGAGGCGCACGCGGGACGCCAATTCCTCGCGGACCGGGGTTTCAGCCAGTCAATGTCCGCGCACTTTGGGGTTGGCTACGCCCCGGCCTCCTGGGATGCTCTGACCCGCCACCTGCGTTCCAAGGGCTTCACGGACCAGGAAATCCAGATCGCGGGCCTGGCCTCGCAGGGCACCAGGGGCATCTACGATCGCTTCCGCGGGCGCCTGGTGTGGCCGATCCGCGACATCACGGGCGCGACCGTCGGCTTCGGGGCGCGACGGTTGGACGAGTCGGAGAAGGACTCCCCGAAGTACCTCAACACCCCCGAGACCCCCATCTACAAGAAGTCTCAACTCCTGTACGGCCTCGACCTGGCCAAGAAGTCGATCGCCACCGACCACAGGGTGGTGATCGTCGAGGGGTACACCGACGTCATGGCCGCCCACGTTGCGGGTGTGACGAACGCCGTGGCCACGTGTGGGACGGCGTTCGGATCCGAGCACGTTCGGATCATTCGCCGCCTCCTGGGCGACCACGCCGACCCGGCGGCGGGGGTGCTCCTGTCGAGCGGTCGCGCGCACGGGTCGGAGGTGATCTTCACCTTTGACGGCGACAGCGCCGGGCGCAAGGCTGCGTTGCGCGCGTACGGGGAGGACCAGAACTTTGCGGCGCAGACGTTCGTGGCTGTCGCCCCGGGCGGCCAGGACCCGTGCGAGCTTCGGCTGTCGGCGGGAGACCAGGCGGTTGTTGACCTGGTGAACTCGCGCACCCCGCTGTTTGAATTCGCGATTCGTTCCGTCTTGGCCCAGATGGATCTTCGCAGCGCCGAGGGGCGAGTGCAGGGCCTGCGCGCCTCCGCCGGCATCGTCGCCCACATCAAGGATCGAGCGCTGCGCGCCGAGTACACGCGCGCTCTGGCCGGCTGGCTGGGAATGGACATGCGGTCGGTTGAGCAGGCGATCCGCGTGGCCGCCCGCACCCAGGCGAGCGAGCGCGAGGCCCGCCCCGGCGCCGTGGAGATGGCGGGAGCCGGGCGCCCGGCGCCGAACCCGGAGCGGCGAGGACCGGAGGACCCAGTCACTCGCGTCGAGCGCCAGGCCCTGGAGGCGGTGCTCCAGCAGCCGCTCGCGGTCGTCGGCTCCGGCTTCGAGGAGCTGGACGGGCAGTCCTTCACGGTTCCGACCCACCGGGCGGTTCACGATGCGATCCGAGCGGTCGGCGGCCTGGACGCCTTCACCCAGATGATGCGCCAGGCCGAGGCCCACTTCGGGCCGGGGGAGAACGCCACGGCGGCGGCCTCTCGCCACTTCGTACAGGTCGTGCTCGAGAGCGCGGGCGAGTTCATCGCCCCGGCGGTCACCCAGTTGGCCGTCGCCCCCCTGCCCGTCGCGGGCGAGGCGGACCTGCGGTCCTACTGTCGCGGAGTCGTGGCCGCGATGGTTCGAATGGACCTGACCCGCAAGCTGGGGGAAGCCCGCGCTCACCTGTCTCGGATGAGCGAGGAGGACCCCGAGTACTCCGAGGCGTTCCGCTCACTCATGCGACTGGAGCAACGCAGACAAAACTACACAGAAAGGGACTAACCGATGGCCGACGTGGAGAGCTTCGCCTTGGATCACACAGCCGTCAAGGCGCCGTACGTGCGCCTCATCGGCGTGGAGGAGGGCCCCCGAGGGGACCGCATCTCCAACTTTGACGTGCGCCTCGTCCAACCGAACGAGGGAGAGATTCCCACCTCGGGGCTGCACACGATCGAGCACCTGCTGGCCTCTCTGCTGCGCGATCGCATGGACGGCATCATCGACTGCTCGCCCTTCGGGTGCCGCACGGGCTTCCACCTCATCACGTGGGGGACGCCCAGCGTGGAGGAGGTCGCGGCGGCGTTGGTCTCCTCCCTGCGCGCCATCGCGCAGGACATCACGTGGGAGGACGTGCCGGGAACCGACGTGTATTCGTGCGGCAACTACCGGGATCACTCCCTGTTCAGTGCCCGCGAGTGGAGCCGCACTGTCATCGACCAGGGGGTGTCCATTGACCCCTTCGAGCGTCGAGTGCTGACCGAGGAGGGATGACACCGGGGCATCCCCCGGTGTGGTCCCGGGGAAAGGACGGGGACGCACCAGGGTGGCCCCCCATGGAATCGGGGCAGCGGCTTCGGCGACACTTGGAGTGTTCGTGAACCAGCAACGAGAAAGCACCGAGATGTCTGCTCCCGCACTCTCCACCCCCGCTCATGTCGCACCCCGCTCTCGGCGGGGAGTCAACCAGTACTGGATCAAACTGGCGATGGCGGCGCTCATGGTCCTTGACCACCTCCCGCACGTTCCCGGCCTGATTCCAGTCATGTGGGTGGATATCTTCCATGTCGTCACCAGGTGCGTGGCCGTGTGGTTTGCCTACGGGGCCGTCGAGGGCGTCCTCTACACCTCGAACATACGCAAGTATCTGGCCCGCCTGTGGGGTGCGGCCGTCATCATGGCGGCGGGCAACTACGCGCTGGGCCTGCTGCTGGCCACCCGCGGCGTCCACATGTACGACAACAACATCTTCCTCACGCTGGCCGTGGGCACGACGCTCCTCGCGCTCGTGAGGCGCCTGGACGCAACGAAGTGGCACACTCCGGCGATCATCGGCGCCCTCGTGGCCTCCCTCGTGTGCGCGGTGCTTCCGATTGAGGGAGGCCTGCCCATTGTCCCCTTCATGGCGATTACCTACGCGCTCTACTCCCGTGTCGTGTGGCGCGACCTGGCGTACCTTGCCCTCGGCGCGGCGATGTTTGCGCTGGCGTGGCAGCCCTACGACACGTGGCAGGCGACGGTGTCGATGCTCGCGGAAAACTCCGACTTTATGCTGGTGCTGGTCATCCCGGTCCTTCACCTGTACAACGGCGAGCACGGTCCTCACACGCGCTTCTCGAAGTACTTCTTCTACGTGTTCTACCCGGCGCACCTGTGGCTGCTTGCCCTGGTGGCCTTCGTCCAGGCCGGCTGAGGCCGCCCCGACTCGGATGGCGTTCCCGAACCGCAGCAAGCGGCTCGGGGGCGCCTCCTAGTCCAGGCCCACCGCCTCGCGCACGCTCGCCTCCAGGGCGTCGGCCGTGAGCCTGCCCGCGTCATCCAGCGGGCCCGAGGCCGTCAGGACTGAGAAGAGCCCGTTTTCGCCCCGGCGCACCCACGCCGTGATCGTCGTCCCGTTGCCTGCCTCCACCTGGGAATGCAGGACGATCGAGCGGTTGACGAACTCGCTCAGGTGACGCATGAACTGGCCCGGATCGCCCGTCCCACGTCCCGTCAGGGTCGGCCGAGCCGGGTCCACCCACTCCAGGGCAAAGAGCTGGCCCTCGGCCTCCCAGCGCGCACGCGCCACGTCGTACCACGGGAACACGGTGGGCATGACCTCCCCGTCGCCGGAAGCGGCCTCCGCGCCAAACGCGTACAGGCCCGATCGTGCGGCGGCCAGCCACCGACCGTCCTCCAGCATCAGGGCGGGGGAGCGGCGCTCGCGGGAGGGGAGGGCGGACGCGAGAGGGGCAGGCAGAGTCGTCATTCGTCGATCGTATCCTTTCGGCAGAAATCGTGCGCACAGGCCTATGCGTACGTGAAAGCGTACGTTATGATGGTGGTGGAAAGGGATAATTATGACTGCTGTGAGTGCTACTGCCGCACGCTCGGACCTGTATCGGCTTATCGACACCGTGAATGAGGAGTCGACTCCGATCACGATCACCGGACGTCGCGGAAACGCTGTCCTCATCGGCGAGGCCGACTGGTCCGCGATTCAGGAAACCCTCTACCTGCAGGGGATTCCCGGGATGGCGGACAGCCTGAAGGAAGCCGCTCGCGAAGACCTCGACAATGCCCTCGATGACGTGGAGTGGTAGCGATGTGGCGGGTCGTTTTCTCCAAGCAGGCCGCGACAGATGCGAAGAAGCTCTTCGCCAGCGGACTCAAGGCGAAAGCTCAGAGCCTCATCAAGGTTCTGACTGAGGATCCGTTTGCGACGCCTCCCCGCTACGAGCGCCTCGTGGGCGACCTCGCTGGCATGTATTCGCGCAGAATTAACATTCAGCACAGGCTTGTTTACGAGGTCTTCGAAGAGGAACGCACTGTCCGCGTCCTGCGCATGTGGACCCATTACGAGTGACGCACTGTGCGTCAGCGACCCGAGACTTGAGCGCGGCGAACGTGTCAGGATGATCGTGAACATCACGGGAGTGACGATGCCGGTGCCCACTCCCTGGACCAGGCGACCGGCCAACAACACTGGGTACGTGGGGGCGAGTGCCGCAACCGTTGCGCCGACGACGATTGCGGCAGCGGCCGTGACGAATAGAGAACGCGGTGCGAAACGGCGCTGTAGCCAGCCCGTGATCGGCAGGGGCTGCGTCGGGGTGTTCGGCACGCGAACGCACCACGGGACTGTAGCGACGATGGGTCGGCCTTCGTAAGCCGACACGGAGGTGAGAACATCCACAGCGGATGGGGGAGTGGGTCACATGCCGAAATCAATCGGCCACATTGCGGACTGCGGGCATATTCTGGCCTCATATTTGTGAAAAACCACCTCAGGAGGCACGATGGCATCGACGCAGCACACACCGACGGAGCTTGAGACTGCCGGCGACCAGGTTCTGCCCGCCGCCGACGAGCTAGCCGGTCGTTTCCCCCTGACCCCCAACGCTCACCCGGCGACGCCGCAAGAGTACAACGAGATCATGTCGAGCCTGGCCTTCGGCAAGAAGTTCACCGATCACATGGCCCACATGCGCTGGACCCGTGAGGGGGGCTGGGGATGCCGCGAGGTGATTCCCTACGGCCCGCTCGAGCTCACCCCTGGAGCCTCCGTCTTCCACTACAGTCAGTCCGTCTTCGAGGGCATCAAGGCCTATAGGCGCGAGGACGGCTCCGTGTGGACCTTCCGCCCCGGCTTTAACGCGGCCCGCATCAACCATTCGGCGCGCCGCCTGGCCCTTCCCGAGGTGAGTCGGGAGGACTTCGTGGCCTCCCTCGTTGACTATGTGCGCGCCGACGCCAAATGGGTTCCCGACGCCGATGGCTCCTCGCTCTACCTGCGTCCCTTCATGTTCGCCTCCGAGGAGTTCGTGGGGGTTCACCCCGCCGACGTCGTCGACTACTACGTCATCGGTTCTCCGTCGGGCCGCTACTTCAAGGACGGTCTGGCGGGCGTGGCCATCTGGGTGGAACGCGAGTACCACCGCGCAGGCCCGGGCGGAACGGGGAGCGCGAAGGCCGGAGGAAACTACGCCGCGTCGCTGCTGCCCCAGATCCAGGCCGAGGCCAGGGGATTCTCCCAGGTGTGCTTCCTGGACACCTACGAGGGCAGGTACCTCGAGGAGCTGGGAGGCATGAACATGTTCGTCGTCATGGCGGACGGGACGGTGCGTACCCCCGAGCTTTCCGGCGTCATCCTTGAGGGCGGCACGCGCAGCGCGATCCTGCGCATGCTGCGCGACGAGGGGGTGGACGTGCGCGAGGAGAAGATCGCCCTGTCACAGGTCGTGGACGGCATCCGCTCGGGCGCGGTCGCCGAGGTCTTCGCGTGCGGCACGGCCGCCGTGGTCACCCCGATCACGCGCCTGGGCAGCGATGACTTCGACGTGGAGCTCGAGGTGGGGAATAAGACCCGCGAGATCCACCGGCGTCTCACCGACATTCAGTGGGGCCGCGCCGAGGATCCCTACGGCTGGACCTACCGTCTGGTCTGAGCATCAACGGGTGAGGGAGCCACGGCCTCGTCGATGAACGAGGCCGTGGCTCCCTTATGTGGCGACAATGCGATAACAATCCTTCGTGACAGTGGTGTCAGATTGTAACTAAGGTTATCCTTGGTTCGGTACTCGTGTGCGTCATGTTGATAGGAGAACAATGAAACGCGCGATCGTTGTCGTCTGCTCGTGGGCAGCGGCTCTCTGCCTGGTGCTGGCCTACCTGGCAATCGGCTGGGGCGTCGACGATATTACGACACAGCATCGCTGGTCAACGTGGTGGATCGCCGTGGCCGGGGCGCTGGGATCAGGTGTCTGTGCGTGGGCGGTCAGCGCCCTCGGCGCCTCGCAGATGAACCAGTTGGAGCCGACCCTGCGCCACTCCATGATTCGCCAGGTCTTTGCGCTGGGACCCTCGCAGCGCACGAACGAGCGCGCCGGCCGCGTCGTCAACTCCGCCACCGACGGCGTCGAGCGCGTCGCCGCATACAAGGGCATCTTCCTCGCCCCCATGATCGCTTCGCTCACGACCCCGATCCTCGTCGTCATTCTCGTCGCGCTGACGATCGACCCGGCCTCGGGCGGCTTCCTCGCGATCGCGATCCCGCTGGTCCCGATCTGCGTCATGGGCTTCCGCACGGCATTTAAGCCGGTGTCCTCTCGATACCGTCACGCCTCGCGCCAGCTCGCCGCCAAGGAACTCGACGCCATCCAGGGCCTGGGCGACCTGGCCCTCATGAACGCCGGCAAGGACATGGGCAAGCGCCTGGCCGAGG
Organism: Schaalia odontolytica; assembly: GCF_024584435.1. Taxonomy (GTDB): domain Bacteria; phylum Actinomycetota; class Actinomycetes; order Actinomycetales; family Actinomycetaceae; genus Pauljensenia. Next base: position 359,396 of record NZ_CP102197.1, read on the forward strand.
CCGCCGAAGAGGTCCGCTCGAAGGTCATGAGCTACCTGGCCGGCAACCAGCTGATCCTCCTCGTCATCGACTCCGTCTTCTCCCTCGGCATGATCACCGGCGCGATCGCGCTGGCCCTCATCCGCTACCAGCAGGGAGCCATCAGCGTCGGCGAGGGCATCTCCCTCGTGCTGCTCTCCTCGATCATGCTCGACCCGCTGGACCGCATCGGCCAGTTCTTCTACATCGGCATGGGTGGCATCGCGGCCAACAAGGAGATCAAGAAGTTCATCAAGCAGACCCCGCCCGTCTCGGACGCCAAGGGCGTGAAGGCCCCGGCCATCCCGCCCCAGCGCGGCGAGATCAGTCTGTCGAATGTCTCGTTCTCCTACGCGAAGGACACCCCGGTCCTGAAGGGTGCGAACCTGACCCTCACCCAGGGCGAGCACGTCGCGCTCGCCGGCCCCTCGGGCGCCGGCAAGTCAACGATCTCGGCCCTGCTGCAGGGATTCCTGCGTCCCGGGCGAGGCCGCGTGAGCATCAACGGCGTCGACCTGGCCACCGCACCCCTGTCGTGGGTTCGCGCCCAGAGCGCGGTCGTTGAGCAGACCACCTACCTCTTCTCCGCCACGCTGCGTGACAACCTCCTCCTGGCCGCCCCCGCGGCCACGGACGACCAGCTCATCGAGGCCCTGCGCGCCGCGCACCTGGGCGAGTTCTATGACTCCCTTCCCGGCGGCCTCGATGCTCGCGTGGGCGCGCGAGGCTTGGCTGTGTCTGGCGGCGAGGCCCAGCGCATCGCGATCGCCCGCGCCTTCCTGAAGAACGCGTCGATCATGATCCTGGATGAGCCCACCGCCCACGTGGACCTGGCCTCCGAACGAGAGATCCTCGCATCCCTGGAGACTGTGTGTGCCGGGCGCACCACCCTGACGATCTCTCACCGAGACGCCACGATCAAGGGGGCCGACCGCGTCGCGACGCTGCAGGAAGGAACGATTCGATGACCCGCAGGCAACTCTCCCTTCGACTCCTGTCGATCACGCGCCGCGTGCTACCGCCGCTGGCCGCGTCCATCGCCGCTCGCATCGTCTTCCTCACGATCGGCATCGCCCTGTTCGCCCTGGGTGGCTGGGCCGTAGCCGGCCTCGCGTCGGGGGAGAGCACCTGGGGCATCGCTCTGGTGATCGCGTGCGCGGTCGTCCTGAGCCTCCTCAAAGGCCTGGCCCGCTACCTCGAGCAGTTCGCCGGTCACTTCGTGGCCTTCCACTCGCTGGCGATGCTGCGCAACTACTTCTACGACCAGCTCGAGCCCCAGGCTCCCGCGGGCACGGATCGCCTGGATTCGGGCGACATCATGAACCGCGTGACCAAGGACATCGACCGCGTCGAGGTCTTCTTCGCCCACACGCTGGCCCCCGTGACCACGGCCATCATCGTCCCGATCCTGTCGGTCGTGTGGATGGGTGTCGCGGCGTCCTGGACGCTGGCCGCCGTGCTGGCGCCCTTCCTGTTCGTCGTCGGCGCCGTCGTGCCCTTCCTCGGGGCGGGAGCGACCGCCCGCGCCGCCCGCGAGCTGCGCGAGGCACGCGGCGCGATTGCCGCCCACGTCACCGACTCCGTGCAGGGGGTGCGTGAGGTCCTCGCCTTCGGTGCGCAGGAGCGCCGCGAGGCCGAGATGAGCACCATCGAGGAACGCATCAGCGCAGCCATGAAGACGCAGGGCCGCTGGATTGCGCTGCGCCGTGGCCTCAACCAAGCTGCTGTCGCCCTCGGTGTCGTCACGGTCGCCATGGTGGCCGGCGCCGACGTGCTCGCGGGCTCCCTGACCCTGCCGCAGGCCGGGATGGCGGTGGGCGTTGCGATGGGCGCCTTCGGACCGGTCCTCGCGGTCGAGGAGTTCGCCGCGGACCTGGACCAGGCCTTCGCGTCGGCCGCCCGCGTCTTCGCGATCACCGACTGTGCTCCCGTCGTGTCCGACCCGGCCGAGCCCAAGGCCCTGACCGCCGGCGACATCGAGATCACCGACGTGACCTTCTCCTACCCGGTGGAGGGGGACGAGGCTCTGCCAGCCCCCACGGTCCTTGATGGCGTCAGCATCCGCATCCCCGCCGGGAAGCGCACCGCCATCGTGGGCGCCTCCGGCTCGGGCAAGTCGACGCTGGCCTCGCTGCTGACCCGCACCTGGGATCCGGCCTCGGGCGCGGTCGCCATCAATGGAACGAACGTGGCCGAGGTGTCCCTGTCCGACCTGCGCGCCACGGTTGCCTCCGCGCCCCAGCGCCCCTACCTGTTCAACGACACCCTGCGCGCCAACCTGCTGCTGGCCGCTCCGGGGGCGAGCGAGGAGGACCTCGAGCGCGCGCTGGAGGCCGTGGACCTCACCGGCTGGCTGGCAACGGAAAAGGACGGCCTGGACACGGTCGTCGGCGACATGGGCGAACGCCTCTCGGGCGGCCAGCGTCAGCGCCTGGCCCTGGCCCGCGCGCTCCTGCGCGACGCCCCGATCTACGTCTTCGACGAGGCAACGAGCCAGGTCGACCCAGCTACCGAGGCGCGCGTGCGTGAGGGTATCGCCCGCGTGGCGCGCGGGCGCACCATCGTCGAGATCGCCCACCGCATCAGCGCCGTTCGCGACGCCGACCTGATCGTCGTCATGGACGCTGGCCGCGTCGTCGAGACCGGCACCTACGCCGAACTGCGCGAGCGCGGCGGCGCGCTCGCCGCCCTCGAGGCGCGCGAAACCAACGATCAACCCGATACCTGAGAGGCGCGGTAGATGCGGGGGATGGGGCTACGGCCTCGTCCCCCGCGTCGTTGTGCGCCCGTTACCGATAGGATGCGACCTATGGAAAGACTGATCGGCTGGACGAAAGCTGACGCGTGGGGTTCCACGAACGCGATCCCCGAGTTCCTCGGCGACGCGGCCGGGGACGAACCGGTTTCCGAGGTCTGGTTCGGGGCGCACCCCGACGGCCCCACGCTGCTGACGGGCGGGCAGACCCTGGCCGAGCACATCGGAAGGGACCCCAAGGGCGCGCTCGGCGGCGGGCTCCTTTACGCCTTCGGCCCGACCCTGCCCTTCCTGGCCAAGATCATCGCCCCCGCGCAGACCCTGTCCCTGCAGGTCCATCCGACCAAGGAGATTGCCCGGGAGGGATATCTGCGCGAGGAGGTCCTGGGGGTCGCGCGCACGGACAAGAGGCGCGTCTACCGGGATATGAACCACAAGCCAGAGATGATCTACGCGCTCACTGAATTCAGCGCGCTCGTGGGTTTCCGCGTGCCGCGCAAGGCCCGTCAGCTGCTCGTCGGCCTCGAGGGGGAGCTCGCGGAGCGCCTGCGCCACCGCCTCAAACTCTCAACGGTGCGCGGGGGACTGCGTTCCCTGGCCACCTGGCTCTTCGACGAGGATTCTCCCGCCACCCCCGAGCGGGTCGCCGAGTTTGTGGCGGCCTGCGAGGCGCGCCTGGCCTCGGGCAGCTCCCCGTCCCCGCGCACCGACGAGCTCGTGAGCGTCCTGGGGGAGAAGCACCCGGGCGACCCGGGCATCATCGTCGCATTCCTCATGAATCCCGTGTCGCTGCGTCCGGGCGAAGCCGTCTACATTCCCCCGCGCCAGATCCACGCCTACCAGTCGGGCCTGGGCATTGAAGTCATGGCTTCCTCGGACAACGTCGTGCGTGCCGGGCTCACCCGCAAGTACGTGGACTCCGCCCAGCTCGTGGAGATCACCGAGTTTTCGGCCCTGCCGCCCGTGCGTGTAGCCCCCGAGCATCCCTCGGCCACGACGGACCGCTATCTGGCTCCCGCCCAGGAGTTCGAGCTGTCCGTGACCACCCTGGCGCCGGGCAGGCACTCCAGCCGTGTCGATGAGGTTGCGATTCCCGGGGAGGGGCCGCGCATCGTCATCGCCACCTCGGGCGTCGTTACTCTGCACGTGAGCGAGGACCAGGGCGGGCACAGCGTCGAGCTGAGCCGCGGCCAGGCCCTCTTCGTGTCGGCCGCCGAGCGGCGGCTGTGGGCGTATGGGAGCGGGTCCTTCGTTCAGGTCGGCGCGCCCTGATCGCCTCGCTGCGCCCGAGCCGAGGCGGGGCGTTCGCCGTCGTGATTGTCAAGTTGTCCCACGGAGTGATCGTGGTTGGTGGGAAACTCTTGTTGTCTGCGAGGAAACCCATAAAATAGGCGTCGGGTCTCATCTCCGCTCGCTGCGACGAGGCCCGACTGTCAATCGCAGTGCGGGTACCGCGTGGGGGTGCCCGCACTGCGATTCTTTCTCGCCTAGAAGACCCCCGACGCCCAGTCGGCGAGCGTCTTGCAGGTCGAGGCCAGCTCCCCCTCGTGGGCGTCGTACCCGGCAACGATCTGCTCGGTGTCAACCGCCTCGTTGCCGCTTGCCCACACGATTGCTGTCTCCCGGGTAACCTCGGGGTGGAACTGGATGCCCAGGGCGGACCCGTAGGAAAAGATCTGCGTGTACTTGTGCGAGCGCGCCCACTCGCGTGCCCCCGGGGGCAACTGCGTGATGGCGTCGGAGTGATCGGCGAACACCGCGTGGGTCGAGGCCAAGGCCATGCGCAGGGGGACGGCTCCGCCCCCGCCCGCCTGGTCGTTGGTGCCCCAGGCCAGGGAGATGATGCCGCACTCGGGGCCTGCGGGGTCACTGACCGTGACGCTCCCGCCGAAGGTCGCGGCAATCAGCTGGGCACCCAGGCAAATGCCGAGCACCCGGATGTTTGCGCGTACGCATCGGCGCACGAGCTCGCGCTCGGCTTCCAGCCACGGGAAGGCCTCGTCGTCGTAGACGTTCGCGCGCCCGCCGAGCAGAATCAGGGCGCCCGGCAGGGGAGCGGCGGCCAGGTCACGGAGGCGTTGTGGGGTCTCCCAGGCGCGCAGCACCTCGTGATCGCCGAGGAAGGCGGAGAGCTGACCCGCCGGGACGATCGGGTCGTTTTGAATCACGAGGACGCTCATACGCCAATTGTAGGTGTGATCACGCGCCGGTACCTATCGGCACTTGAAGAAAGCGAACAGCTGGCGCTCGCGGATCGTCGTTGATGCGATGACGACACCGATGAGAGTCCACGACGCAGCACAGATGCCCTCGGTAGCGACCAGGCGCATCAAGTCAGAGCGGTCACTGGGTGGCGCTCCGCTCAGGATCGTGAGGCATATGGCGGAGGTGAGGACGAATGCGCAGCCCACCCACGACACGGCCTCACACAGTTGGAGGAACGTCGTATCCGACGTGCGGAGCCCAGCATGCAGAGCCGAGGCGATCTCGAGGCGACGCCACCACGTGGCAGCGGCCCCTAGCGCGGCACCGATTGCGCTCGCGGCGATCCACGCCCACCAGGTCGGCCTCTGCCGCAGTTGTCCCGCCGCGTCGAAGGTCGTCCCGCGCGTAGGGTTCATGGCGAGGACCTGGGTGTTCTGGTCGTCGCTTCCAACGAGGGTTGAGCGCACCAGGGCATCCACGTCGTCGCTGTGCGGCCAGGATTCGTACCAGCACTCATCGAAGGTCCCCGTCGCGGGCACGGGTGCGAGAGCCGCGTAGGCGTAGCCGGGACGACGCCCGTCGTTCTCGTCCCACGGGTAGGTGCCCGCGACCTCGGCCTGCCCGTGTGCGAGGGGGAGAAGGGCTCCTTGAGAGGTGCCGAGTTCCTCGGCTACCTGCTCAGGGAGCAGAATTCCCGTCGGATCGGCCGTTGTCGTCCCCAGGAGAGAGACGGTTCCAGGCGTGACCTCGTACAGGGGCAGCGACGAGGCAGGAAGGGCGAGCGGGGACAAGCCGGATTCGACCGAGCGAAGGGCTCCTGCACGCACCCCGGGGATTCGCGACAGCGCATCGCAAGTGGCCCCGTCAATGCTGCCTTGCGCTTGGAGGACTCGCACCGATCCCAGATGGACACGGAAAGAGGCAGCCTCAACGCTGACGGAACGAAGAGAGAACGCATCGGCGCAGATGATGCCTCCGACCAGGGCGGTGGCCAGGACAGTCAGCGTCCCGACGCGGGCCGTCCCGCTCAGGCAGTCCCTCCACACCTCGGACAGGAGTGCGCGCCACGAGAGTGTGCTCATCGCTGCTCCTCCTCGTCCTGGAAGTGTGCGAGGTCGATGATGGCGTCGCACTGCGCGCGAATCGACGGATCGTGCGTCGCGATCACGACGCTGACCCCGTCCTCGCGCAGAGAGCCGAGCGTGGAGGCAATGCCGCGAGCCGTGGATTGATCAAGCTGCGCGGTCGGTTCATCCACGAGGAGAAGAGTGGGGGCACAAGCGAGCCCGCGCGCGAGGAGCACACGCTGAGCCTCGCCGCCCGACAGATCCCGAAAAGAGCGCTCCGCGAGATGCGCCAGATTGAAAGCGTTGAGGAGCCGCTGTGCCTCCGCATCGGCCTGCGCCCGGCTCATGCCGCGGGCCAACAGGGGCAGCGCAACGTGGTCAATGGCGCTGCGCGCGCGGACACCGAACGGGTTCTGGAAGACCCACGCAATACGGGGACTCTGCGGACGAGCCGGACGGGGGATGGTGATCGTTCCCTCGGTCGGAGTCTCCCATCCCGCGATCAGTGACAGCAGGGTTGACTTGCCAGAACCAGACGGGCCGATGATGGCGGTGAGGGCACCGTCCTCGCATCGGGCGCTGAGATGGCGAAAGAGCCACGGGGTTGCGGCGAACTTGTGCCCGACGTTGTCTAGCTCGACGGACATGAGCGTCCCTCGACGGTGGTGTCGACTGTGGAGAGCGGGATCGTTGGCAGGACGTAGGTTCGGCCAAGCTGGGAAGAAACGATAGAGACGGGAATCGGCGTGCCGTCTTCAAAGACGCACGCGCCCGTCGCGTCTCCGATCACTGAGGCCGGTGGAACGACCGTGACGGTGATGGGGGAGGCGAGCTTCCAGGAGACGGGCAGCTGAACGGGTCCATCGCCGCTCGGGGCGGAGCGGATGAAGGCTGTGTACTCGCGCGAGGAGAGGATCGTCGCTGTCAGAGTGGAGTCGGTGATGATGCCGTCAGAGGGAATGGGATAGTCCGTGTCTCCCAGGGTGATGACGTGGTCCGCGGGATAGGCGTCCGGTGGAACGGAGAGGCGCAAGGCGTCGCGGGAGTCCTCCAGGGTGAGGAGAACAGTGCTCGTATCGACGCTGTCACCCAGGTGAACGGGGACCGACGAGGGGGTGACGGTCGGCGCGGGGATCCACAGGACGCGAGAGGCTTCGATGCGGGAGGGGACGCCTCCGGCTCCGTCGTTCACGCCCATCGCCGAGGCCAGGGCCGCTCGCGTGGAGGCCGTGACCCGCTGAGATTCTGCGGGAGTCGCATATCCGAGTCGTGCAAGTTCAGCGTTCAGGGCCCCGATATCAGGTCCCGTGGCTCCGTCCACCACGTCCTGATAGAGCGGGGTGGACAGGGCTAAGGCAAGAAGGGGCAGGCCGTCGATCTCGCAGGGAATAGAACCTGACGTGATGGGAGTACCCGTCGTTGCCTGAAGGGCCGTGATGCGCCCGGCGATGGGGGAGGTGAGTTCGTGAGGCGAGGCCGGGGGAATCGTGAGGGTGAGGGAGCGCGTGTCGGTGAACTCGCGCGTGGTGACGGGGACCGTCGACGGAGCAGATGACGAGGCCAGCGAGGCCGGGGTGGGCGGTGAGGCGATGAGAATACCCGCGCTGACCCCACCCGCACCGGCGATGAGAGCGACGAACGCGGTGAGGGCGAGCCAACGGCGAGAAGTTGCCATCTCAACTCCGGAGGGTGGTTGTGGTCATTTGCTGGGGTCCTCGAGGCATCGTCGCAAAATCTCAGGACCCTGGGATGGGTCGATGAAAGGCAGTGCGCTGTCGAGAGGTGTTCCGCTCTCGAGAGCGCGCGCGAGCTCTTGGGCCGTGAAGGACGGCTCAACCGCCTTGTTGCGGATCAAACACTGCGTGTACAGCTCATTGAAATCCCGGTGTTCCGGGTTGACTCGCATGTTGAACTCGAGCGCCTCGATAATCGGCTGACCGGCATCGATGGAACAGGCGGAGACGAATTCTTGTTGCTGATCCTCAGATATGGAGGAGCCAACCGGCTGATCGGGGACGCTCAGCGTGCCGCTCGGGCCGAACGATGCGCCGGTGACACCCTTGTCCGTCAGACAGCTCAGCACGCGCTGACGCATGTCCTGGAGTTCTGCCTCGCTGATGGAAGAGTCGGCGAGGACAGATTGGACGAATTCGTTGGACGCCCACTCACTGCGCGCCTGCTCAATGTCGGCCGCCCACGGCCCCTGTGCCGCGGGCGTGGTCTGTTGGCAGCCACACGCTGTGGAGACGACGAAAACAGCGGCAGCGAGCAGACCGATGCGCGACCGTACGGAGTGCGTGCCTTCTCTGTTGGGCGCTCCCATGATGTTCTCCCTTGAACAGTCGGAATCCGGGTTCCTTCCCACAGGATAGCGAGGAAGCGACACCGTCACCCGCAAAACAGGAAGGCAAGTTGGGTGTTCGGCATACACGTGCCCTTGACGCACCGCAGCCCCCAGTCCCGGAACCCGACGCGGCGTGCGATCCCCACCGCGGCAGGCCGACCCGGAAGCGGGGGCTGCAACACACGATTCATTGTGTGGGGCGAAGTTCAAAATACAGGGAGCGTTGCCTGAAAAAACCCTGGGAAGGGTGTGCGGGGCGGACCGGCGTCCGCCCCGCACACCCCCAGCTGCAACCGGTCGATCACTTCGATGCCAGGCGGGCTCCGTGCGTCAGCGCCTCCAGCTTCGCCCATGCAATCGACGGGTAGATACGGCCGCCGAGGCCGCAGTCGGTTGACGCCACGACGCGCTCGTCGCCCACGATGTCCGCGAACTGGCGGATGCGCTGAGCCACCAGCTCCGGGTGCTCCACGACGTTTGTCGAGTGCGACACCACGCCCGGGATCAGGTACTTGCCCTCGGGAAGCTTGATGTCACGCCAGATCGTCCACTCGTGCGCGTGGCGAGCATTCGCTGCCTCGAATGTCAGGCCGTTTGCGTTGACGAGGAGCGCCAGATCCACGATGTCCTTGAACGGGATGTCCGTCGTGTGTGGGCCGTGCCACGACCCCCAGCACACGTGGAAGCGCACCAGAGACGGGTCGATGCCTTCCAGCGCGTGGTTGAGGGCGTCGATGCGTACGCGCGAGAAGGTACGGTAATCCTCCACCGACGGCTCCGGGTTCATCTGATCCCAGCCCTCCGCGATGTCCGGTGCGTCGATCTGCACCGTCAGGCCCGCGTCCGTGATCCGCTTGTACTCCTCGCGCAGCACGTCCGCGCACGCCCACACCACGGCCTCGTCGTCCGCGTAGAACGCGTTGGCCACGCGAGCCGCCGAACCCGGCGAAATCGCCGCCACGAAACCATCCGACACGGGCTTGCCCACCGCCTCGAGCGCGTGCTTCGTTCCCGCGATGTCGCGCGCGACGGCCTCGGCGCCGATGTAGGTGAGTTCGCTCGTGATCGTCGGGAACGCAATCGGGTTGCGGTTCGCGATATGAATGCCCGAATCTGGGTCCGCGTAAGCATCGGCGAAACGCTGCCAGTCGCGGCGCTCGGCGAACGAGGAGAAGGATAGGCGACCGTCTCGGCCAGCCGGGGGACGGACGTCGAAACGCTGCACGTCCTCGAACGATAGCCCGCCGAAACGAGAGAAGGAGTACGTCCACCAGGCGCCGTAGTCGACCGTGTCAATCATCGCGTGGCCGTACTCGCCGTCGTTCACAATATCCAGGCCAATCTCGGCCTGACGCTTCACGACGCCGTCGACCTGATCGCGCAGCAGCGACGTGAAATCGGCCTCGCTGAGCGAACCGGCGCGGCGCGCGCGGTTCGCCTCGATCAGCTCGGGGGTGCGGGGCAGGGAGCCAACATGGGTGGTGCGAATCGTCATCGCAGTCCTTTCTCTTCGGTGCCCTCAGACTACGTTTCGCGCGTCCGCAGCGGGTGGGAGAGTCCACGGTATGGCCCGTCGTGACCGGCCGGCGGAGAAACGGGAGGCGAATTCACGCACGCAGCCCTTTCCTTTTCCCTGTGGGTGTGCGCACATGCGTCCAGCCGCTGAAACGGCCAACGGCCTCACCCAAGCACCGGAATGCCGCGCTATACCATCCCGGCGCGGCCCCGGCCTCGTCCATGAGACGAAACCCGCACGGAAACGCGGCGCTCACGCTCCTAGTGTTGACTCATTACAAGCAATCGAAAGGCACACTCATGAGTCGCCCGCTGCGCTCGGCAACATCCACCCAGGGCCGCAACATGGCCGGAGCTCGCGCCCTGTGGCGCGCCACCGGCATGAAGGACGGGGACTTCGGCAAGCCGATCATCGCGATCGCCAACTCCTTCACCCAGTTCGTTCCCGGCCACGTCCACCTGAAGAACATGGGGGATCTGGTCGCCGGAGCTATCGAGGCCGCGGGCGGTGTCGCCAAGGAGTTCAACACGATCGCCGTCGACGACGGCATCGCCATGGGCCATGACGGCATGCTCTACTCCCTGCCCAGCCGCGACCTCATCGCCGACTGCGTCGAAACCATGGTGAACGCGCACCGCGCCGACGCCCTCGTGTGCATCTCCAACTGCGACAAGATCACCCCCGGCATGCTCCTGGCCGCCATGCGCCTGAACATTCCGACGATCTTCGTCTCGGGCGGCCCCATGGAATCCGGCGCCGCCGTGGACGGCGTCGTCGAGCACCGCCTCGACCTCATTGACGCGATGGTCATGGCCGTTGACGACTCCGTCAGCGACAATCAGCTGGCCAGCATCGAAGCAAACGCCTGCCCGACCTGCGGCTCCTGCGCCGGCATGTTCACGGCGAACTCGATGAACTGCCTGAACGAGGCCATCGGCCTGGCCCTGCCCGGCAACGGAACCACCCTGGCCACCCAGATCGAGCGCAAGAAGCTCTTCACCGAGGCCGGCACGCGCATCGTCGACATGTGCCGCGCCTACTACGACAATGAGGACGACTCGGTCCTGCCTCGTTCGATCGCCACGAAGGAGGCTTTCGAGAACGCGATGAGCCTGGACGTGGCGATGGGCGGCTCCACGAACACTGTCCTGCACATCCTCGCCATCGCCAACGAGGCCGGGGTTGACTTCACCCTTGACGACATCGACGCGATCTCGCGCCGAGTGCCCTGCCTGTGCAAGGTGGCCCCCAATTCCACGACCTACCACATCGAGCACGTCCACCGCGCCGGCGGCATCCCCGCCCTCCTGGGAGAGCTCGACCGCGCGGGCCTGCTGCGTCGCGGCGTCCACTCCGTCCACTCCTCCTCCCTGGATGAGTGGCTCGGGGCGTGGGACGTGCGCGGCGCCGCCCCCTGCGACGAGGCGAAGCACCGCTTCCTCGCCGCCCCCGGCGGCGTGCGCACCACCCGGGCCTTCTCGACCGCCAACCTGTTTGAGTCCCTCGACACCGACGCCGCCTCCGGGTGCATCCGCTCGGTCGAGCACGCCTACACCAAAGACGGCGGCCTGGCGGTTCTCTACGGCAACATCGCCGCAAACGGCGCCATCATCAAGTCCGCCGGTATCGACGAGTCCCTCTTCCACTTCATCGGCAAGGCCTTCGTCGTCGAATCCCAGGAGGAGGCCGTCGAGGCGATCCTCTCCAAGCGCGTCACCGAGGGCGACGTCGTCGTCATCCAGTACGAGGGCCCCAAGGGCGGCCCCGGCATGCAGGAGATGCTCTACCCGACCTCCTACCTCAAGGGCCTGGGCCTGGGCAAGAAGTGCGCCCTGATCACCGACGGACGCTTTTCGGGTGGCACCTCGGGCATCTCCATCGGGCACATCTCTCCCGAGGCCGCGGCCGGCGGCGCGATCGGGCTGGTGCGCACCGGCGACGAGATCGAAATCGACGTCAACAACCGCGTGCTGCGCGCCCTGGTGAGCGACGAGGAGCTGGAGCGCCGCCGCGCCGAGAAGGGCACGGCCCCGTGGAAGCCGTCGAAGCCGCGCCCCCGCCAGGTTTCCGACGCCCTGCGCGTCTACGGCATGCTCGCCGCCTCGGCCGACAAGGGAGGCGTGCGCGTCCTGCCCGACTGGGCGTGAGCGGAGCGCATACAATCGGGGGCATGCATGGAGAGTACAAAGTCCCCGGAGGCAAGCTCGTCGTCGTCGACACCGACGTGGAGGAAGACCGCCTTGCGCGCGTGAGCGTGTCGGGCGACTTCTTCCTCGACCCCGACGACGCGCTCACCCGGATCACCGCGTCCCTCGAAGGGGCCCCGGCCTCGTCGAGCGCCAAGGAACTGGCCGCGCGCGTGGAGGCCGCCCTCCACGAGGGCGACACCCTCATGGGCGTGACCCCCGAGGCCGTCGGCATCGCCGTGCGGCGGGCACTCGGCGCGGCCCTGTCGTGGGACGACATCGACTTCGAGGTGATCCACGGCCCCGTCGTTGACCCGATGATCAACGTCGCCATGGACGAAACCCTGGTTGAGGATGTGGCCGCGGGGCGCCGCAAGCCCTTCATGCGCCTGTGGGAGTGGAACGGCCCGCAGGTCGTCATCGGCTCCTTCCAGTCCTACCAAAACGAAATCCAGCAGGGCGGGGTGGAGCGCTACGGCATCACCGTCTCGCGGCGCGTCACCGGCGGCGGGGCCATGTTCATGGAGCCCGGTAACTGCATCACGTACTCCCTCGTGATTCCCACCGCCCTCGTGGAGGGGATGAGCTTCGAGCAGGCCTATCCATACCTGGACCAGTGGGTCATGGAGGTTCTCGACAAGCTGGGCATCAAGGCCAGGTACGTGCCCCTCAACGACATCGCCTCGGAGGCGGGCAAGATCGGCGGCGCCGCCCAGAAGCGTTGGGCCAGCGGCTACATGGTCCACCACGTGACGATGGCCTACGACATCGACGCCATCAAGATGAACGAGGTGCTGCGCATCGGCATGGAGAAGATTCGGGACAAGGGCACCCGCAGCGCCGTTAAGCGCGTGGATCCGATGCGCTCCCAGACCGGTCTTCCCCGCGAGGAGATCCTCCAGGCGTTCTTTGACCACTTCAAGGAGAAGTACAACGCGAGCGTCGGCACCATCACCGAGGAGGACTTGAGGGTCGCTCGCGAGCGCTGCGAGACTAAGTTCGCGCGCCCCGAGTGGGTGCACCGCATCCCCTGACCGCTCTACCGTCCGCCGTGGGCGTGCCTGTTTTCGCCCGCTTCGGTCCTCGTTCCTTGACGAGGCCGGGGCGGGTTTGCGCTCAGAAGAGCTGGAGCGCGCGCACCCCGTGGATGACGAGTTCGACGCCGATGACGAGGATAAGGAAGCCCATGATGCGTACGATCGCGCCGACGCCGCTAGCTCCCAGCCTGTCGATCCAGGGCGTGGCGTAACGCAGCAGCAGCGCGATGGCGGCGGCCGTCACCGCGATTCCAAGGACGATGCCGACGTGAAAGCCGATGGCCGTGTTTCGGGCGGCCAGCGCGATGACAACGCCGATCGATCCGGGGCCAGCGATGAGGGGCAGCGCCATGGGGGAGAAGGAGACGTCCGCCTTGGTCGTCGCGTGCTGGTCCTCCTCATTGGTGGAGCGGCGCTTGTTTTCCAGCATCGAGAAACCCGAGTGTGCGACGACGAGGCCGCCGGCGATCTGGAGGGAGGGCAGGTCGAAGCCGAAGAAACGCATGATGAGCGAGCCGCTGACCGCGAAGACCGCCAAGATGGCGAACACGTAGACGCCGGTCTTCCAGGCCTGGGATCGCACCGCCGCGGGGGTGCTGCCTGCGGTGAGGCCCGCGAAGCCGGCGAGAGCACCGATCGGGTTGGTGATCGGGGCGAGCGCCAGGATCGCTGCGGACATTCCGGCGAGAACGGTCGTCATGGGGTCAATCCTAGCCGGTGCGCTCGGGCAGCAGTGAGCGGTCTCACCGCAGACGGCGCTCCCCGAAAACGGCCGTGCCCAGGCGCACGATCGTCGCGCCCTCGGCGATGGCCCACTCCAAGTCACGGCTCATCCCCATCGACAGCTCCAGGGCTTCCTCGCCGACACCAAGTTCGCGGGCGGCCTCGCCTCGGATCGTGCGCAGGCGAGCGTAGGCGGCGCGCACGTCGGCCTCAACAGGGGAGTTCAGGCCAACCGTCATGAAGCCCGCGAGCTGCAGGTGGGCCGAGGCCTCGACCGCGTTGATCAGTGCGGCGACGTCGGAGGGGGCGCAGCCGTGCTTCGTGGCCTCACCCGACACGTTGACCTCAACGAAGACCGGGAGGCGCACACTTGCGCGCGCGTCGATCTTCGCCGCCAGGGCGGGGGAGTCAAGGGACTCGATCGCGTCCACGCAGGACAGGGCGTGGTTGATCTTGTTGGACTGAAGCGGGCCGATCAGGTGGACGCGGGCGCCGGGAACCTCCCGGATCGCGTCCACCGTGGATCGGGCCTCCTGTACGCGGTTGTGGCCGAGCAAGATGGGCAAACCCGCGTCACGCAGTGCAGTGGCGGCGGCGCGGCACTCCTCGGGGGTGCGCGTCTTGACCGCCAGCTCCAGGGTGACCGAATCGGTGCGTCCGCACGCGGATGTGGCGTGATCGATGCGGTCGCGGGCGGCGGCGATGGCGTCGGGAATACTCATGACGTCATGGTACGTGGCCCCAGCTTTCGGGGTTGAATCAGGGGCCGGTCAGGGACGGTCGGAGGCACGGTCGTGGCACACTGGAGTGTTCACCATTCGACGAAAGGACACGGTTGTGAAGACCCTGCTCAACATCATCTGGTTCTTCTTCGGCGGCCTGCCGCTCTTCCTCGGCTACCTGCTGGCCGGTCTCATCTCCTGCATCTTCATCGTCACGATCCCTGCGGGACTGGCCTGCTTCCGCATCGCCGGATACGTGCTGTGGCCCTTCGGCAAGCGGGTCATCGACAAGCCTGGCGCGGGGGCGGGATCGGCCCTCATGAACATCGTCTGGTTCGTCGTGGCTGGGCTGTGGCTCGCCATCGGGCACGTGACCACCGCCGCCGCGCAGGCCGTGACCATCGTTGGCATCCCGCTGGCCATCGCGAACCTCAAGATGATCCCGATCACCTGCTTCCCCTTTGGCAAGGCCGTCATCGACGACCCGACCGCATCCATCCTCTGACGCGCCCTACACTGGGGTCATGGCTCGTAAACACAGCAAGGATCACGGCGGTGGCCCCACCCGCGCCATCGAGGCGCTCACGGCGGCCGGCGTTGCTTTTACCGTTCACGAGTACGAGCACGACCCGGCCGCCCGGGCATTTGGCGAGGAAACCGTTGAAAAACTGGGGATCGACCCCACCCAGGCCTTTAAGACGCTCATGGTGCGCCTGGAGCCCACCGGCGAGTTCGTCGTCGGCTGCGTGCCCGCGCTGGCCCACCTGTCCATGAAGCTGATCGCCAAGGCCGCCGGTGCCAAGAGCGCGGCCATGGCCGACCCAGCGGTCGCACAGCGCCGCACCGGCTACGTCGTGGGCGGCATCAGCCCGCTCGGGCAGACCACGCCTCACCGCCTGTTCATCGATTCCTCGTGCCTGGACCACGAGACGATCATCATCTCGGGCGGGCGCCGCGGCCTGAGCGTCGAGCTGAGCCCCCTCGACCTCGTCGAGCTCGCCGGCGCCCAGGTGACGGACCTGGCGGCGCGCGGCTGAGACAAGCGCGGGGCGCACCCAGTCGATGCCGGGGCCGACGGACCTGGCGGCGCGCGGCTGAGACCGTTGGGCCCCTGCGGGTGGTGTGATGTCCGGGTTGGTGTAACCGGGACCGCCCCTGCGGAACGCGGTGCTTGGGTTGGTGTAACCGGGACCGCCCCTGCGTGGCGTTTTTTGGCGTATTTGAGGGTTTTTCGCGGAGCTGGGGTGGTCTGGGTTTCACGGGGGTGTCTGATCTGTGGGTGGAAGAGGTGGTGAGATCGCCAGATGTAACCGGGACCACCCCTGCGTGGGGTGTTGGTGGTGGTGATGTAACCGGGACCGCCCCTGCGGGGCGTTTTTTGGCGTATTTGAGGGTTTTTCGCGGAGCTGGGGTGGTCTGGGTTTCATGAAGGGACTGAATGGTGGCTGCGGGGGTGGTCTGGGTTTCACGAGGGGAATGAACGGTGGTTGCGGGGGTGGTCTGGGTTTCACGAGGTGACGGATCGGTGCCAGGGGGCCACCTGGTATGCCGAGAAAAGCGGGGGCAGTCCGTTTGCCTGCTTTGGCTCCGGGCAAGAAGCTTCCCCACGCGCAGCCGGGTCACCCTCGTGCGGGCAGGCGCATCGCCGCGGCCGGGGAAACCCGCCCGATCACGTCTGCCTCGCACGAGACCTACACGTGGACACTCATTGAGGCAGCGCCACGGTTGTGACATCATCGGCAGCGATGAACGTGACTGAACTGAGCCGCCGCGGGCGCGCCGCCTACTGGGTGGTCGCCGCCCTCGCCTGGGCGGGCGTCGCCTCGACCATCATCATCAGCACGCTGGGCGGGTATGCCCCGCCGACCTACGTCGAGGAGGGACTCTTCGCGGGAGCCGCCCACGGCTGGTCGGGCGCGCCCCAGCGCCTGGCCGATTGCCTGTCCTACTTCACCGAGCTGTCCAACATCATCGTCGCTCTCATCTCGACGATGCTGGCTCGACGCGGCAGCGTGGGACGCTGGGGGAGAGCCACCCACCTGTGCTCCCTCATGATGATCACCGTGACCGCGATCGTCTACGCCACCCTCATCGGCCCCTACGAGGTCCTCTCCGGCTTCGCGCTCGTCACCAACCCGCTGCAGCACATTGTCGTCCCAGCCGCCTTCGTGGGAACTGCCGCGCTAGCGGGGCCGCGCGGCGGCATCACGTGGGGGACGCTGGGACGCGCCCTGTTGATCCCGGTCGCGTGGGTGGCATACACGCTCGTGCGCGGAGCGTTCACCCATCAGTACCCCTACGGTTTCGTTAACGTGTGGCGCATCGGCTACGCGCAGGTCGCCATCAACATCGCCGCGATCCTGATCGGCGCACTGCTCTTCATGGCCGTCTTTACCGGTATTGACTGGATAATTCGACAAACGGGTCGAACTGGCGCGAAAGGCTTCAACGGTGCCTAAAGGAGTGTCAGAATGCTCCTGTAAACAAGGGTTTTGTGATGGTGCGAGCGTCGCGGAGGATGGTCGAGAGCGATGATGGATCTGCGATATGTCCATCCGTAAAGTATTAATATAGACCACATGTCCGGCAGTGAAGGAGCCATCATGAAGATTCTCGTTATTCAAGGAAGTCCAGACGCAGCCAGCTACTCCCGCGAGCTGTCGCTCGCCTACGCCGAGGAGGCGCGCGCAGCGGGCAACGACGTTCGCATGATCGACCTTGCCACCGAGGACTTCGACCCGAACCTGCGATACGGGTACCGCAAGCACATGGAGGACGAAAGCGCCCCGCAGCGCTACCAGGAGCTGATCGCGTGGGCAGATCACCTCGTCTTCAGCTTCCCGATCTGGTGGTCGGCCGAACCGGCGATCCTCAAGGGATTCATCGATCGCACTTTCACGCCGCGCTTCGCATACCGATTCACTGACGGCAAAAGCGAGGCGAAGCTGACGGGCAAGACCGCGGCGCTGATCCTCACCTGCCGCGCGCCCGCTTTCTTCTACCGGATATACGGAGGCCCGATCACGCGCTGGAAGCGCATGGTCCTGGGCTTCGTCGGGATCCGCCTGACGGACACGTTCATCCTCGGCAAGATCGATCATCCGCAGGACAACCCGACCTACCGCGCCGAATTCGTCGAGAAGGTACGACGCTACGCCCGCCGCTGACCCGCTGCGCGGCAGCCCGCCCAGTCGCCCCCGCGCCCGGTGGCCGCTAGAGTAAGGCCATGATCAGCGAACCCGGGCTTGTTCCCGAACTTGCTGTTACCAACTACGAGGCATCGCGCCGCTTTTGGTGCGACCTCGTCGGCTTTTGCCTTCGATACGAGCGACCCGAGGAGGGCTTCGGATACCTCGTCTTGGGCAATGCGCACCTGATGCTCGACCAGATCAACCACGGGAGGACGTGGGCGACCGGCCCCCTTGAGCCACCGCTTGGTCGCGGGATCAACCTCGAGGTTCAGGTCGAAGATCTGGACGCCGCGTGGCGGTGCCTCACGCACGCGCAGTGGCCGATCTTCGTCGAACCCGAAGAACAGTGGTATCGGGCGGGCGAGCGCGAGATCGGCGTTCGGCAGTTCCTGGTCCAGGACCCCGACGGTTACCTTCTGCGCCTCCAGCAGGAGATCGGCGAGCGGCGAGCGCCCGCCGCGAGGGCGTGACGGCCTCGGCCGGGACGCGGGAGCAACCGCTACAGTGGGGCGGGTGACCAGCGCTATCTCCCCATCCCTTTCCCGGCGTGGCCGAGCCTCCTACGCGGCGGTCGCCGCCCTCGCCTGGGCGGGCGTCGCCTCGATGATCATCATCAGCACCCTTGGCGGGTACGCGCCGCCCACCTACTACGAGGAGGGACTCTTCGGGGGTGCCGCATACGGCTGGGCGGGTGCTCCCCAGCGCCTCGTCGAGTGCCTGTCCTATTTCACCGAGCTCTCCAACGTCATGGTCGCGCTCGTCTCTACAGTGCTGTCCCGCCGCGGGCGCGTCGGACGCTGGGGGAGGGCCGCCCACCTGTGCGCGCTCATGATGATCACCGTGACCGCGGTCGTTTACGCGGTTCTTATCGCCCCCACGGAGACCCTGTCGGGCTTTGCGCTGGTCGCTTACCCCCTCCAGCACATTGTCGTGCCGATCGCCTTCGTCGGAGTCGTCGCGCTCGCGGGGCCGCGCGGCGGCATCACGTGGGGGACACTGGGCCGCGCACTGCTGATCCCGGCCGTGTGGGTTGCCTACACGCTCGCGCGCGGCGCTCTGGTCCACCAGTACCCCTACGGTTTCGTCAACGTGTGGCGCATCGGCTACGCGCAGGTCGGGGTGAACATCGTCGCCATCCTCAGCGGGGCCCTGGTGTTCATGGGCTTCTTCGCGGCCATCGACTGGGCGATCCGTAGAACCACGCGAGCCGAGGCAATCTCCTCCGGGGACGGTGCCGAGGGCAGGTGACCTCACGCCGCGCGGTGTGGTGCGCGGCGTGGTTGCGGGGCGGGTATGCGCGGCGGCTGGGCCCGCCATCCTCAAAGGTTTCCTCGACCGCGCTGTCACCCCGCGCTTCGGCTGCCGATTTGCCGACTCCAAGAGCCAAGCAGTCTTGAAGGGTAAAACGGCTCGTCGCATTTGAGGCTACAGGAGTGGCGGCATGTTGTGGCTGCGGGTGCCCGATACGTTGCAATGCACCTGTTGGGTCGCGGTGCACCCGTTAGGTCGCAATGCACCCGATCGGAAGGGGTGTATTGCATACCGATCGGGTGCACCGCCAACAAGAACAACCGCGCGAGAGCGCGCGACAGTGCCAGCGCGTTGACCCGGTGCGTCGAGGCGCTCGCGTTTGGAGTGCGAGAGCGTCCTCAAGGAGGTGGGTCGCGCGACGCGCCTTACCTCCGCGGGGCGCGTCGTGGCCGCGGGGCGAGGTACCGCGCGCCAGCGTTCACCCACCGCATGTTCGCGTGCACGCCGCTAGTGGCCTAGCCACGCCCGCATCCAAGACGTCGGCGGGTGCCTCCCGGGCCTGTGGTGGCAGACCTACGACAGATGTGCGCGCGACCCCGGAGGTTGGAGCCGCAGCCCTACCGCGGAGCGACCGTGACAGTCGCGAGTGCAACCCGTCCGGCCTCGTCCGAGGCTCCCACGTCCACGAGGGCGACGATGCGCCAGTCCATGTCCTCCTCCGGGTCGAACAGGGTCTGCGTGGCCAGCCAAAACGTACCGGCCGCAGCCTGATCGACCGCGTCCGCGATCGCCTCGATGCGCGCCACCTGGGCGCGCTGGAACTCAGACGACACTGCAGCGGGGGCCAGCTCCAGCACATCCTCGCGGGTCGGGGCCTCGTTCAACGAACACAGCGACAGGGCACGCGCATGCTGGTCGATGCCGATCCACTCGTGCTCCGCCCAGTAGCGCTCGAGCACCGCGTCCCACTCGTCCTCGCCCCACGGGGCCACCACGGGGGTACGCGAGGCCTCGTCCAGGCGCGCCAAGGCCTCAACGTTGTCGCGGCTCATCGCCTCCACCCGCTCGAACAGCGCGCCACGGATCGCCGTGCGGAACGCGTGACGGTTCGCGCTGAAGGGAACGGTCCCGTCCTCGCGGGCGCCGAAGGCCAGCTCCGCGCCCTGCGTGCCATCCCCCTCGGACGCCGGGGAGAGGACATGACCCGTGGACATAGCCTCCCACTCGTCCAGCAGCGAGGAATCCACCGCGCGGATGAGCGCCGACAGCCAGGCGATAATCGAACGCAGCTCGTCCGTCATCAGCTCATCCGGCACGATCTGGCGCAGCGCGCGGTACGCGTCCGTCAGGTAGCGCAGCACGATGCCCTCGGAGCGGCCCACGTCGTAGCGCCCCACAATCCCCGTAAAGGTCAGCGCGTTCTCGATCATCTCGCGCACGACCGACTTCGGTGAAATCTCCTGATCCCCGATCCACGGATTCGCGCGCACATACACCGCGAAGGCATCCCCCAGGAGCGATGCCAGCGGCCGAGGCCACGTCACCTCCTCCAGGGCGGCCATCCTCTCCTCGTACTCCAACCCCTCGGCCTTCATCGCCGCCACGGCCTCGGCGCGCGCCGCCTTCTCCTGCGCGAACAGGAGCGGGCGCGGGTCCTCCAGGACCGACTCGATGACCGAGACGACGTCCAGGGCGAAGGTCGGCGACCCCGGGTCCAGGAGCTCCAGGGCCGCCAGCGCGAAGGGGGAGAGCGGCTGGTTGAGCGCGAAATCGTCCGGCAGGTCGGTGGCGGCGCGCAGGCGAGGCTCCCCCGAGGCCGAGGCCTGCGCAGAAGACACGTGCTCGACGACGCCCGCCTGCTTCATCGACGTGTAGATCTCGCCCAGGCGGCGCAGGTGCGGGTTGCGATCCGTGGGCGGATCATCGTTGTTGCGAGCTAGCCACACGAGGTGCTCGCCCGGGTCGCGCCCGGCGGCGGGTGCTCCCGCCAAGACGTTGAGGACCATCGCGTGAGTCATCTCGAAGCGGCTGGTCAGCTTCTCGGGGGCAGCCTCGACCAGGCGATCGAAGGTCGAGCGCGTCCAGGAGACCTCGCCCGCTTCCGGTCCCTTGCGCTTCTTCGCGGACTTCCTTGCCGCGCGCTTTGCCTCGCGCGCATCGCGGGCCGCCTCCTGAGCGGCGCTCAGGCGAGCGCGCTCGCGCGCGGATTCCACCTCGTGACTCGGGAGCCAGGACGCGCACGAAACCGACCGTGTCGAAGCCGGCGCGGCCCGCGCGGCCAGCGATCTGGTGGAACTCTCGCGCGCTCACGTGGCGCATGCGACGTCCGTCGTACTTGACGAGCGACGTCATGAGGACGGTGCGGATCGGCACGTTGATCCCCACCCCCAGAGTGTCCGTGCCGCACACGATCGGCAGCAGGCCCGCCTGCGTGAGGCGCTCGACCAGGCGGCGGTTTAGCGCGGCAGCATGCCCGCGTGGTGGACGCCGATGCCCTGCGCGAGCAGGGACTTGAGGGTCTGGCCGAACCCCTTTGTGAAGGATACGCCCGTCAGCTGGGCGCCGATCTCCTTCTTCTGGTCGGCGGAAATCAGCGAGGAACGATCAAAGGACTGTGCCGTCGCGACGGCGTCGCGCTGGGAGAAGTGCACGATGTAGACGGGCCAGCGGCCCTCGCCCAGCAGCCGCTCGACCGTATCGGGTAGGCGATCGACGACGTAGTCAAACTCGAGGGGAACGGGCCGCTTCGCGTCGTCGACGAGCGCCACGTCGCGTCCGGTGCGTTCCTTCCAGCTGCGCTCGAAATGCGAGGTATCGCCCAGCGTGGCGCTCATGGCGACCACCTGTGGGGCCGTCAGCTCCAGGAGCGGGACCTGCCACGCCCACCCGCGCTGGCGATCACCGTAGAAGTGGAACTCGTCCATGACGATCATGTCGGCGTCCAGGCTCGGTCCCTCGCGCAGCGACTGGTTTGCCAGGATCTCGGCCGTGCAGCAGATGATCGGGGCGTCGGCGTTGAGCGAGACGTCCCCGGTGACCATGCCGACGTTGTCAGCGCCGAAGAGAGACACCAGATCGAAGAACTTCTCCGACACGAGCGCCTTCAGGGGCGCCGTGTAGTAGGAGCGGCCCCCGTGGGCCATGGACGTAAAGTGCGCGGCCAGGGCGATCATTGACTTCCCGGAGCCCGTGGGGGTGGCCGCGATGACGTGGTTGCCCGCCAGGATCTCGACGAGAGCTTCCTCCTGGTGAGGGTAGAGCGGCCTGCCCGTCGAGGCAGCCCATGACGTGAAGGCCTCGTATAGGGCGTCGTCGTCTCCCAGCCGACCGGCGTCCTCCAGGTCGTCCAGGATCTCGTTCAGTGTCGCGCTCATGGTCTCATTGTCCCAGACGGCGCCCGGGCGCGCCCCGCCCGCGCCCGGGCGCGCGGCGAGACGAGGGATGCCCGGACAGACGGGCTGTGGCAAGATGAACGGTACCCATCAACGCGGGTCCGTCCCGCCAAGCGCGCGAGGCCGCGACGAACCCGGTCTCGTCCCTGAACCCACGGGAGGCACCAGTGGAAGAGATCGCCCAGATCGAGCAACAGATCGCCGACTGGATCACGATGCACCTGACGATCGTCATCCTCATCGGCGTGGGCGTGGTCCTCACCGTCATCTCTCGCGGCGTCCAGGTGCGCCTCTTCCCCGAGATGGTGCGCACGGTCCTCGGGTCTCGGCAGGGCGCCAAGGGAGGGATCTCCTCGTTCCAGGCCTTCGCGATCTCCCTGGCCGCGCGCGTCGGCGTCGGCAACGTCTTCGGCGTGGCGGCCGCCCTCATGTTCGGCGGCCCAGGCGCGATCTTCTGGATGTGGGTCGTGGCCCTGGTCGGCATGGCGACCGCGTTCTTCGAGGCGACGCTGGCGCAGATCTTCAAGGTGCGCCACGTTGATGGCTCCTACCGCGGCGGCCCGGCCTATTACATCAAGCGCGGCATGAAGAACCGCCTCCTCGCGAACGTGTTCGCCGTCATCACAGTGGTCACCTGCGGCATCGTCATCACCTCCGTGCAGTCCAACGCCATCGCCGGAACCCTGACGAGCGCCTTTGGTGAAGCCGCGAAGCAGCCCCTTCCGGGTGCCGGCGGCTTCTCGGCCGCGCAACTCACGGTCGCCGGCCTCATCTTCGTCTTCTCCGCGATGGTGATCTTCGGCGGCATCCGCACGGTCGCCCGCGTCACCGAGTGGATGGCCCCGATCATGGCGCTCGTCTACGTCGTCATGGTCGCCGTCATTTGCCTCATGAACCTCTCGCAGTTCGGCACTGTGCTCGCTCAGATCTTCTCCTCGGCCTTCTCCGCCGACGCTACCGTCGGCGGCCTGGGCGGCGGCATCATCGCGGCGATGATCAACGGCACTAAGCGCGGCCTCTTCTCCAACGAGGCAGGACAGGGAACCGCCCCGAACGCCGCAGCCACGGCAACCGTCTCGCACCCCGTGCGCCAGGGCCTCATCCAGTCTCTCGGCGTCTTCATCGACACGATCATCGTGTGCACGGCGACGGCGTTCGTCATCCTCATCGCGGGCCCCGCTGTGTGGTCTGGGGCGGACGTCAACCCCTCGAACCTGACGACGCTGGCCGTCGCCCACGAGCTGGGAGGATGGACGATCATCCCGATGGCGATCCTCATCTTCGTGCTCGCCTACTCCTCGGTCATCGCCGCCTACGTCTACTCCGATACGAACATGTCCTTCGTGTGTGGCGACGCCCCGTGGGCGACGTGGACGGTGCGCGTCGTGTGCGTCGCCTCCGCGACGGTCGGCGCGCTGCTCTCCCTCGACGTCGTGTGGAACGCGGTCGACATCGCGATGGCCGTCATGACGATCACCAACCTCGTCGCCCTGGTCTTCCTCGCCCGGTGGGTGCTGGGGGCGTTGCGCGACTACGAGGAACAGCGTCGGCGCGGCGTCGCCGAACCCGTCTTCGTGGGGGAGAAGAACCCGCTGCTCCCCGGCAACGTTCCCGGCCACGTCTGGAAGCGCGCGAAGAAGAAGTAACCCCGAACGGCAACGTCGGCGGGTGCGCCTGGCTCATCGCGAGCCCGGCGCACCCGCCGCATGCACGGGCGCAGCCTCCGCGCTCGGGGCGGGCGTGGGTTAGGCTACCGGCATGAGAATCGCACGTTTTTCCGATGGAACGAACCCCGTGTATGGCGCCCTGGAGGAGGGGTCAACGAGGATCGTGGGACTCAAGGGAGATCCGCTATTCTCGCCCGTGGAGCCTTCCGGCCAGATCTACGAGCTGGGCGAGGTGCGCCTGCTCTCCCCGGTGATCCCGCGCTCCAAGGTCGTGGGAATCGGCAACAACTACTCCGGCGCGCCCATCGCCGCCGACGAGCGGACGGAACCGCCAATCTTCCTGAAGGCCAACACCTGCGTGATCGGTCCGGACGACCCCATCGCGATCCCGCGGTGGTCGAACGACGTCGTCTTCGAGGGCGAGCTGGCGATCGTCATCAAGTCCCTGGCCAAGGACGTGAGCGTCGAGGACGCGCCGCAGATGATCCTCGGCTACACGATCGCCAACGATGCGACCGCCCACGACGCGATGACGGGCGGCCCCTGGTCGCGCGGCAAGTCTTTCGACTCGGCGTGCCCGCTGGGCCCGTGGATTACGGTCGACCCCGCCCTTGACGTCACCAACCTCGCGATCCGCTCCTACCTGAACGGCGAGATCGCTCAGGATAGCTCGACCGCGCACATGATCTGGAACCCCTTCGAGCTGGTTTCCTACGTGTCTCACCAGATGACGCTGCTGCCCGGCGACGTGATCGCCACGGGTGCGCCCGCGGGTGCGCAGGTCGTTCACGCCGGTGACCGCGTGGAGATTGAGATCGAGGGGATCGGGCGCCTGACGAACCCTGTCGTCCGAGCCTAATTGTGTGACCTGTGTGATAGGATTACGTCGTTCTGACAATATCTCTGTCGCATAGGAGCATACCGTGAGCGAACCCCAATCCTCGGGCGCATTGGCCGTCGAAATGGCGGGCCTGGACGTCATCCCCGAATCCGATCGCAAGGGCAGGCCCGCCGACCTCTTCATGCCGTGGTTCGCCGCAAACATCTCCGTCCTGGGGATCTCGTGGGGCTCGTGGGTGCTCGGATTCGGCCTGTCCCTGATCCAGGCCGTGGTGGTCTCGGTCGTGGGAGTGTCACTGTCCTTCCTGGTGTGCGGACTCATCGCGATCGCGGGTAAACGCGGTTCCGCGCCGACCCTGGTCCTCTCGCGCGCCCGCCTTCGGCTTCAACGGCAACAGGGTCTCGGCGGCCATCTCCTGGATCCTGACCGTGGGATGGGAGACCTTCCTGGCGATCATGGCGGTGCAGGCCACGGCCACCGTCATGGGAGCGATGGGCTTTACCAATCACGTGCTCGCCCAGGTGATTGCCCTCATCCTCGTCGTCGTCTTAGCGGCCGGTTCGGGCATTCTCGGTTTCGAGGCCATCATGAAGGTGCAGACGTGGATCACGTGGGCCACGGCGCTCCTGACGATCGTGTACCTCGTGCTGGTGGCGCCGACCATCGATGTCGCGGTTCTGTCCGCGCGTGAATCGGCTCCCGCCGCCGCTGTCCTGGGGGCCTGTTGCATGCTCCTCGTCGGATTTGGTTTCGGGTGGATCAACGCCGCGGCCGACTATTCGCGCTACCTCCCGCGTGCCGCCTCAACGCGGGGCGTGGTCGGGTGGACCACGCTGGGAGCGGCGCTGCCTACGGTCATCCTCGTGTTTTTCGGAATCCTCCTCGTCGGCTCGGCCGACGAATCTCTGTCCGAGGCGATCGGCTCCGATCCGATCGGAGCGCTCACGACGCTGCTGCCCACGTGGTTCCTCGTTCCCTTTGCGCTCGTCGCGATCCTGGGACTCATCGGCGGCATCGTCATGGACATCTACTCCTCCGGTCTGTCGCTGCTCGCCACGGGCGTGCCCGTCTCGCGGCCGGTGGCCACGGCCATTGACGGCACGATCATGACCGTGGGAACCATCGTTGTCGTGTTCTTCGCCGATTCTTTCCTGACCCCCTTCACCGCGTTCCTGACGACCCTCGGAGTCGTGATCGCCGCGTGGGGTGGCGTCATGCTCGCCGACATTGCGCTGCGCCGCAAGGACTACGACGAGCCCTCGCTCTTTACCCCGTCGGGCCGCTACGGCTCGGTCAACTGGGGGGCCGTCGCCTCCCTCCTCGTTGGCTCGCTGGTGGGCTGGGGCCTCGTCGTCAACGCGAACGCTTCCTGGCTCTCCTGGCAGGGCTACCTCCTGGGCCCCCTGGGCGGTCGCGACGGTGACTGGGCGGGCGCCAACATCGGTATCCTCCTGGCCATGGTCGTGGGATTCGTGGGCTACTGGGCGACCAGCGTCGGCCGCGTGCGCGCGCAGGAGAAACTCGAGTCACGCACCTACGCGCAGGGTGCGGAAGGCGACGAGCGGTGAGCGTCGACCCGCGCTTTGCGGCGGCTCTCGTGGACGAGGAGGCGCTGGTCGGCTCGCGCTCTCTCACCGAGCTCATGGGACGTCCCGACGCGCTCGTTGTCCTCGGGTCGGGCTTGGCCGACGCCCTCGACGAGGCGTGGGGAACCCCCGTGGCCACCGCGTCCCTGGAAGAGATCCCCGGCGTTCTTCCTCCCGTTGCCGACGGGCACGGCGGGCAGCTGCGCGCCTATGAGCGCGACGGGGGAGCGGTCCTCGTGGCGACGGGGCGCACCCACCTCTACGAGGGAGTGGGAGCGCGGGCCGTGACCGCCCTTGCCCGCGCCGCCGCTCGCGCCGGGATCAGCCGAGCGGTGCTGACGAACGCGAACGGATGCCTGCGGCAGTGGAGGCTCGGCGACGTCATGGCGATCACCGATCACGTGAACCTGTCGGGCTCCTCTCCCTTCGACGGCCCCCTTTTCCTGGACGTGTCGGCGGTCTGGGATCGGCCGATGACGGACGCGCTGCGCGGGGTCTGCCAGCGGGAGGGCGTCTACGCGATCCTGCGCGGACCCGAGTACCAGACCCCGGCCGAAACCCGGATCCTTGCGGGCCTGGGCGTGGACTGCGTGGGCATGTCCACGGTCATGGAGGCGCTCACCCTGAACGCCCTGGGGGTGCGCGTGGCCGGAATGTCCGTCGTCTCCGACTTGTCCTTCGCTAACGCGCCCACGGATCCGGCGGCCGTCGTCAAGGCCGCGTCCTCGGCGCGAGCAACGGTTGTCGCCGGGATCGAAGCCGCCCTGCGTGCCTGATGCGTCGGGCGTGGCGCCATCTCCCGAGGCCGCGGCGCGAGCCCCGTGGGCGGCCACGGGTTGGCCAGGGGCGGGCCCCGATGGGGGGCCGCGTCAGAGCAGGTCGAGGACCCGCTCCACGATCCGCGAGGCCACGTCGGGGGCGCACGCCAGGTTGATGCGAGCCCACGAGGAATAGTCCGCCCCGAGGGTGCACCCATCGTTGGCGGCGATGCCTGCTCGCTCACGCAGCGTCGCGGCGGGGGAGAGGGGACCCAGATCAATGCCGTCAAAGCCCCACCAGGTCAGGTAGGTTCCCTCCGGGCGCACGAAGTCGATCGGCGTGTCGGCCAACGCGTTCGCCACGCGCTCGACATTGCCTCGGATCAGCTCCTTGACCTCGCGCTGCCACTCATCCCCGCGCTCGTAGGCGGCGATCGCGCCGACCGTGCCGATGACGGACGCGTCGTGGCGTGCCTCGGCGGCGAACTCGTCCCAGCGCGCGCGCAGCGCGTCGTCGGGGAGGATGACCTGCGCGCTGGGAAGCCCGGCGATGTTCCACCCCTTTGACGCGGCCGTCGCCGTCACGGTGTGGGCCGCGAAGGCCGGGCCGAGTGACGCGTAGGAGACGAAGGGGAGCGCCTCATCGAGGACCAGGGAGGAGTGAATCTCGTCGGCGAAGACCAGCGCGTCGTAGGCGCCTACCACCTCGTGGAGCGCCCGCAGCTCGTCCTCGCCAAGGACGCGGCCGACCGGGTTCCACGGGTTGCACAGGATGACGAGGCCAGCCCCGGCCTCCAGCCCCGCCCGGATCCCCTCCAGGTCGAGCGCCCAGCCGCGCCCGCCCGCGCGCGTGCCGCGCAGCGACGGAACCTCGATGACGGGGTGGCCAAGCTTGGTGGGAATCGACAGGAACGGCATGTACGCGGGGGTCGGGACGACGACGGGCGCTCCGGGCCGCACGAGACGCGCGATGGTGGCCTCGAGCGCTGGCAGGACCGCGGACGCCAGGCGCACGTGCGACTCATCCACCGCCCACCCGAAGCGCCTCTTGTGAAACTCCGCGGCGGCCGCGGCCGCGGCGGGTTCCAGCCAGGTGGGTTGGTAGCCGAGCAAGCCGTCATCAATCGCGCGCTTCATCGCCTCGGCGACCTCGGGGGCCGTCCCGAAGTCCATCTCTGCCACCCACGCCCCGATCGTGGGTTCGCCGTTGGAGCGAGTGATCCCCGTCCACTTGAGCGAACCCGTGCGGTAGAGGTGGGCGTCGGAAAAGAGACGGACGGGCATGCTAACTATCCTCCTGATGTGGTGGGTGCGGCGGCGAGGCCCCGATGGTGATACACGCTATCCCTCATCGCGTCAGGCGGCTGAGCGCGCCCACGCATCAAGCAAATGCAACAGCCGCCCCTGGAGTACGATGGGAGAATCATGAGTGAAACAACTGCCACCGGTGCCGACGTCCGCGTCCGCTTCTGTCCTTCGCCCACGGGAACGCCCCACGTCGGAATGGTCCGCACGTGCTTGTTCAACTGGGCGTACGCCCGACACACGGGGGGAACCTTCGTCTTCCGCATCGAGGATACCGACGCCGCCCGCGATTCCCAGGAGTCTTTTGACCAGATCATCGAGTCCCTCCAGTGGCTTGGCCTCGACTGGGACGAGGGGGTCGGCAAGGGAGGGCCCCACGGACCGTACCGCCAGAGCGAGCGCATGGACATTTACCGCGACGTGGCTGCGCGACTGCTGGAGGCCGGATACGCCTACGAGTCCTACTCGACCCCCGAGGAGGTCGAGGAGCGCCACCGCGCCAAAGGCGAGGACCCCAAGCTGGGCTACGACGGATTCGACCGAGACCTGAGCGACGAGCAGATCGCCGCCTACCGGGCCGAGGGGCGTCAGCCCGTGCTGCGCCTGCGCATGCCCGACGAGGACATCACCTTCACCGACCTGATCCGCGGGGAGATCACCTTCAAGGCCGGTTCCGTTCCCGACTACGTCATCGTGCGCGCCAACGGCCATCCGCTCTACACGCTGGTCAACCCCATTGATGACGCTCTCATGGAGGTTACGCACGTGCTGCGCGGGGAAGACCTGCTCTCCTCGACCCCCCGCCAGATCGTCCTCTACCGCGCGCTGGAGGCCATCGGGGTCGCGAAGTTCATGCCGCGCTTTGGCCACCTGCCCTACGTAATGGGCGAGGGCAACAAGAAGCTATCCAAGCGCGACCCCGAATCGAACCTGCTCCTGCACAAGGCTGCGGGCATGATTCCCGAAGGGCTCAACAATTATCTCGCCCTGCTGGGCTGGTCGATCGCCCCCGATCGCGACATCTTCTCAATGCAGGAGATGGCACGCGCCTTCGACATTTCCGACGTGAACCCCAATCCGGCGCGCTTCGACCAGAAGAAGGCCATCGCTATCAACGCCGAGCACATCCGGCTGCTGGACGGTGAGGACTTCCGCGACCGTCTGGTGCCCTTCCTGCACCGCGACGCCCTGGTCTCCGCCGCTTCTTTCGATGCCCTGAGCGAGCGCGAGCGTGAGATCCTCACCGAGGCGGCGCCCCTTGTCCAGACCCGCATTCAGCTGCTGGGGGAGGCCTCGGGCATGCTGGGCTTCCTCTTCGTCGCCGACGACGCCCTCGAGATCGACGACAGGGCGGCCTCGAAGCTGAAGGACAACGCCGCAGACGTCCTGGATGCCGCCATCGACGCCGTCGCCACCCTGGCAGAGTTTACGACCGCATCCCTGGAGGCGACTCTGCGCGAGCGCATCGTCGACCAGATGGGCGTGAAGCCTCGCCTGGCCTTCGGGCCGCTGCGCGTCGCTGTCACCGGGCGTCAGGTCTCGCCCCCGCTCTTTGAGTCGATGGAGATCCTCGGCCGGGACTCCTCGCTCGCCCGTCTGCGGGCGCTGCGAGAGACGCTGGGCTGAGCGCGCCGACGAGGCCAAGGCGCGTGATGGGCGCCACGGGTCCTCGATTTGGCACGGGCCTTGTTGTCCGCTACAGTTATCTCCTGTCGCCAGCGACGCGCAAGCGAAGCGGGAGACGCCCTATGGGGTATGGTGTAATTGGCAACACAGCTGATTCTGGTTCAGCCATTCTAGGTTCGAGTCCTGGTACCCCAGCGATCTGAAGCATGTGTTTCGGATAGGCCCCCATCGTCTAGCGGCCTAGGACGACGCCCTCTCACGGCGTTAACACCGGTTCAAATCCGGTTGGGGGTACGGATTCCGCGCGAATCAAGGCCCCCATCGTCTAGCGGCCTAGGACGACGCCCTCTCACGGCGTTAACACCGGTTCAAATCCGGTTGGGGGTACGACTGACCTCGCCACCGCCTCGGTGGCGAGGTTTTTCTTTCTCCGTCTCCCGCGTATCGACTTGTCCTTTGCAGAAAAGTTTCCCTCTCGTTGCAGTATGTCTAACCTAGGAGCAGCCCCGCGAGACGGGGACAGCTTATGGACGAGGGAGTCTTTCGTGACATACCGACACAACAGGACGTTGCTGCGTCGCGCCCTGGGCGTTGGCGCCGTCGTAGCGCTCATGGGGACAGCGCTGCCGGCGGCGTGGGCAGCGCCGCAAGCCGACGCCTCCAACGCCGCAGCGGTCGCACCGACCGCCGAGGCGGGCGCAGAAGCGACGACAGATGAAACGCTGGTGACAATCCCCGGCAGCCACAACAAGGCCATGGGATGCGACGCCGACTGGGCCCCGGGGTGTGAGAAGGCGGCTCTGACCCGCGAGGCGACCGGCGTCTACTCCGGGACCTTCACGCTGCCCGCCGGCGAGTACGAATACAAGGTCGCCGAGGGGGGATCGTGGGACGTTTCCTTCGGACGCGGCGGCGCGGCCGACGGGGCGAACATCGCCTACACCCTGGAGACGCCCACCGAGGTGACCTTCTACTACAACAGGGCGACCCACCGCGTGTGGAACACGGTGAGCGATCGCATGGTCACGCTTCCCGGATCCCTCCAAAAGGCTCTGGGATGCACCGATAACTGGAAGCCCGACTGCACGGCGCCGCTGATGGAACCGGTCGGGGACGGCACATACACGTACGCGACGACCGCCCTGCCCGAAGGCTCCTACGAAGTCAAGGTGGCCGTCGGTGGATCCTGGAGTGAAAACTACGGGAAGGACGGGGTGGCCGGTGGCGACAACTACCAGTTTGCGACGAAAGCGAACAACCTTGTGACCTTCACCTACGATTCTTCCTCCCATAAGCTCTCCATCGCCGCCTCCGACGCACCGGTCGCAGGAACGGGGGAGCAGCGCGCCTACTGGGTGAGCACTGACATCGTCGCGTGGCCGACCTCCCTCCTGCCCCAGGGCATCACCCGCGCGCAGGTGCTCGACGGCTCCGCCCAGCTGGTCTACGAGCTGGTCACCGCCCCAGAGGGCGGGGCGACGCTGAGCGACGGGGCTCTCACCGGTGGAACCGTTACCGCGCTGACGGTCGCCGGAGACCTGAGCGCCGAGGTGACGACCGCTCACCCCAACCTCAACGGCTACATCGCGCTGCGCGCCAGCCTCGACGAGGCCACGGCGCGTGAGGCGCTGACCGGACAGCTCGCGGTCGCCCAGAAGAAAGACGGGGTCGTCAACGCCTTCACGGGCGTCCAGATCGCACCCGTCCTGGACTCCCTCTACGCCGCGAAGGCGACCCAGGCCTCGTTCGGCGTGGGCTGGAAGGACGACGGAAAACCAACCTTCGCGCTGTGGGCTCCCACGGCAAAGAGCGTGACCCTGCTGTCCTGGAATACGAAGACCCCCCGGGGCGCCGACTCGGAGGTGGCGGGCGATCCTCAGCGCACGCCCGCGACTCGCGGCGAGGACGGGCGCTGGAGCGTGGACAACGCGGATGGGACGATCACGGAGGGCGCCCAGTACCTGTGGGAGGTACGCGTCTACGTGCCCGCATCGGGCAAGGTCGAGACCAACACGGTGACCGACCCCTACTCGGTGGGGCTCACGGTTAACTCGACGAGGTCAGTGGCCGTCAACATGAACAACGCCTCGATCGCTCCCGCCGAGTGGCAGAACACGCCGGCGCCGACGATCGCGGACGACGCCCAGCGAGCCATCTACGAGCTACACGTGCGGGACTTCTCCGCGGCAGACAAGTCGGTTCCCGAGGACATGCGCGGCACCTACATGGCGTTCACGCAGTATCAGTCCAACGGCATGCGCCACCTCAGCGAGCTGGCCGAGGCCGGAATCAACACCATTCACCTGCTCCCCACCTTCGATATCGCAACGATCCCCGAGAAGCGCGCTGATCAGAAGGTTCCGGACATCCCCGCAAACGCCGGCCCCGCCTCCGAGGCGCAGCAGGCCGCCGTGGACGCGGTGGCCGATCAGGACGCCTACAACTGGGGATACGACCCGCTCCACTGGTTGGCTCCCGAAGGCTCCTACGCGACCGCTCTGAATCAAAACGGAGGAGCCCGCATCCGAGAGTTCCGTTCGATGGTGGGTGGCCTTCACTCGATCGGCATGCAGGTCGTGCTCGACCAGGTGTACAACCACACGCCCGCGGCCGGGCAGGACTCCCACTCGGTGCTCGACCGAATCGTTCCCGGCTACTACCAGCGCCTGAACGCCGCCGGAGCGGTCGAAACCTCGACGTGCTGTTCGAATGTGGCAACCGAGAACGCCATGAGCGAGCGGCTCATGATCGACTCGATGATCCACTGGGCCAAGTACTACCACGTCGACGGCTTCCGCTTCGATCTCATGGGCCATCACCCGGCGGCGGAGATGAAGCGCGCGCAGGAAGCACTGAAGTCCCTGACGCTGGACAAGGACGGGGTTGACGGCTCGCGTCTGTACATCTACGGCGAGGGATGGAACTTCGGCGAGGTCGCCAACAATGCTCTGTTCCGCCAGGCCACTCAGGGCCAGCTTGACGGAACCGGCATCGGCGCCTTTAATGACCGACTGCGCGATGCGGTCCACGGCGGTGGCCCCTTCGACGAGGATCATCGCGTCTTCCAGGGCTTCGGCTCGGGAGCCTTCTCGGACTTCAACGGGCTCGATACGCGTTCCGAGCAGGAACGTCGCGCGGACTACCTGCACCGCGTCGACCTGGTGAAGCTGGGACTGGCGGGCAACCTGAAGGACTACACGCTCACGACCTACGATGGGCGCAGCGTGCGCGGAGCCGAGCTCGACTACAACGGCCAGGGTGCGGGCTTCGCATCCCAGCCCGCAGAGAACGTCAACTACGTCGATGCTCACGACAACGAGACGCTCTTCGACCTGGTCACGTACAAGATGCCGACGAGTGCGCCGATGGAGAATAGAGTGCGCATGTCGCTGCTCAGCCAGGCCTCGGTGGCGCTGTCCCAGTCGCCGTCCTTCTGGGCCTCGGGCACGGAGCTCTTGCGTTCCAAGTCCCTGGATCGCGACTCCTACAACTCCGGAGATCACTTCAATGCCATCGACTGGACGATGCAGGACAACGGGTTTGGACGAGGCCTTCCCGTCAAGTCCAAGAATGGTGCGGCGTGGCCTCACATGCGTCCGCTCCTGGAAAACCCCGACCTGAAGCCAACCCCGGCGCAGATCGAGGCCTCCTCGCAGGCCGCGATGGACTTCCTGCGCGTGCGCTCCTCCTCGCGGCTGTTTACGCTGGGCAGCACCGACCTCGTTCGTGCCAAGGTAACCTTCCCGAACTCCGGGGCGAGCGCGGTCGACGGAACGATCATGATGCTCATCGACGACCAGGTTGGTGCGCGCGATGACATCGATCCGGCGATCGACGGCGCCCTTGTCGTCTTCAACGCGACCGGGCAGACGCTCACGCAGCGTGTCGATGGCCTCGCGGGCCGCGCGTTCGCGTTGCACGAGGCTCAGGCGCAGGGAACCGACGAGGTCGTCAAGGCGGCGTCCTTTGACGCGCGGACGGGCACGGTCACGGTTCCTGCCCGCACCGTCGCCGTGTTCACCCAACCGACGGGTGCTCGCGTCGATCCTGCCCCCGACGCCTCGCAGGCGCGCTGGATGCAAGCGGGAGACGGCCGCTGGTGGCTGCGCTACCCGGATGGCACATTCCCCGCCGGCGAACGCATCGAACGTGACGGCGCCGTCTACTCCTTCGACTCCGAGGGCTGGATGAAGACCGGCTGGGAGAACGACGGGGGAGCGTGGCGCTACTACCGCGCGTCCGGAGCGATGGCGACGGGCTGGCTGAAGGTTGCGGGTTCCTGGTACTACCTGGATCCCGATTCGGGGGTCATGGCGACCACGTGGCTCAAGGACGGCCAGAGCTGGTACTACCTGGATCCGAGCAGCGGCGCCATGACCACCGGGTGGCTGAAGCTTGGGGCCTCGTGGTACTACCTGGACCCGGGCAGCGGCGCCATGGCCACCGGCTGGCTGAAGGTTGCGGGTTCCTGGTACTACCTGGATCCCGATTCGGGGGTCATGGCGACCACGTGGCTCAAGGACGGCCAGAGCTGGTACTACCTGGATCCGAGCAGCGGCGCCATGACCACCGGGTGGCTGAAGCTCGGGGCCTCGTGGTACTACCTGGACCCGGGCAGCGGCGCGATGGTCACAGGCCGCGCGGTCATCGCAGGGACGGCCTACACCTTCGATGACTCTGGCCGCTGGGTCGGCTGAATGATCGCGGGGGCCGGGACGATGGGAAATCGTCCCGGCCCCCGCAGTCTTGGAGGTTCAGGGGAGGCTCCTACAGGTCCGCGGCGTCCTCAACGGTGGCGAGGAACTCCGAGAGTCGATTGGCCGCGGCCATGACGGAGGGGCCGTGCTGTCGCCCGGGCTGGCGGCCCATGCGCTCGATGGGGCCGGAGATGGACAGCGCCGCAAGGACTCGGCCCGAGGGGCCGCGAACGGGAGCAGACACGGAGGCGACGCCCGGTTCTCGCTCGCCCACGGACTGCGCCCAGCCGCGGCGGCGGACCTCGGAGAGCATGGTCGCGTTGAAGGATGCGCCGTACAGGCCTCGGTGCAGGCGGTCGGGTTCCTCCCAGGCCAACAGCACCTGGGCGGCGCTGCCGGCGCTCATCGACAGAGTCGCTCCCACGGGAATGGAGTCACGCAGGCCCATCTCGCGCTCGGAGGCCGCCACACACACCCGATAGTCGCCCTGGCGGCGGAAGAGCTGGGAGGATTCCTTGGTGTGATCGCGCAGTGCTTGAAGCACGGGCATGGAGGCCTGCAGCAGGCGGTCTTCCCCGGCGGCGGAGGACAACTCCTGGAGACGCGGCCCCAGGATGAAGCGGCCCTGCATGTCGCGGGCGACCATGCGGTGGTATTCCAGGGCGACGGCGAGGCGGTGGGCTGTGGGGCGTGCGAGCCCCGTGCTGGACACGAGTTGCGCGAGCGTTGCTGGCCCCGCCTCAAGGGCGCCCAGGACCAACGCCGCCTTATCGAGGACTCCGACACCACTGGTTGTTTGCTCATCCATACAACTATTTAATATCTCAGGTTCTGAGATGACAAGCTGTCGCATAGTGAAACACGTCAAAGTGGCGTCCGAGACGTGAGACCGGCGGGGTCGCCGTGTAGTGAAGGCGTTTCCATTAGTGGACGAAGAATGAACGACGCGCTCGTCGCCGATGCGGGGGAGCCAAGGAGGAACAATGAGCGGAACAATGGCGGAGAAAGTGTGGCGCGACCACACCGTCACCAAGGGCGAGAACGGTGCCCCCGACCTGCTCTACATCGACCTTCACCTGGTCCACGAGGTCACCAGCCCCCAGGCCTTCGAAGGTCTTCGCCTCGCCGGACGCCAGGTGCGCCGACCCGACCTGACTCTCGCCACCGAGGACCACAACACTCCCACGGTCAACATCGACCGCCCCATCGCCGACATCACCAGTCGCACCCAGATCGACACGCTGCGCAAGAACGCCCGTGAGTTCGGGATCCGCCTGCACTCCCTGGGCGACGCCGACCAGGGCATCGTCCACGTCGTCGGCCCTCAGCTGGGCCTCACCCAGCCCGGCATGACGATCGTGTGCGGCGACTCCCACACCTCGACCCACGGAGCCTTCGGCGCCCTGGCATTCGGAATCGGTACCAGCCAGGTCGAGCACGTGCTCGCCACCCAGACGCTGCCCATGGCCCCCTTCAAGACGATGGCCATCACGGTCAACGGTTCCCTGCCCGCGGGTTCGACAGCCAAGGACATCATCCTGGCCATCATCGCCAAGATCGGCACGGGCGGCGGCCAAGGGTACGTCCTGGAGTACCGCGGACAGGCCATCCGGGAGCTGTCCATGGAAGGGCGCATGACGATCTGCAACATGTCCATCGAGGCCGGCGCCCGCGCGGGCATGATTGCCCCCGATGAGACGACCTTCGCCTACATCAAGGGACGCCCCCACGCCCCCGAGGGCGAGGAGTGGGATCGCGCGGTCGAGTACTGGCGTTCCCTGGCCTCCGACGACGACGCCGTCTTCGATGCCGAGGTGGTCTTGGAAGCATCCGACATCGAACCCTTCGTCACGTGGGGAACCAACCCCGGTCAGGGCGTGCCCCTGTCGGCGTGCGTGCCCAGCCCGGAGGACTTCACCGACGAGAACAAGCGCGCGGCCGCGAAACGCGCCCTGGAGTACATGGACCTCCAGGCCGGCACACCCATGCGCGACATCGCGGTCAACACCGTGTTCATCGGGAGCTGCACCAACGGACGCATCGAGGACCTGCGCGCCGCCGCCGGCGTCCTCAAGGGACGCCGCAAGGCCGACGGCGTGCGCGTCATGGTGGTCCCCGGATCCGCCCGCGTACGCCTCCAGGCCGAGGCCGAGGGCCTCGACAAGATCTTCACCGACTTCGGCGCCGAATGGCGAAACGCCGGATGCTCCATGTGCCTGGGCATGAACCCCGACACCATGAACGCCGGAGATCGTTCGGCCTCCACCTCCAACCGCAACTTCGAAGGCCGTCAGGGCAAGGGAAGCCGCACCCACCTGGTGTCCCCGC
Organism: Schaalia odontolytica; assembly: GCF_024584435.1. Classification (GTDB taxonomy): domain Bacteria; phylum Actinomycetota; class Actinomycetes; order Actinomycetales; family Actinomycetaceae; genus Pauljensenia. Next base: position 396,611 of record NZ_CP102197.1, read on the forward strand.
TCGTCGCCGCTGCGACCGCCGTGCGCGGCACCCTGTCCTCCCCGGCCGACCTCTGAGACCCGCTTGCGCCACCGCCGCGCGGGAGCCGGCCACGGCCTCGCCCCCCAACGAAGAAAAGACTGACACACCCATGGAAAAGTTCACCACGCACACCGGTATCGGCGTCCCGCTGCGCCGCTCCAACGTCGACACCGACCAGATCATCCCGGCCGTCTACCTCAAGCGCGTCACCCGAACGGGCTTCGAGGACGCCCTCTTCGCCGCTTGGCGCTCTGACCCCGACTTCGTCCTCAACCAGGACGCCTACAGGGAGGGTTCCGTGTTGATCGCCGGGCCGGACTTCGGCACCGGCTCCTCGCGCGAGCACGCGGTGTGGGCGCTCAAAGACTACGGCTTCCGCGTTGTCCTCGCCCCCAAGTTCGCCGATATTTTCCGCGGAAACTCCGGCAAGCAGGGCCTGGTGACCGGCATCATCTCCCAGGAAGACTGCGAGCTTTTGTGGAAGATCCTCGAGACAGAACCCGGCACGCGGATCACCGTGTCTCTGGAAGACAAGACGTTCCGCGCCGGCGCGTTCTCGGGCACCTTCGAGATCGACGACTACGTGCGGTGGACGCTCATGGAGGGCCTGGACGACATCGCCCTGACGCTGCGCCACGAGGATGAGATCGCCGCCTACGAGGCCACCCGCCCCTCCTTCAAGCCCCGCACGCTCCCGGCGAAATACTTGCCCAAGGAAGAGGTTCTCTCCGCTCGCGACTAAAAGCGCTGCGCACACTGGCCCCTGCCTAGCTAGAGTAGGGGCCAGTTACGCATAACCGAGGAGCATCCATGTCATCCATCCTGCAAGTCGAGGGCGGCCACCCGCTGCGCGGCGAAATCAGCGTGCGCGGCGCCAAGAACTTCGTGCCCAAGGCGATGGTCGCTTCGCTGCTGGCCGACACCCCCTCCGAGCTCTACAACGTGCCGCTGATTCGGGACACGGACGTCGTGTCCAACCTGCTGAGCCTGCACGGCGTTCGAATCGACTTCGACCAGGATCGCGGCACGCTGCGCATGGATCCCTCCAACGTCAAGGTTGCCTCTCGCTCCGACATCGACACGCTCGCGGGAGCCTCGCGTATCCCGATCCTCTTCTGCGGCCCCCTCCTGCACCAGCTCGGAGAGGCGTTCATTCCCGAGCTCGGAGGGTGCGCGATCGGGGGTCGTCCCATCGACTTCCACCTCGAGACCCTGCGCAAGTTCGGCGCGATTGTGGACAAGCAGCCCGACGGGGTCCACATCAAGCGCCCCGCTTCGGGCCTTCACGGTGCCATCATCGAGCTTCCCTTCCCGTCCGTGGGCGCCACCGAGCAGACGCTGCTGACTGCTGTGCGCAACGAGGGCATCACGACCTTGAAGGGCGCGGCCATTGAGCCGGAGATCCTCGACCTCATTAACGTTTTGCAGAAGATGGGCGCGATCATCTCGGTGGACACGGACCGCACGATCCGCATCGAAGGCGTGTCCAACCTGGTGGGCTACCGCCACACGGCCCTCCCGGACCGCATCGAGGCGGCCTCGTGGGCCGCCGCCGCGCTGGCCACCCACGGTGACATCTACGTGCGCGGGGCTCACCAGCCCGACATGACGACCTTCCTCAACACCTTCCGCAAAGTGGGTGGCGCGTTCGACATCGACACGGACGGCATTCGCTTCTACCATCCCGGCGGGGAGCTGCACTCGATCGCCCTGGAGACCGCCGTGCATCCCGGCTTCATGACCGACTGGCAGCAGCCCCTCGTCGTGGCCCTCACCCAGGCTCGAGGCCTGTCGATCGTCCACGAAACCGTCTACGAGAATCGCTTCGGCTTCACCTCGGCCCTGCGCCAGATGGGCGCAAACATCCAGGTCTATCGCGAGTGCCTGGGCGGAACCCCGTGCCGATTCGGCCAAAAGAACTACTACCACTCGGCCGTCATCTCAGGCCCGATGCCCCTGCACAGCGCCGACATTGAGGTTCCCGACCTGCGCGGAGGCTTCTCGCACCTGATCGCGGCGCTCGCAGCGTCGGGAACGTCCACGGTGTCGGGCATCGACGTCATCTCGCGAGGCTACGAACACTTCACGCGCAAGCTCCACCAGCTGGACGCGCGCGTGTGCTACCTGGACGACTGAGAACGTGTCCGGACAGGTCTGCAGGCGCCGCATCTTCGTCCTGGTGTCGTCGATGTCGGCGGGTGGGCGCAGCGTGCGCCTCGGACCCCGCATCGTGCGCATTCTGCGCGGCGGAGGCTGGGAGGTCGCGGTTCGGCTGACCACACCGGGCGACGATCCTGCCGCCCTCGCCGCCCGCGTGGGGCCCGGCACGGTTGTGGCCGCCCTCGGGGGCGACGGCTACCTCAGTGCGGTCGCGCGCGGCTGCCACGACTCGGGCTCCCTCTTCGCACCCATCCCCGGTGGACGCGGTAACGACCTGTGTCGCGCCCTGCTCATCGGTCCCGACCCGCTCGCCCGCGCCCGCAGCCTCGCCGGATGCGGGTTGACCCGAGGGGAGGAGGCCGACCGCGCGGGGGGCGACTTTTCGTCCCGCGTGCGCCCCCTTGACGGCATGTGGGTGCATTCGCGCGAGGGGGAGCGCCTCGCGCTCGGCATCGTGTCGATCGGCTTGGACGCCCGGGCGAACATCCTGGCCAACGAATCCTCGCTGACCTTCGGTCCGCTGGCCTACGGCTACGGTGCCTTCGCCGCCCTGGCCTCGCACACCCCGACGCGGGTGTGTGCGACCGTGGACGGCCACGAGCGGGACATGAGCGGTTGGATCGCGTCCGTGTCCAACTCCGGCCGCTTCGGCGGAGGCATCACTTTGGTCGGTGCTTCCAATATGAGCGACGGCGTCCTCGAAGTGTGCCACGTCGGCTCCCTGCCCCTCTTCCGTGCCCTGCCCGTCCTGGCAAGCATCGTGGCGGGACGAGCGAAGAACCACCCGGCGGTGGAGGTCACCAGCGCCACGGCCGTGTCGTTCTCGGAACCCGCGGGAGTCGTCGCGATGGCCGACGGTGACCGGATCGCGACCGTTCCCTTCACCGTGGAGGCTGCTCCCGGCGTCGTCTCGGTCCTCGTGTGACGTCGCGCTCGGGCCGTGCCTGCCCGGGTGCCCGTTCCCGTAGAATTGAGCCATGAGTCCTGTCTCCGGCTTCTACGCCTTCGCTAAGGGTGTTTTGACACCCCTCATGACGCCCTGGGTGACCTTCACCGTGACCGGCGAGGAAAACTTGCCCTCCGAGGGAGGCTATCTCCTCGTCTCCAACCACCTGTCGAACGTCGATCCGCTGTGCCTGTGCTGGTACTTCATGAAACGCGACACGGCTGTGCGCTTCCTGGCGAAAAAATCGATGTTCTCCGTGCCCGTCTTCGGGTGGATCATCGCGGGAATGGGCCTGATTCCCGTCAACCGCGACTCGGATCCGGCGGCCGTCCTGGCGCCCGCGCGCGCCGCGTTGGAGGGCGGCGAGGTCGTTGGAATCTACCCGGAGGGAACCCTCACCCGCGACCCGGAGGAGTGGCCGATGCAGTTCAAGTCGGGTGCGGCGCGCCTCGCCTTGGATACCGGCGTTCCCGTCATTCCGCTCTCCCAGTGGGGAGCGCAAGAGATCATGTCTGCCTACAACTCCAAGAAGATCGACATGCGTCCGGGTCGACCCCTGTCCTATCACTTCGGGGCCCCCGTCGACCTGTCCGATCTGATCGGCCCTCAAGGGTCGGCCGACCACGAGGCCGTGAACGAAGGGACTCGGCGCATCAGCGAGGCGGTGCGGGCCGGGGTGGGGCAGCTGCGGGGTATGAGCGCCCCCGAGACCCCCTGGGATCCCGCAACCCAGGCGGGCCCGTGGTGGGAATGGGAACAGGCCAGGCGTGCGAAGAAAGCAAGGAAGGCGAAGAAACGACGCTAGTCGCGGATATCGAGGACCGGGCGCAGGGGGATGCGAGGACAACGATCTGGAGTCTGCGGCACGAGGATGCGTCGAACGCTTCTCTGGAAGAGTCCTTCTCTCCTCGTGGTGTGGCCCCCACTCCCATCCGAGTAGAATGGGCGGGACAGGGAGGTCTCGATGAGCATGTCAACGGCAGCGATACTGGGAACAGGGGCATGGGGAACAACGTTCGCCCAGGTCCTCGCCGACGCGGGATTGTCGGTCACCGTGTGGGGGCGCAACCCCGACACTGTCGCGTTCATCAATGGCCACGAGAACCCAACGTACCTGCCGGGTATCACCCTCTCGGATCGCATTGATGCGACCTCGGACATCGCCCAGGCCGTGGCGGGGCGGCGCCTGATCGTCGTTGCCGTTCCCGTCAGCGCGGTGCGCCCCACCCTGGAGGCCGCCCGCGCCTCCTTTGCGGACGATGTCGCGGTCCTGTCTCTGGCGAAGGGCCTTGAACTGGGATCGCTCAAGAGGGTGGATGAGATTATCGCTGAGGCCGCCTGCCTGCCGCCTGAGCGCATCGCGGTCCTGTCGGGCCCCAACCTGTCGCGCGAGATTGCCGAGCGCCACCCCACCGCGACGGTGGTCGCCGCCAGCGACGTGGAGCTGGCCAAGGACATCGCTCGGACCTGCCACAACTCCTACTTCCGCCCCTACGTGTCGGCTGACGTGGTGGGAACGGAGATGGCGGGGGCAACCAAGAACGTCATCGCCGTGGCGATCGGCGCCGCCGAGGGGATGGGACTGGGCATCAACACCCGCTCGACCCTCATCACCCGTGGCCTGGCGGAGATGACCCGCCTGGGTATCGCCCTCGGCGCAGATGCCTCGACTTTCGCCGGCCTGTCCGGGATCGGTGACCTCGTGGCCACCTGCTCCTCGCGGCTGTCGCGTAACTTCTCGCTCGGGCACCGCCTCGGCTCCGGCATGCCACTGGCCGAGGCCCTGGCGCTGTCCCCAGGGGTGGCGGAGGGCGTCGCCTCGGCCGCGCCCATCCTGAAAGTCGCCGAGTCTGTCGGCGTGGATATGCCCATCACGGGCGCCGTCGTCGAGGTTGTTGAGGGGCGCGCCAGCATCGAAGACATGGGGCGGATGCTGCTCGCGCGCCCACAGAAGATGGACGGCTGGAAGATCGAGCTGGTGTAGGCCCGACCCGTGAGTGCGAGGGATGCATTTGACGGTAGTCTTGGAACCATGACTGTGAACTCTCGTCCCCGCGTCCTCATCGTGTTTGGTGGGCGCTCCTCCGAGCATGAAGTATCCTGCGCGACGGCGGCCGGCATCCTCACCGCCATCGACCGGACCAAGTGGGACGTGATCCCGCTGGGAATCACGCGCGACGGCCAGTGGGTGCGCGTCGCCGACGACCCGTCCGCCCTGGCCTTTCGCGACGGGAAGGGCCAGTCCGTCACTGCGGGCACGACCCGCGTGGCGCTGACCCCGGGGGAGGGCAATCTCGTTGAGCTCTCCTACGACGGCGATCCGGATTCGGCCGCCTCTCGCGTCATCGGGGTCGAAGACCTCGGCCACGTCGACATCGTCTTCCCGCTGCTGCACGGCCCCTACGGGGAAGACGGCACCATTCAGGGGCTTTTCGAGATGGCGGGCGTGCGATACGTTGGGTGCGGCGTGACCTCTTCCGCGATCTCGATGGACAAGCACCTCACGAAGACCGTCCTGGCCGCCGCCGGCATTGACGTGGGACGATGGGAGCTGGTGACCGCCCGCCAGTGGGAGTCCGATCCCGGCGCGTGTGTCGAGCGCATCGAGCGCCTCGGCTTTCCGGTCTTCGTCAAGCCCTGCCGCGCGGGTTCTTCCGTCGGAATCTCGCGCGTTACTTGCCGCGAGGACCTGCCGACGGCCATCAAGGAGGCCGCGAACCACGATCCGCGCGTCATCGTCGAGGCCTCGGTGAGCGGCCGCGAGATCGAGTGCGGCGTCCTCGGCGCTCGACCCGACTGGAGCAGCGGCACCGCGCCGTTGGGAGAGATCGTCGTTCCCGAGGGGGAATTCTACGACTACGACCACAAGTACGTCGATGACGTCGTTGGCCTGTCTTGCCCGGCCGAGGTGTCTGCCGCCTACGCCCAGCGCATCCGCGAAACAGCCTGGCGGGCGTTCGACGCGCTTGAGTGCGAGGGCCTGGCCCGCGTCGACTTCTTCCTGGACGAGGCCACCGACACGGTCATCATCAACGAGGTCAACACGATGCCCGGATTCACCCCCATTTCGATGTACCCGCAGATGTGGGCCGCGGCCGGGCTGAACTACTCTGACCTGCTCAGCGAACTACTCACCGAGGCCTCCACCCGTCCGCTCGGCCTCCGTTAGGCCCCGCCCGCCCTCTTTCAATCCCGTACCACGACACCAAAGGATACCCATGCCGACACACCCGAAGGTCACCTTGGTCACCTGCAAGGCACAGCCCACCCTGTTCCATGGCGAGGAGGGGCTGCCCGATGAGCTGGCGGCGCGCGGTTGCGACCCCCAGGTCAAGGTCTGGAACGACCCGGATGTCGACTGGTCGGATGCGGGAATGATCGTCGTGCGCTCCGTGTCCGACTACGCCCAGGATCGCCGCGCCTTCCTGGAGTGGACCCGGTCCCTGCGCCGCGTGCAAAACTCCTGCGATGTCCTGGATTGGAACAGCGACAAGCACTACCTCAAGGAGCTCGCAGCCCTGGGGATGCCCACGATCCCGACGAATTGGCTCGAACCCGCCCAGAACCTATCCAAGCACCAGATTCACACGCGCTTCCCGGCCTTCGGCGAGTTCGTGGTCAAGCCGGCGGTGTCCTCTGGCGTGCGCGATATCGGCCGCTACACGACGGTGGATACGCGCCAGCGCCAGGCCGCGATGCGTCAGGTGCAGGGGCTCCTCGGAGAGGGGCGCTCGGTGATGATTCAGCGCTACGTCGAGGAGATCGACCTGCACGGCGAGATTTCCCTCGTGTTCTTCAACGGCTTGGTGTCCCACGCGGTTGAGAAGAGGGCTGCGCTCCATCCGTCGTCGATCACCGACCCCACCGTTCACGAGGCCGTCGTCACCGCAGAGCCGGCGGACTCCGTGGCGTGGAAGTGGGGCGAGGAGATCCGCCGGGTCTTGCACTCCTACGTTCGCTCGCGCCTGGGGCACGATGAGCAGTTCCTGTTCAATCGGGTCGACCTCGTCCCCGACGGTAAGGGCTCCTTCCTCGTCATGGAGGTGTCGCTGGTGGATGCGGACCTGTACCTGGGGGCGACCCCGAGCGCGCTGGGTAACTTCGCGGATGCCATCTCGGCTCGCGCACACTGGTGATGCACCCCACCGTCGCGGGGTAGTGCTCGAGTTTTCAAGCGCGCGCGGGTAGTGCTAAGCTCTTCCCGTTGCCTTCAGGGCAACCACGGTGGCTGTAGTTCAGTTGGTAGAGCACCTGGTTGTGGTCCAGGACGTCGCGGGTTCGAGTCCCGTCAGCCACCCCCGCAGACCCCGGCACTTTCGGTGCCGGGGTCATCGCTTTTCCAGTATGCTGGAGGCACCTGGATATGACCGGACAAAGGAGCTGTCATGCCTTCAGTGATCGCCTACGGATGCGACGACGCGACCACTCGCTTTCGCCCCCTGCGCATCGATATCCGCGAGCCGGGGGAGGGGGAGATCTACTTCGACGTCGCCTACGCGGGCATCTGCCACTCCGATATCCATAGCGCGCGAGGCGAGTGGGGTCCCGTCCACTATCCGCTCGTGCCCGGACACGAGTTCGTCGGCACCGTCGCCAAGATCGGACCCGGCGTCACGGGGTTTGCGGTGGGGGATCGCGTGGGCGTGGGGTGCATGGTCGGTTCCTGTCGCTCCTGCGAGATGTGCGAGGCGGGCCACGAGCAGTGGTGCACCTCGACGCCGGGCACCCTGTGGACCTACCGCGCAGACGCCGAGGGCAACCCGACGACCGGCGGCTACTCGCGGGGCTTCACCGTGCGCGAGGACTTCGCTTTGCATATCCCCGAGGATCTCGACTTCGCGGCCTGCGCGCCCCTCCTGTGCGCTGGCATCACTACCTACTCGCCTCTGAAACACTACGAGGTTGGCCCCTCCTCTCGCGTGGCCATCCTCGGCATGGGCGGGCTGGGACACGTGGGCGTTCAGATCGCGGCCGCCATGGGCGCCGACGTCTCCGTCATCTCCCACGGGCGCTCCAAGGAGGCCGACGCCCGCCGATTCGGCGCCTCGCACTTCTACGCGACCGGCGAGGAGGGCGTCCTTGAGTCTCTGCGCGGTTCCTTCGACCTGATCCTGTGCACCGTGAGCGCCGAGGGCCTGGACTACGCCGCGTACATGGCGGCCCTGCGCCCCTACGGTGTCTTCGTGGATGTGGGATTGCCCTCCGAGCCCGTCTCCCTGCCCCTGCGAGCCTTCGTCAACGGCGGCAAGTCCTTCGCCGGCTCCCAGATTGGCGGGATCGCCGAAACGCAGGAGATGCTCGACTTCTGTGCCGCCCACGGCGTCATCCCGCAGGTGGAGATGATCACGGGCGAGGACATCACGCGGGCCTACGACGACGTCGTCGCCTCACGGGTGCGCTACCGCTACGTCATCGACACCTTGACCTTCCCCGAGAGCGCGTGAGGGGAGAGAGATTCGCCGCGGAACGGGGAAAGCCCCGGGCCTTAGCCCGGGGCTTTCCCACCTGGAGCGGATGACGGGAATCGAACCCGCGTGATCTGCTTGGAAGGCAGAGGCTCTACCATTGAGCTACATCCGCGTACCCCCGAAGGGGACAGGATGATCCTAGCGGGTATTGTCCACGTCCGCGACATTTAGGCGCCGCTCCCGTATGATGGAGGATCGGACCGCCGGTCCCGCGGGGTGTAGCGCAGCTTGGTAGCGCATCTGCTTTGGGAGCAGAGGGTCGCAGGTTCAAATCCTGTCACCCCGACCGGGGCGGCCTCGTGCCGCCGCATGAATGGAACGTGGGGGAGGGAACGTGCCGTCCTATCGCACGGTCATGACGATCACCACCGTCCTGCCCGGCAGGCATCCTGAGGAGGTCGAGCACCGTGCCCGGTCCGTCGCCCGCCTCGAAGCCTGGGACATCGCCATCGTCTCCGCGCAGCCTCGCGTCACCGCTCGCTTCACGGCGAGCGACGAGGAAGAGGCGCGCGCCATCCACGAGCGGATCCTTCGGGCGGTGACAGAGGTCGCGGACGTTCCCCGCTCGCGCCTGGCGGCAGTGATCGCGGGCCGCTCCCGTTACCTGACCCCGTGGGCGTCCCGCGACAGTTGAGGCCGCCAACCCGCTCGTGTGGTGTTGGACACCGTGTTTGTGTGTTTAGGGGTGCAGATGCCCACTTACGCGCGGCGAATAAGGACATTGCGAGGGTCCTGGCGTACACTAGGCGAGTTGTTATGCGCCCGGGAGCGGGCGTTCCCCAATTCTTAAGACTACGGAGCGTACGCACGTGAAGAGCACCGTTGAAACCCTTGAGCCCACCAAGGTTCGTCTGACCGTTGAGGTTCCCTACGAGGAGCTGAAGTCCGAGATGGACAAGGCGTACAAGGAGATCGCCGGACAGGTGAACATCCCCGGCTTCCGTAAGGGCCACGTGCCTCCGCGCATCATCGACCAGCGCTTCGGCCGCGCCGCCGTCATCGAGCAGGTCGTCAACCAGGTTCTCCCTGGCCACTACTCGGATGCCGTCAACCAGAACGATCTGCGTCCCCTGGCCCAGCCCGAGGTCGACGTCACCGAGATCCCGGCCGTGACCGGCCCGCAGGGCGGCCAGCTCGTCTTCACCGCCGAGGTCGCCGTGGTGCCCGCCTTTGAGCTGCCCGACATCGACGACTCCCTCGTCGTCGAGGTCGAACCCACCGAGGTCACCGACGAGGACGTGGAGAAGGAGCTCGACGACCTGCGCAGCCGCTTCGCCACACTCAAGACCATCAACCGCAAGGCCAAGACCGGTGACTTCGCGACGATCGACCTGGTTGCCACGATCGACGGCAAGGAGGTCGACTCGGCCTCCGACGTCTCCTACGAGATCGGCTCCGGCTCGATGCTTGACGGGCAGGACACCGCCCTGCGCGGCACCAAGGCCGGCGAAGAGGTGTCCTTCACCTCCAAGCTCAAGGGCGGGGACCACGAGGGCGAGGAGGCCGAGGTGACGATCACCGTCAAGGCCATGAAGGCCCGTGAACTGCCCAAGGCCGACGACGACTTCGCCCAGATGGTCTCCGAGTTCGACACGATCGAGGAGCTGACCGAGGACCTGAAGAAGCAGGCCGCCAGCAACAAGGAATCCAAGCAGGCCCTGGCTGCGCGCGATGCCCTCATCGACGTGCTCCTCGACAAGGTCGAGATCATCCTTCCCGAGTCGGCGGTCGACCACCAGGTCGAGCACCGCGTCGGCGAGGACGCCAAGCCGAAGGCCAAGAAGGAGGCCCGCGCGGCCGTCGAGAAGGAGATCCGCACCGAGCTGCTCTCCGAGGCTCTGGCCAAGAAGTTCGACGTGCAGGTGTCCCAGCAGGAGCTCATCGACTACGCGATCCAGATGTCGCAGAACTTCGGCGTCGACATCAACCAGCTCTTCTCCTCCCCCCAGCAGATGGCCAACGTCGTTGCCGACCTCGGCCGCTCGAAGGCCCTCATCGAGGCCCTCAAGCTCGTGAGCGTCAAGGACACGAACGGGCAGGACGTTGACCTGTCGAAGTTCTTCGGCACCGACCCCGCCAGTGAAGAGGGTGCCGAGATCGTCACCGATTCCGCCGACGACAAGGAGTGAGCGCGAGGCGTTGCCGCGCGTAGCAACCAGCGAACTCCCGGGGAGGGGGCGGGGCGGTGGCCCCGCCCCCTCCCGCGCATGTGCCGACAGCGAAACGGTGGCCCGGCGCGTGCGTGGCGCACCCGCCAGCGGGTACGGTGGACACCAATGGGGCCGTCTGGGCCCGCGAACAGACGAGGAGGTACGCGTGAGCGTGCACAATGCCGGAGCTGCCGGCGAGGGGTCGCAGCTGGGACTGGGGGACGCGGTCTTTCAGCGCCTGCTCAAGGAACGCATCATCTGGCTGGGCGGCGAGGTCCGCGACGAGAATGCGAATACGATCTGCGCGCAGCTGCTGCTGCTGGCGGCGGAGGACCCGGACCGCGACATCTACCTGTACATCAACTCGCCCGGCGGGTCGGTGACGGCGGGCATGGCCATCTACGACACCATGCAGTACGTCAAGCCCGACGTCGTGACGGTTGGCATGGGCATGGCCGCGTCGATGGCGCAGTTCCTGCTGACGGCGGGCGCCCCCGGCAAGCGCTACATCACGCCCCACACCCGCGTTCTTCTGCACCAGCCCCTCGGCGGTGCCGGCGGATCCGCGACGGAGATTCGCATCAACGCTGATCTCATCCTCGGGATGAAGAAGGAACTCGCTTCGATCACGGCGGCGCGCACGGGCAAGACCGTCGAGCAGGTGGAGGCCGACGGCGACCGCGACCACTGGTTCAGCGCCGCCGAGGCGCTCGAGTACGGGTTCGTCGACCGCGTGATCAACAGCCCCGACGAGATCGGAACGCGAGGAGAGAACCGATGAGCACCCAGCCCTATTTCGAGGCGGTCGCCCGCCAGATGCCGCAGGCGCGCTACGTGCTTCCGGACTTCGAGGAGCGCACGGCCTACGGTTTCCGCCGTCAGAACCCCTACACCAAGCTCTTCGAGGACCGCATCGTGTTTCTCGGGGTGCAGGTGGACGACGCGAGCGCCGACGATGTGATGGCCCAGCTGCTGGTCCTGGAGTCCCAGGACCCCGATTCGCTGATCACCATGTACATCAACAGCCCTGGCGGGTCGTTCACGGCGCTCACCGCGATCTACGACACGATGCAGTACATCAAGCCGCAGATCCAGACGGTGTGCCTGGGCCAGGCAGCGTCGGCTGCGGCCGTCCTCCTCGCGGCCGGTTCGCCCGGCAAGCGCCTCGCGCTGCCCAACGCGCGTGTCCTCATCCACCAGCCCGCGATGGAGGGCATGCAGGGCCAGGCCTCGGACATTCAGATTGTGGCCGACGAGATCGACCGCATGCGCGCCTGGCTGGAAGACACCATCTCGAAGCACTCGGGCAAGCCCGTCGAGCAGGTGCGTCGCGACATTGAGCGTGACAAGATCCTCACCGCTCCCCAGGCTGCGGAGTACGGTCTGATTGACCAGGTGCTCGAGTCCCGCAAGGCCCTCTGAGTCGGCTGAATCTGACCGGGCCGTGGCCACCTGGCGCCCGTGGGTGTGAAGGTGGCGCGGCCTCGTCATATCAGCGAATACCGGTGTTTCGTTATTGGGTGAACATTTTGTAACAATGCGCGTGCCTCGCTGGATTTCTTGCAGATGTGCACTAGGTTATTTCCTAGCAAGCGCGCACGCGCATCCGACCGAACGGATAACCGTTCAACCCCCTGGGAGGTCTCGTGGCCCGTCTGACTGATGGTGCGGAGCTGCTCAAGTGCTCTTTCTGTGGAAAGAGTCAGAAGCAGGTGCGCAAGCTCATTGGAGGATCCGGTGCGTACATCTGCGATGAGTGCATCGAGCTGTGCAACGAGATCATCGAGGAGGAGCTGGGCGCCCAGCAGGTGACCTCGTCCGCGACCCCGCTTCCCAAGCCGCGCGAGATCAACGAGTTTCTCAACACGTGGGTGATCGGCCAGGACCGGGCCAAGCGTGCTTTGTCGGTGGCGGTCTACAACCACTACAAGCGCGTGCGTTCGCGCGATGCGGGAAACGCCGAGGACATGCTCGGCACGAAGTCCAACATCTTGCTCCTGGGGCCCACGGGAACCGGTAAGACCCACCTGGCGCGCTGCCTGGCGCGCCTGCTGGATGTTCCCTTCGCGATCGTAGATGCCACCGCTCTGACCGAGGCCGGCTACGTGGGCGAGGACGTGGAGAATATCCTCCTGCGCCTCATCCAGGAGGCCGACGGCGATATCAAGAAGGCGGAGAAGGGCATTATCTACGTCGACGAGATCGACAAGATTGGTCGCAAGGCGGAGAACGCGTCTATCACCCGCGACGTGTCGGGCGAGGGCGTGCAGCAGGCACTTCTGAAGATCATCGAGGGCACGGTCGCGTCGGTTCCGCCCACCGGTGGGCGCAAGCACCCCCACCAGCAGTTCTTGGAGATCGACACCTCCGGGATTCTGTTCATCGCCGCCGGCGCTTTCGCGGGTATCGAGGACATCGTCAAGGCCCGCCTGGGTCGGCGCTCCACGGGCTTCGGCTCAGAATTGAAGAGCGCCTCGGAAATGGGTGATCTCTACGAGGCCGTCAGCGCCGAGGACCTGCATAAGTTCGGCATGATTCCCGAGTTCATCGGCCGACTGCCCATCCTGACCTCTACGAAGGAGCTCACCGAGGAGGACCTCGTGCGAGTCCTCACGGAGCCGTCGAACTCTCTCGTGCGCCAGTACCAGCACCTCTTTGACCTGGACGGTATCGACCTGGAGTTCACCCACGAGGCGCTCCTGGCGATTGCGGCGCGCGCGAACGAACGCAAGACGGGCGCGCGAGGCCTGTCCTCGATCATGGAGGCGACCCTCTCGGACCTCATGTTCGACCTGCCGAGTCGAGACGACGTTGCCCGCGTGGTCATCACCCGCGACCTGGTGGAGGGCGTCGGAGCCGCCGAGCTCTACCCGGAGCGTTCTTCGGAAGGCAAACGCAGCGCCTGAGTCCTCCCGGTAGACTGAGAAGCAGTCGGGGAGAGCGAGGTAGGCATGGACCAGCGTGAGGAGGCGCGGGCGGCGGCGCGCGCCGATCGGGGTGTGGAGGGAGTTCCCGCCGAGCTCGCCGACGCGCGCGCGACGATCGATAACATCGATGCCGCTCTCATCCACATTCTTGCCGAGCGATTCCGCTGCACCCAGCGCGTCGGGCACATCAAGGCACGGCTGAACCTCCCGCCGGCGGACCCCGCGCGCGAGGCTCGCCAGGTTGAGCGCCTGCGAGCGCTGGCGCTGTCCTCGGGCCTTGACCCCGACTTCGCTGAGAAGTTCCTGGGCTTCATGGTGCGCGAGGTGATCCGCCACCACGAGGACATCAAGGCCGAGTACGACGAGGGTGCCGCCCTCTGATCAGGGCATCTTCACTGACCCGAGTTAGTTTGGCGAGGCGCAGGCTCCCTCTTCGTCGAAAGAACCGCTAGTTGTCTGATGAAACTCTGCGCGGCTTCCCCGATAGTTTTCAGGTAGCTTCCAGCCTCGTGGTCTGTAATCTATCCAGGCAGTGAGAACCACAGCCCCGAGCAGTCCATAAGGAGTTTCGATGAAGAATCGCGCGCACGTGCGCGGCCTGGCCATTATCGCCATCACCCTGGCGGCGGCCCTCAGCGCATGCGGATCGACCTCGTCCACGACGAGCGGCCAGAAGAACAACCCGTCGGCGTCGTCCTCGAACGCGGCGAGCCAGGATGCGAACCTGATTTTCGCCCAGTGCATGCGGGAAAAGGGCTTCGACGTGCCCGACACCGGTCTGACCCCCGACAACGCGAAGGACACGTCCGCAGGATTTAACGCTGCCGTCAACGAGTGCATGGCAAAGACCGATGGCCTCACGGGGCAGGATGACCTGACGAAGGACCCGGCCGCGCGCGACGCTCTCGTCAAGGGAGCCCAGTGCCTGCGCGACCTCGGCTACAACGTGAAGGACCCGGAGCCGGGCAAGGGCGTGGACATCCAGGACGTTCCGCAGGATGCCCTCAACAAGTGCTTCGGCAACCCGGGAGGTAGCAAGTGACCGTTGCTTGTTCCTCGCGCCTCGTGGCCGCCCTCGCCATGGTCGCCGTCGGCGCTGTGACGCTGTCGGCGTGCTCCGGGGGCAGCGCCGACGCGCAGACCCCCCAGTCTTTCGACGGTGCGACCGCAACCATCACCCGCGGCGACCTGTCGGGCGAGACCGCCGTCCAGGGAAACCTGCACTACGCGGACTCCTACGACCTTAAAAGCGCCTTCACCGGAGTGATCACGGCACTGCCGACGCCCGGCACGACCCTCGAGCAGGGGTCGCACGTGTACACCGTCGCGGGCAACAGCGCCTACCTGCTGCACGGCGCCACCCCCGCGTGGCGCGACTTCTCTGAGGGAATGAGCGACGGCGCTGACGTCAAGCAGCTGGAGACCGCCCTGTCCGAGCTCGGCTACTTCCAGGCCACCCCCAACGAGCACTTCGACTGGAACACGATCGCGGCGATCAAGCGCTGGCAGAAGGCCCTCGGGCTCACGCAGGACGGCACCCTCCCCCTGGGCACCGTGCTCTTTGCCCCCGAGGACGTGCGGGTCGGCGCCCTGAAGTCCCGCGTCGGAGACACCGCGACGCCCGAGACCGAGCTCTTTGCGGCCTCGTCCTCGCGCCAGGTCATCTCCGCCAACCTCAAGCTCTCTGACCAGAGCCTGGGAGTCGTCGGTACCAAGGTCACGATTCGCCTCCCGGGCGCTGCCTCGACCACGACCGGGACGATCACGTCGGTGGAGCCGCCCCGGGACAAGCCCGGCGAGGAGGGCACCAAGGAGAAATCGAAGGAAAGCAGCGGTGAACGCATCATCCCGATCACCGTCACCCCCGATGACACCGAGGCCCTGGAGGGAACCCAGGAGGCGTCCGTCTCGCTGGGAATCACCTCGCAGACGCGCACGAATGTGCTCTCGGTGCCCCTGGGCGCTCTCGTTGCCCTGACCACCGACCAGTTCGGCGTTGAGGTTGTTGATGACAACGGTCAGGTGCGCCGCGTCCCCGTCACCGTCGGCCTGTTCGCGGGCGACCGCGTCGAGATCAGCGGCGAGGGACTCGCCGAAGGCCAGCGCGTGGTGGTGCCCAACAGATGAGTCACATCCTGCAATTGACCGACGTGCACCGGTCCTTCGGCAGTCCGCCCGTGCACGCTTGCAACGGAGTGTCCCTGAGCGTTGACGAGGGCGAGTTCGTCGCCATCGTGGGCCCGTCCGGCTCCGGCAAGTCCACCCTACTCAACCTAATTGGGACCCTGGACAGGCCCAGCTCGGGCACCGTGAGCATCAGCGGCATGGACGTGTCGTCCCTAAGCGACACCGACCTGTCGGGGGTGCGCTCGAACCTGATCGGCTTCGTCTTCCAGCAGTTCCACCTCACGCAGGGAGTTCCCGCCATCGATAATGTGGCCGACGGCCTGCTCTACCGGGGAGTGCCCCGGGCCCGCAGGCGCGAGGCGGCACGCGAGGCGCTGACCCGCGTGGGACTCGGACACCGCATGGACCACAAGCCGCACCAGATGTCGGGCGGTGAACGCCAGCGTGTCGCCATCGCCAGGGCCATCATCGGGCACCCCGCCCTGCTGCTGGCCGACGAGCCAACCGGCAACCTCGACTCGCGTTCGGGCGCGTCCATCGTCGCCCTCCTGCGTGAGCTCAACGAGGCCGGCACCACGATCATCGTGATCACCCACGACAACGAACTGGCGGCGTCTCTGCCGCGGCAGATCGCCATCCGTGACGGACAACTTGTATCGGACTCAGCGCACCCGGGAGGTAAGCCATGACGAGTAAGAAAAGCTCGCGCACCGCGCGCTCCAGCTTGCGTGCCAGCGACATCGGCCGCCTGGGCCTGACCGGCCTGCGCTCGCGTCCCATGCGAGCCGTCCTGTCCGCCCTGGGTATCGCCATCGGTATCGCCGCGATGGTCGGCGTCGTCGGGGTCTCCTCCTCCTCGCAGGCCCGCCTGCAGGAACAGCTGCGCGCGTTGGGCACGAACATGCTCACGGCGCGCAGCGGGGCAGACCTGTCGGGCACGGACCTCGTGCTGCCGGAGGACTCGGTGGGCAGGACCCGGATGATTCCGGGCGTCACCTCCGCGGCCTCCACGTCGACCCTGACGGGAGTGTCCGTCTACCGCTCGCGCCTGTCCGACCCGAACGCGACCGGTGGAACCCTCACGATGGCCGCCGACACGAATCTCCTCGACGTGGTCTCGGGCACGATGAAGAGCGGAGTGTGGCTCAACGATGCGACGGCCCACTACCCGGGTGTCGTCCTCGGGTCTAAGGCCGCCCAGCTCCTGGGCGTGGTCGAACCCGGCACCCAGGTGTGGCTCGGGGGAACGTCCTTCACGGTCCTGGGCATCATGAACCACCTGCCCCTCGCCGAGGAGCTCGACAACGCCGCGCTGATCGGCATTCCCGCCGCCAAGGCGCAGTTCGGCAAGGGATCGACGCCCACCGCGATCTACGAGCGCTCCGAGGAGTCCCAAGTGGAGACCGTGCGTTCGCTCCTGGGGCCCACGCTCGCCCCTCAGGGATCCACGGGCCTGAAGGTGTCGCGCCCCTCGGACGCGCTGGCGGCGCAGAACGCGGCCGATCAGACGCTGACGACGCTGCTCGCCGGTGTCGGCTCGATCGCCCTCCTCGTCGGCGGCATCGGCGTGGCCAACACGATGATCATCTCCGTTCTGGAACGACGCAAGGAGATCGGCTTGCGCCGGTCCCTGGGGGCTAAGCGCTCCCACATCACGGTTCAGTTCCTGGCCGAAGCGCTGATCCTGTCCTTCCTCGGTGGCGTCGCCGGCTGCCTCATCGGCGCCGGTGTCACCTGGGGCATGTGTCTGGCCTACGGCTGGCCTCCCACCCTCCACTGGTGGGTGATCGCTGCGGGCCTGGGCGCCACTCTCCTCATCGGCGCCGTCGCGGGCCTCTACCCCGCAATCCGAGCGGCACGCACGCCGCCCACCGCGGCTCTGGCCTCCCAGTAGGGCCGAGCCTGCAACGACAAGGCCGTGGCCGTCTCGCACCTCTCCGCTCGGGGGGGGTAGGCGAGACGGCCACGGCCATATGTGCGGCTAGTGCTGGACGGGTCCTCCGTAGAGCTCGTCAATGACGGAGGCGAGGCGGGCCGTGGCCTCGGCGCGCTTGACCTTCAGGGAGGGGGTGAGCAGGCCGTTGGCCTCCGTGAAGTCGGTGGAGAGGACCTTGATCTTGCGGATCGACTCGGCACGCGACACGTGCTCGTTCGCCGCGGCTACCGCCTTCTCCAGTGAGGCGAGGACCTCGACGTTGGAGGAGGCCTCGGCCACGCTCATGGGAGGTAGGGAGTGCGCGGCCAGCCAGTCGGGCAGCATCTCGGCGTCCAGGGTGATGAGGGCTGCGACGAAGGGCCTCTGGTCTCCCACGACGAGGACCTGGGAGATGAGGGGGTGGGAGCGCATTGGGTTCTCTAGGGACGCGGGGGCCACGTTCTTGCCTCCGGCCGTGACGATGATGTCCTTGGCGCGCCCCGTGATGGACACGTAGCCGTCGCGGTCCAGGGATCCCAGGTCGCCGGTGCGGAACCATCCGTCGTCGGTGAAACAGGCGGCCGTGGCGCCCGGGTCGTTGTTGTAGCCCTGGAAGACGCTGGGGCCCTTGAGGAGGATCTCACCGTCGTCGCTGACCTTGAAGGACATGGGTGGCAGCGCGGGGCCGACGGTGCTGATCTTGGACAGGCGGGGGGTGTTGACGGAGACGGGGCCGACCGTTTCGGTCAGCCCGTAGCCCTCCAGCACGGGGATGCCGACGCCCCGGTATAAGTGGGCGAGCCAGGTCGCCAGGGGAGCGCCCCCGGAGATGATGTAGTCGGCGTTTCCGCCCACGAGGCGGATGATCTGCTGGTAGACGAGCTTGTCGGCCAGGGCGTGCTGGGCCTTCAGGGATGCGGAGGGGCCCTCGTCGGTGTCCAGGGCGCGCGAGTAGGCGATCGCGACCTTGGCCGCCCAACGGAACACCTTGCGCTTGGGGCCGCGCGACTTCGTGTCGGCGGAGTTGTAGATCTTCTCCAGGACGCGCGGCACGACCAGGAGGTAGCTGGGCCGGAACGAGGCCAGGTCGGGCAGGAGGTTCTTGATGTTGGGGGCGTGGCCCATGACGCCGTTGCCGCTGATCTGGAAGACCTGCAGGAAGCGGGCGAACACGTGGGCGAGGGGCAAGAAGAGGAGGAGACGCGAGGTGGCGCCTGCCGCGATCTCGGGCATCCACGCGTGGGCGTTGAGGCACAGGTTCGTGAAGTTCTCGTGGGACAGGACCGTGCCCTTGGGGGTGCCCGTCGTACCCGACGTGTACACGATGGTGGAGATGTCGTCCTTGGTGAGGGCCTCAGAGCGGGCGACAACTTGGTCGCGGGGCGTGGTGGCGCCCTCGGCGATGAGGGTGTCGATGGCCTCGGAGTCCAGGGAGAGGACCTCCGTGCTGTCTCTTCCTTCGCGTTCGGCTGCGGTGCGCACGATCTCCGCCATGGACACCGTCTCGGTGACGACCAGGTCGACGTCGGCGTCGGTGAGGACGTGGGCGACCTGATCGATGGAGCTGGTCTCGTAGATGGGGACGGGGATGAGGGCGGCGGCCCAGCACGCGAAGTCCAGGAGCGTCCACTCGTAGCGGGTGCGGCTCATGATGGCGACGCGCCCTCCGGGCTGCAGGCCGCGGGCGATGAGGCCGGCGGCCACGGACTGGACCTCGTCGTAGAACTCGCGTGCCGTCACCGGCCGCCACGTGTCGCCCATCCCCACCTTGCGTAGGATGAGGGGGCGGGTGGCCCCGCGCTGGACGCGCTCCTTGAGGAGGCGCGGAATCGTCGTGTGCTCGTCCACTCGCACGAGGACGGGCGCGTGCCATTCCAGCGCCCCGGTGGTCGTCTCGGTCGGCGTTGTTTTTTCGTCGTTGGACGAGGCCGGGGTGTTGGTCGACATGCGTGCTCCCTGGAGTTTCGGCGGGAACGCCACGAAGCCTGTGAGGCCGTGGCGTCGTTGCTGTTACCCGCTATCCTACGCTCCCGTAGGGTGGGGGAGGGGGAGCGTCCTTCGGGGTAGCTGCCTGTGTTCGCAGTGGCAGGGTAGAGCAAACCTGCGTAGGCACTAGTCCAGGCCGAGCTCGGCCTTCACCTCGTCGAGCGTGGAGACCCCGTCCGGGTGCTCCTCGTAGTCCCGCACGGTCTGCTTGAGCTGCTCGTTGAGCTGCTCGAACGGATGCCCAGGCGTCGGGTTGTTGGCGTAGCGCCGGAACTCTTCGAGGAAGGAATCAGCGAGCTGGCCATCGTCTGCCGTGCGCTCGCGGACGGTGGGCGGCTGCGCACCAGCTGCAACTGCCTCGGCGGCTGCGACTTCGTGTTCCTTGGGACGCCAGAACGACGTGATGTCCTGCTTCTCTGCGAGCTGGTGCTGAATGAAGGCATCAAGGAGTTCGTAGTCGAAGGGCTTGTTCCAGGGTTGGCGTGCGAACATCTCTCCGAAGTCCGTGCCTCGCTCGCGCATGATCGGCTCGAAGCGGATCATGGTGGCACGCTCGGGTGCCATCGCCATGTGCTTGGAGGCTGCCGAGAACCCGATGATGTAGGTGCCGTGATGTGTGAACATCGGCTGATTCCACGCGATGCGCAGCTCGAGCTCCGGGTAGGTGAGCCCCACCCACACCAGCACGTCCAGTATTTGTGCCCGATTGTCGTCGTTGGGGATGGTCGCCAGGAACTCGACGAGCGTCTTGATTGCCATGGCTTCACCCTAGGTCGTCAACGTGCAGATCACCCGCGTGTAGCGCTGTGTCTTTCAACGCTGGAGACAGACAAGGGGGCCGCCCGTGGTTTCCCACGGGCGGCCCCCAGCAGCCTAACGCTCAGCCCTTGTGCATGGTCGTCTAAAAGTGGGTGTCTAGGTTCTAGTGGCGGTTGTAACGGATCTTGGTGAAGGAGTTCGTTGTGGCTGGTGTTGGTCGTGTTTTTCAGGGGGTTGAGTACCCCTCCCGTCGTGAGGCGTGTCAGGCTCGACATCGGGAGTATATACGGGCTTTGGCTGATGGTTTGAACTTCACGCAGGCAGCTCATGCTGTTGGGGTCTCGATGCAGGCGGGTAAAGTCTGGCGTATTGGTGGTACTCGTTTCAATCGGCAATTTGCCACACGCCTCCTAGCTCAGGGAGTGCACTGATCTGGCGGGGTGTGGTGCCCCTGGGACAAAACAGCAATCATGCGGTGGCGAAGGACCTCATTACAATCCAACAGGCGCTTCTTCGGATGATATCTGGCAGCACAGGCGGTTTGCCAGCTTCCTCGGCCCGATATGCCCCGTCAGAACCCGCATGACGGGCAATCTCACGGCATGCCACCGAAGGGCAACGCCCAATCAAATGAGCTATGCACACCTGGACAAACCAGCACCCAAACGTGCCGTGATCACCGCGCTATCATCAACACCAAGCAGCCTACGACAGCCCATGAACAGGCTCCAAAGAGCGCCGTCGCCAGACATATTGCTTGTGCCCTATGGTGCGGTCATGTATCTGATGGTGACGGAGTCGATTTGCGGTAACTGTAAAACGGAGGTAGGGTAAATTGAATCCGCGTCGAAGTGGCTTAAGGAGGAGCTTGTGGAGTTCGCGAAAAATCGGGTTTCCAATATTCGAAAGAGTATGATTGACAGATTGATGTCGAAAGTTGCAAAAAGGAAAGTTGGTGCGCCGTATTTATTTGAGGTCAGGTTGGAAAGGATTCGCCGTTATAATGAAGCTCAAATTAGGTTTGATTTTCCTGTAACTGCATTAATTGGGACCAATGGTGGTGGCAAGAGTACCGTTCTAGGTGCTGCTGGTCTGTTGTATAGGTCAGTCAAGCCGAGAACATTTTTTGCAAAAAGTGGAGAGTATGATCCATCTATGCAGGACTGGACTCTTTCTTACGAGCATTGGGATGTTAGAGGTGATTCGATCAAATGTAAAGCGCGCTATCCGAAGAAAAAGTGGGAGCGAACTCAGATTGATCGGCCCGTGGTTTTGCTTGGTGTTAGTCGAACATTGCCGGCTACAGAAAGGAGGCGGCTGACTGGCGCTATTTCAAATTCATTTAAGGGTGTTGCAGAAAGTCCTCTGTCAGTCGATGCTCAGAAAAATGTGGAGAAAATTCTTGGTCGCGATATTTCTTCGTATATTACTGTTGATATTGATAGTTCAGGGCAGGAGGATAAGCGTTTTTTTTGCTTCGCAGTCGAAAGATGTAGGTAGTTATTCTGAGTTTCATTTTGGTGCGGGAGAAGCGAGTATTATTCGGATTGTTCAGCGTCTTGAAGCTGCGGAGCGAGGGACTCTTGTTTTAATTGAGGAAATTGAGAATGGTCTACACCCGGTAGCAACTCGTTTGCTTGTTGATTATCTGATTGAAGTTGCGGATCGAAAAGCTCTGCAGATTATCTTCACAACGCATTCTGATTCTGCTATAGCGGGTCTTCCGGATGATGCAATCTGGGCATGTGTTGATGGTGAGCTGCTGCAGGGTAGGCTCCAGGTCTCAGCGCTGCGTGCGCTCACGGGTGAAGTTGCGATTGGTGCTGCATTATTTGTTGAGGATGAATTCAGTGAAATGATGTTAGAGAGTGCGATTAGGGCATACTGTCAGAGGCATAATGATGTTTCTCCGCAAGGAGTTGGAATTTATCCTGTCGGGGGCGCGCATCGGGTCATTGACATCGTCAAGCATCATAATCTTGATCCCTCTATTCGGTGTCCTGATGAATTGGCATCCAGCTCTGAAAAAGATTCTGGCTCGTATCGGAGTTTTCCAGCCGTTGCGGTTCTTGATGGTGATTGTAGAGGTAAGCAGGAGTTTCAAGATCTCGAAGACACCTTCTTTCTCCCGGGGAACGTGCCTGAAGACTACGTGTATGAGGCGATCGATGATCGACTTGAGAGTGTGTCGAAGATTCTGATGAGAACACTTGGAATTGATGGTGTCCCAGAAAGTAAGTTTGTTGGTTCTATACGTCATGTCCGTTCATTGTGTCGTGATGTGCATGTTCTGTTTAATGCGATTGGGGAGGAGTTTGATTTTCTTTCTGAGTATGATGTGAGAAAGGCGTTTCTGCAAGTTTGGTGTAGATACTATCCTGATGTTGTTGATGAACTGGTCCATCCACTTGTTCATTACTTTCCTGATTGTGTACCTAGTGATGATCCTGTCAGCTGCTAGGTTTCGTTAACGTATTGTCAGTCATTCATTTGAATGAAAGGAACGTGTTGAAGTTTGTGCGATCTGCAATGTTTTGGCCAGTGGTTGTATTGTGTCACGCCTTTGTAAGTTACGGATGAGGATCCTGGATTTGAGTCGTCGTGACTTGATATCAAATATGACTCTGGAGAAGCTAGAGTAAGGGTGTGGGTTCCAAGTTCTATTCCTTTGGAACCCACACCCTGTGCTCGTCTGTTACGATCAGCCCTTGCGCTTGGCCGGAGCCTCGCCCAGCTCGAAGGACTCGACAGCGGCCTCGGTGGCCTCCGGGTCGTCGGAAGCAGCCACGGTCAGGGCGCCCACGGCCTTCGACGCGGCCTCCAGGTCGCCCTTCACCGATTCCAGAGCCTCCACCTGAGCCTGCGGCGCGCGCACCGTCACCGACAGGAACGGGGTGCGCGGCGACACCTTCGCCTCGGACTTCACGCGGCGCAGCGCGATCAGCGCAGACGACGCTGCCTCGAGCACCGAGGGATCACCCGCTACGCCCGCCAGATCGGAGGAAACCGGCCAGGGCGCCGTGTGGACGCTTCCCTCGCGATACCAGCTCCATACCTCCTCCGTCACATAGGGGAGGAACGGGGCCAGCAGGCGCACCACGTTGTCAATCACGATCGCCAACGCCGCGCGCGCCGACGTCGCCGAGGCCTCGTCCCACGCGCCATCGCGGTTGTAGGCGCGCTCCTTCACCAGCTCCAGGTAGTCGTCGCAGAACGTCCAGAAGAACGACTCCGTGACCTCGAGTGCGCGCGAGTGCTCGTAGGTCGCCAGCACCGCCGACGCCTCGTCAATAACCCGGGAGAGTGTCGCCACGACCGCGCGGTCCAGCGGCACCGTCACCAGCGCAGGATCCAGGTCGATCGCCGCGCCCTCGCCGCCCATCGTCAGGGCGAACTTCGATGCGTTCAGCACCTTGATCGCCAGGCGGCGGCCAATCTTCATCTGCTGCTCGTCGAACGCCGCGTCCAAGCCCAGGCGAGCCGACGCCGCCCAGTAGCGCACCGCGTCCGAACCGTACTTCTCCAAAATGCCCATGGGCGTCACGACGTTGCCCTTGGACTTGCTCATCTTCTTGTGGTCCGAATCCAGGATCCAGCCCGAGAGTCCCGCGTGCTTCCACGGCAGCGCCCCGAACTCCAGGTCCGCGCGCACCACGGTGGAGAACAGCCACGTGCGAATGATGTCCTGGCCCTGCGGGCGCAGGTCCATCGGGTACGTGCGAGCGAACAGGTCCTCATCGTCCAGCCAGCCGCACGCCAGCTGCGGGGACAGCGAGGACGTGGCCCACGTGTCCATGATGTCCAGCTCGCCCACGAAGCCGCCGGCCACGCCGCGCTGCTCCTCCGCAAACCCCTCCGGCACGTCCGTCGACGGGTCGACGGGCAGAGCGGCCTCGGAGGGGGTGATGATGTCGTCGTAGTTCACCTGGCCGTCCGCGTCCACGCGGTACCACAGCGGGAAGGGCACGCCGAAGAAGCGCTGACGGGACACCAGCCAGTCGCCCTTGAGGCCCTTCACCCAGTTCTCGTAGCGCACGCGCATGAAGTCGGGGTGGAACTCCAGCTCGCGGCCCCGCCCGATGAGCTCCTCGTTCAGGTCCGCCCCCGAGGCCGGGTTCGTCCACGCGCGGCCACCGTTACGGATGTACCACTGGCGCGAGGTCACGATCTCCAGGGGCTTATCGCCCTTCTCGAAGAAGTTCGTCTGACGCATCGTCTTGGTCGGCTCGCCCTTCAGCTCGCCCGAGGAGCGCAGGGCCGCCACCAGGGCCTCGCGCGCGGAGAACGTCGTCTTGCCCGTGATCTCGGCAAAGGCCTCGCGGCCCGCATCGGTCGTGATCCACTCGGGGATCTCGGTGACGATGCGGCCGTCCTTGCGCAGGATCGCGCGCAGCGGCAGCTCCAGGTCGCGCCACCAGTCGATGTCGGTCGTGTCGCCGAAGGTGCAGCACATGGCGATGCCCGCGCCCTTGTCCATCTCGGCGTCCGGGTGAGCCAGAATCGGCACCTCCACGCCGTACACGGGGGAGGCCACCGTCGTGCCGAACAGCGGCTTGTAGCGCTCGTCGTCCGGGTGGGCAATCAGCGCGACGCACGCGGCCAGAAGCTCCGGGCGCGTCGTCTCGATGCACACGTCCACGCCGTCCTCGACGGGCGCGCCCGCGGCTGCGGCCTTCGCCGCCGCGTCGGCGTCCGTGATGTGGAAGGCCAGGCGGTGATAGAAGCCCGGGTACTCGCGGCTCTCCAGCTCCGCCTGGGCGACCGCCGTCTGGAAGGTCACGTCCCACAGGCCCGGGGCCTCGGCCTGGTAGGCCTCCCCGCGCGCCAGGTTACGCAGGAACGCGGCCTGGGCGACCTTGCGGGCGCGCGCGCCGATCGTCTGGTAGTTCTGCTTCCAGTCCACACTCAAGCCCAGGTAGCGCCACAGCGCCTCAAACTGGGCCTCGTCCTCGACCGTGAGACGCTCGCACAGCTCCACGAAGTTCTTACGCGAAATCGGCTTCTGATCCCGGGCCTTAATCGACTTCCCGTCGCCGCCCACGTGCGGGGGCTCGAAGTTGGGATCGTAGGGGGCCGTCGCATCCACGCGCACGCCGAAATAGTTCTGCACGCGCCGCTCCGTGGGCAGGCCGTTGTCGTCCCACCCCATCGGGTAGAACACGGACTTGCCCATCATGCGCTGGTAGCGGGCCACCACGTCGGTGTGGGTGTAGGAGAAAACGTGGCCGATGTGCAGCGAACCCGACACCGTGGGCGGGGGAGTGTCGATCGAGTACACCTGCTCGCGGCTCGCGCTGCGGTCAAAAGCGTAGGTGCCCTGGGTCTCCCAGGTCTCACCCCACTTTGCTTCGAGGCCTTCGGGAGCTGCGCGGTCGGGCACGCGGGGCGCCTGCGCGCGGGGGGTCATGGCCATGAGTGAGTTGTCTCCATCCGAGTCGTGGACTATGTGCCCCACTAGCGTACTGATTCGCGCGCCTGCCGGTCCAACGCAGCGCCGGGAGAGAGGTCGCAGCTTGCTCACACGGCGCGTCACACTCGTCCCCCTGGTGGCGCCCCCAAGATCTCGCGATCCCGTGGCGCTACCGTGGTGCGTGAACGGGGCGCAGGGGCGGACCCCGCAGTGAGGAGGCAACAACATGGGCACGACGTCGCTCGGCGATCAGACGGTGGAACTACTCGCGCGGCTGGTGCGCCTGGGGTGCGTCAATGACCTGACCGCAGACTCGGGAGGGGAAGAACGCGCAGTCGAGGTCCTGGAAGACTTCTTCGACGACGTTCCCGTCTCCATGGAGCGAGTGTCCCCACACCCGGGGCGAACCACCCTCATCGTGACGGTCGGGGGAGACGCCACCCCTGCCGACGGGGATGGCAGGGGGCCGCTGACCCTCCTCGGGCACACGGACGTCGTGCCCGTCGACGAGGCCAAGTGGACGCGCGACCCCTTCGGCGCTGCGGTCGAGGATGGGGTGATGTGGGGGCGCGGGACCGTCGACATGCTTCACCTGACGGCATCCATGGCGGTCGTGACACGCGAGGTCGCGAGGCGAGCCCAACGCGGCGACGCGCCCGCGCACCCTCTCGTTTTCGTTGCCGCCGCCGACGAGGAAGCCCGAGGAGGGCTCGGCGTCCCGTGGATCGGCGAGAACATGGCCCATCTGGTCCCGTGGGACGCCGCCGTCTCGGAGATGGGAGGAGCCCACATCTACGGGCGCAGGGGCGCAGACAGCGTCGTCGTTGTCGTCGGAGAAAAGGGAGCGGCTCAACGACGCCTCCACATCCGAGGCGACGCCGGCCACGGCTCGGTTCCGCTGGGCCGTACGAGTGCCGTTGAGCGGCTCGCCCAGGTGAGCGCGGCGCTGTCTGCGGCCCGCTGGCCCACCGCCACCGACGAGGTCTGGGCCTCCTTCGTGCGCGCCTTCGAGTTCGATGACACGACCGAAACAAGTCTCATCAACGGCACCTACGAGGGCGACTACTCCGAGTTCGGTGACCTCGCGGCGTTCGCCCACGCGATCTCCCACGTGACCGTTGCCCAAACGGCAGCGCGCTGCGGAGGCCCCATCAACGTGCTGCCCTCCCACGCCACCCTCGACCTCGACATTCGCACGCTGCCCGGCGTCGACGACGATGACGTGGACGCCGCCATCACCGCGGCCCTCGGCGATCTCGCCGAGCACGTGACCATCGAGCGCCTCCTGTGCGAGAGCGCCACCGCCTCGTCGATCGACACCGACCTGTACCGGGCGATCGAAGCGGCGCTGATGCGGCGCTACCCGGGCGCGAGCGTCGTGCCCGTCCTGTTCCCCGGCGGATCCGACCTGCGCGTGGCCCGCAGGCGTGGGGGCATCGGGTACGGCTTTGGAGCCGTGGACAGCGGGGCGAGCCTGGGAGAGGTCTATTCCCAGCTGCACGCACACGACGAACACATCGCCCTGGCGGACGTGCGCGCGACCGCGGAGGCCCTCCACGAGGTCGTGACCACCTACCTCGGGATGGAGAGCCAGAATCTACCGCTGTCACAAATGCTCGCCTAGCGAGGCCGCCGCGTCGGGGGCGTTGCGGGTGCATAACGTAAGTGTCGGCAACACAGCCGACACGACGCACAAGGAGAAACCGATGCCGCACGCACGCATCCCCCGAACCGCAGCCGCCCTCGTCTCCGCCGCTGCCATGATGTGCGCGGCGCTGGCGGCATGCGCCCCATCGGCACGCACCCACGCGGGATCGGCCTCCCGGGAGGGAACCATCGCGGTGGGGCTCCCCGGCTCCCTGTCCACCCTGGACACCGCCCACGAGACGGGCATCATCAACTACTACGTTGCGCAGGTCGTCTCCGAAGGCCTTCTCGCCGTGGGCAAGGACGGGCAGCTGATGCCCGCCATCGCCTCCTCGTATCACACGGACGACGCCCAGACGTGGGTCTTCGACATCCGACCCGACGCCCTGTTCCAGGACGGGAACCCCGTCACCATCGACGATGTCCTTTTCTCGATCGAGATCGCCAAGGACCCCGACAAGTCCCCCTCCTCAGCCACCTACTGGCCGACCGGCACGCAGGCCGTGCGCAGCGGCGACAACCAGATCACGATCACGCTGCCCGCACCCGCCGTCAACTTCGGGTGGACCGTGACCGCGAACGGCGGACTGTGGATCACCGAAAAGTCCTTCTACGAGGCGGCAGCCTCCTACGGGTCCTCCGCCGACCTCATCATGGGAACGGGCCCCTACAAGGCCGTGTCCTTCCAGCCCGACTCGGGGGCTGTCTTCGAAAAGAGCGGCACCTGGTGGGGCGGGGACACGCCTGCTCAGACCATCGAGTTCGACTTCTTCTCGGATGAGAACGCGCGCTTCCTCGCGCAGAAGAACGGAACGATCGACATCGCCACCCAGCTGCCCATCGACCAGGTGTCGCAGTTCCAGGGCATAGGCGGCGTGAGCGTCCTGACCGAGTCGGATCGCTCCTACGTGGGCCTCACCTTTGATCAGAACGTCGAGCCCTTCGACGATGTCCACGTCCGCAAGGCCATCGCCCACGCGGCCGACCGCTCCACCATCGTCTCCTCGATCCTCAAGGGCCAAGCGACGGTAGCGACGGGCATCGAGCCGCCGGATCAGCTGGGCAGCGAGATCGGCGAGCAGGCTGGCGCGGACGCCCAGGCGGGCCTGCCCATCGACTCCTTCGACCTCGACGCCGCGCGCGCCGAGCTCGCCCAGTCCAAGGTCCCCGGCGGCTTCGACGCCGAGCTGACCTACCCCTCCTCGATCCCGGACCTGGGATCCGCCGCCCTCGCGATCGCCGACAACCTCAAGCAGATCGGCATCAACCTCACCGTCACCTCCAAGCCCATCGAAGAGTGGATCTCCGAGGTCGGCAGCGGCACCTACGGACTGTCCTACATGAGCTACACCTCCACGACCGGCGACCCGGGTGAGGTGGCCGGATGGCTGCTTGGCCCCGACAACCCCGCACGCTACGAGAACGCACAGGTCCAGGGCCTGATCGCCTCCCAGGCCACCCAGACCGACCCGAGTAAGCGCGTCACCGACATCGTCGAAGCGCAGCGCATCGCCCAAGAGAACACGATCTACTCGCCGCTGTGGTGGGGCAAGACCTCGACGGCGTTCTCCTCGCGCGTGGCCCCCACGGACTACACGCCCTACTTCTTCATGACCCCGTGGGCGTCCTCCGTGGAGCTGGCCAAGTAGATGCTGCGCTACATTCTGCGCCGCCTCGCAGGCGCGGCAGTGGTGCTCACCCTCGCGTCCTTCCTCGTCTTCTCGCTCCTGTACCTGGTACCAGGAGACCCCGTGAAGATCCTGGTGGGCACGAGGCGAGTCACCCCCGAGGTGCGCCAGGCCATCACCGAGCGTTACGGCCTCGACGAGCCGCTCGTCGTGCGCTACTGGCACTGGCTGACCCGCGCCCTCACCGGTGACTTCGGCGACTCCGTCCGGTCGGCCACGCCGGTCACGGACGTCCTCGCCTCGCGCGTGTCGCTTACCGCGTGGCTCACCATCGGGGCGTTCATCCTGGCCGTGGCGGTCGGCATCCCCCTGGGGATCGCAGCCGCCAGGCGCCGGGGCTCGTGGGTCGACCGCACGATCGTCGGCTGGTCGGTCGTCGGAGTGTCGGCCCCCGGCTTCGCCCTCGGCCTGGTTCTGCTCTACGTCTTCGGACTCATGCTCGGATGGTTCCCCGTCTTCGGCGAAGGTACCGGCCTCGTCGACACCCTGTGGCACCTCACCCTGCCCGCGATCGCCCTCGCCACCGGCATCGGCGCGATGCTCGTACGCATCACCCGCGCGGCCGTCGGAGCGGAGCTCAGCCAGGACTACGTGACGTTCGCGCGCTCGCGGGGAGTGCCCAGCAGGCGCATCACGGCCATGTACGTGCGGGGAGCCGCCCTGCCGATCATCACCTCGGCGGGCCTGATCCTGGGGACTTTGTTTGGGTCCACGGTGCTCGTCGAGGAGGCGTTCTCTCTGCCGGGCCTCGGCCAGCTCCTCGCCGACTCCATCACCTACAAGGACGTTCCGGTCGTGCAGGCGATCGCTCTGCTGGTCGCGTTCGTCATCATCGCCGTGACGCTGATTGTTGACGTGGCGGCGTTTGCCGCCGATCCACGACAGACGATCAGTGAGGGGAGGGGAGCCTGATGGCGCTGTCTTTCTCTCCGCGCGCCCTGGGACGAGGCATCGGCTCGTCCACGCGCAAGGTCCCCGGTTCGGTGGTCCTGTCCATGGTCGTACTCGTCGCGGTCGCCATTTGTGTCATCTTTCCGTCCGTGCTGGTTCCCGGCGCGCTGGACCAGAACCTGGCGCTGGGAGTGAGCCCGGCGGGCACACCCGGGCACCTGCTGGGCACCGACAAGGTGGGGCGTGACGTCCTCGCCCTGACGGTTGCTGGTGCGCGCTCGGCGATCGTGGGACCGATTGTCGTCGCCGTGGGTTCCATGGTCGCCGGTCTGTTCTTTGGAATGAGCGCCGCGTGGCGTGGCGGGCTCTGGGACGCTGGTGTGTCTCGCTCATGCGAGGTACTCCTGTCGCTTCCCGTCACCCTCCTGGCTATCGTTGTCGCGGGCGTGATCGGTGGCAGCTACTGGGTGACGGTCGGAGTGCTCATCGTGCTGTTCGCGCCCTCGGACATCCGTATGATTCGCTCGGCCACGCTCGCTCAGAAACCACAGCCCTACATTGAGGCCACGCGCGTGCTGGGTCTGTCGGGCCCGCGCATTCTCGCGGTTCATATCCTGCCGAACATCACGCCGATCGTGTGGGCGAACCTCTTCGTCAACATCGCATTCGCGCTCGTGTCGCTGTCCGGCCTGTCCTACCTTGGCCTCGGCGTCGGGGCACAGGACGCCGACTGGGGCCGTCAGCTCGCGGACGGACGAGCCATCCTCGCCCAAAACCCCGCTGCGTCAGTGGCGGCTGGTCTCGCCATCATCGTGACTGCGACCGCGATCAACATCGCCGGCGACTGGTTTGCTGAGCGGAAGGAGCGCGACCAATGAGCACCGCGACGACGCGCGACCACGGCGAAGGCCTCGTGGCCTCGCACGTGCGCGTTTGCGACGGATCTGGACGAGTCATCGTCGATGACGTGAGTGTGAGCGCTCGCGCCGGGCGCACCCTCGTCATCGTCGGCGAATCGGGGGCGGGCAAGTCGATGCTCGCCCGTACGCTGTGCGCGCTGACCCCCTCATCCCTCACTGCCAGCGGAACAGTGACGCTGGGTGAGCGCGATTTTGACCTGGCAACGGATCAGGGACGTTTGAAGAAGCAGCGAGGGGGCGGCATCGTCTGGTTGCCGCAGGATCCCTTCACCTCGCTCGCGCCGACGCTTCCGTGTGGCGAGCAAATCACCGCCGCGCGCACCGGCAGGCGCTCCGAGCGCGCCCAGTGTGCTCGCGCGCTTCTCGCGGATGTCGGCCTCGGCGGGCGGGTCGCTCGCTCGTATCCGCACGAGCTTTCGGGCGGTATGCGTCAGCGCGTCGCCATCGCAGCGGCGCTCGACTCTGAGCCGCGCGTCCTCATCGCCGACGAACCGACGACGGCCCTGGACGTCACGACGCAGCGCGACATTCTCACGCTGCTCACCCGCCTGCGCGACGATCACTCGATGACGCTCGTGCTGGTCACCCACGACCTGGCGCTTGCGCGTCAGTTCGGCGACGACGTTGTCGTCATGAAGGACGGGCAGATCGTCGAAAAAGGACCGGTCAACGAGGTTCTGACGTCGCCGCGCCACGAGTACACGAAACGGCTTGCGGATGCTGAACCCCGGATTGACGGGCCCAACCCGCGTGAGGGGATGAATGCGCCCGTGGGGGCGGAAACCGTCGTCGAGCTACGCGACCTGACCAAGGTGTTCCGTTCTCGCCAGGAGTCGCACGTCGCGCTCATGGATGTGTCCCTGGATATCGCGCAGGGAGAATCCATCGGGATCGTTGGAGAGTCCGGATCTGGAAAAACGACGCTTGCACGCATCATCGTAGGGCTCGAGCGCGCCGATTCCGGAAGCGTGCGCGTCAAGGTGCAGGCTGAGCGAGGTCCGGCCGTCGGCATTGTGTTCCAGAATCCCTATTCGGCCCTCAACCCAGCGCGGACGATCGGGCAGACGCTCGCCGAGGCGGCGGCCGTCGCGGGGCGCCCGGCCAGTGACGTCAGCGAGCTGCTCGCCGCAGTCGAGCTCCCGGCCAACTACGCGACGCGACGCCCCGCCCGCCTCTCGGGCGGTGAACGCCAGCGCGTGGCGATCGCACGTGCGCTCGCGACACGGCCTCGCGTCCTCATCGCCGACGAGGCCGTCTCAGCCCTCGACGTATCCGTGCAGGCCTCCGTCCTGGACCTGCTGACGCGCCTGCAGGCGCAGCAGGGATTCGCGCTCGTGTTCATCACCCACGACCTGGCGGTGGCGCGCGCAATGTGCGACAGGCTTGTCATCATGAAGGATGGGGCGGTCGTCGAGGAAGGAGCGACGGAGGACATCCTGCACTGTCCCAGCGAGGAATACACGGCGCAGCTCTTGTCCGCTGTGCCCGGTCGAGAAGTGGAGTCCGCATGAGCACCACCCTGACGACAGCCCCGCTGCGTCCCGGCGACAACGCGCGCGAGCAGCTCAAGGCTCTCGGCGTCCCCGATGCGCACGCCGCGCGGTGGGCAGCGATGGGACCGGCGGTGTCCGCGACCCTGTGGGCGTACCGCGGGCACGCGCTTCTGGAAGCACACCGGACGACCTCGGCCCACCGAACGATCGTGGATGTGTGTCTGCTGGAGGGCGGCGGCGCCGAGACAGGCACGACCGAGTCGGCTCGGTCCTGGGAGACCCTCATCCAAGCCGTCCTCGATGCTGCTCCGCACGCCCCACTCGTGAAGGCCGTGACGCGCGATGAGGGTTCCCTCTTCGATGAGGCGCTTCGTTCTCGAGGCTTCGCTGCCGCAGGGGCGGTCGGCTCGCCTCTCTCCATCGAAGACGACATCGACCACGGGCACGCCAGGGTGCGGGGATGGGTGTGGTGGAATGCTTGTCCCCAGGCGGTTCCCGCGTATGTGCGGCAGAAAACTGACTTCACGTGTGGCCCGGCAAGCGCGCTCATGGCCCTCGCGCACACGGGTGGATATGCGCCTCATGAGGTGTGCCGTGGGCTGCGAGATGAGATGGAGCTGTGGCGCGAATCGACGTACTCCCTCGGAGTGGGGCCTTACGGCTTGGCGGCGGCGCTCGCCAGACGCGGCCGAAGCATCGAGGTTTTCGTGACCCACGAGGGGCCGATCGTCGGGCTGACACGCGCACATGCGGCGTCCCCCGCGGCCCGACGCGCCATCCACCGTCAACACGTGGACGAGGCCAGGGCATTGGGAGTTCAGGACCGCATCGGTGCATGCGACCTCGGCGATCTGCGCGGCGCCCTGGAACAGGGAAACGGCGTCATCGTGCTGGTGGACCTGGAAGATCTCAACGGGGAAGCGACCCCGCATTGGATCTACGCATGGGGGCTTGCTGACGACTACGCGCTCATCCACGACCCCTGGAACGACGAACAATTCGGCGAAACGTGGGTCGAAACCTGGGCAGAGGCACTCACGTTCGAACAGCTGTGGGAGTCGGCCCGGTGGGAGGAAGAAGAAGCCGCCAGGGCATTCATCGTTGTCCGCCGCTGAGATGGCGCTCGCGGACGCGACGAGGCCGGGGCCAGGTTGCGTGGTGATGCAACCTGGCCCCGGCCTCGTGTATGAGAGGTGAGCCTTCAGAGGACCATCGCGGCGATCCACCCGCCGACGAGCAGCGGAATGTTGTAGTGGATGAATTCCGGGATGACCGTGTCGCGCATGTGGTCGTGCTGACCGTCCACGCTCAGACCGGCTGTCGGGCCAAGCGTGGAGTCGGATGCGGGCGAACCTGCGTCGCCCAGAGCACCAGCGGTACCGATGATCGCGACGGTGGCGACGGGGGAGAAGCCCAGCGTCAGGCACAGAGGCACGTAGATCGCCGAAATGATCGGCAGGGTCGAGAAGGACGAGCCGATGCCCATCGTGATGATCAGGCCGACGACGAGCATGATCGTGGCGGCCAACGCCTTCGAACCGTTGAACATCGCGGAGGTCTGCTGGACGAGAGGCTCGATCTGGCCCGACTTCTTCAGGACCTCGGCGTAGCCCTGCGCGGTGATCATGATGAGGCCGATGAGGCTCATCATCTTCATGCCTCCGCTGAATACGTCCTCGGCCCGCTGCCAAGGGACGACACGCATGGCGAGCATGAGGCACAGACCCACGAGAGCACCCACGAGCAGCGGGTCGGCATCGGAGTCCATCTTGGTCAGGACCGCCTGGATCACGAAGCAGGCGATGAGGGCGACGACGGCCGCCCACACCTTCACCATGCTGATCGGCTTGTCATTGCCCGTGCTGAACTCCGTCTCGCGCTGCTCGTATTCGCGCGGCTTGCGGTAGGAGACGAACAGGGCGATGAAGCAACCCACCGCCATGGACAGGGCGGGGATCGCCATGGCGGCCATCGGATTGACGATGCCCTCGACGGGCAGCCCCGCATCCTCAATGTTCTTGTAGAGAATGTCGTGCAGGAAGATACGACCGAAACCGATCGGGACGAACATGTAGGTGGTGACGATGCCGAAGGTGATGGCACAGGCGACCAAGCGTCGGTCCATCTTCAGCTCGTTCATGACGCCGATGAGCGGGGGAACCAGCAGCGGGATGAACGCGATGTGAATCGGGATGAGGTTTTGGCTCATCACGCCCATGACGAGGACGCCTCCGAGGATGCCCCACTTGGCGGATCGGGCAACTCGCGCTGAGTTAGAGTCATCAGCGCTGCGCAGCTTCTTGATGATCCAATTGGCCAGGAGGCGAGGCAACCCCGAGTGGGCGACCGACATGGCGAACGCGCCGAGCAGGGCGTAGGACAGTGCGATCTTCGCGCCGCCGGCGAGGCCATCCTGGAAGGCCACCATGGTGCCGGACATGCCCATTCCGGCCACGAGGCCGCCCACGAGGGAGGCGACGAAAAGGGAGATGACGACGTGTACGCGAGCGATGCTGAGGACCAGCATGACGATCACGGATAGCACGACTGCGTTGAAAAGCAACATGAGTGTTCCTGTGTTGAGGGTGCGCGACAGCGCAAAAGTGGAGAGGTAAGCCGCCTCGCGGCAGGTGGAATCAGCCGAGATGGGAGTCGGCGTGGATGGAGGCGTCGACGGCACCAACCAGTGCGGTCGACAAACCGCCTTCCTCGGCGGCCAGCAATCCCGCGATTGTGGTCCCGCCGGGGCTTGTCACACGATCAATGAGTTGCGCGGGGATGGTTCCGTTCTCGCGCTCGGCCAGGAGCAGCGCTGCGGCCCCCGCCATCGCCTGCGCCGCGATCTCGACGGCGCTGTCCTTGGACAGTCCGTACTTGAGACCCGCGCGGGCGAAAGAATCAACAATCTGGAAAAACCAGGCCGGAGAGCACGAGGCCAGGGCCTGGAAGACAGGGAAAAAGTCCTCGTCGATGAGGATCGTGCGGCCCACGGAGTCCATGAGGGAGCACACGGCGCTCACCTGCGCGTCCGTCGTTCCCGAGGCCGTCACGGCCGTCATGGACTGACCGACGGTCGCCGCGACGTTGGGCATAATGCGCACCAGGGGAATGCCTGCGCCGAAGTCGGTGGCAATCTGGTCGAGGGTACGCCCGGCCGCCAGGGATGCGACGCACACGTCGGGCCGACCCACGACGGTGGAGGAGATCTCCTTGATGACCGCGCGCTGGTCCTTGGGCTTGACTGCCAGGATGATGATGTCGACCTGGCGCGCCAGGGACACGTTCGAGGATGCGGCGCTCGCTCCGAGCTCGTCGGCCAGGTCGCACGCCTTGGCGGGCGTGCGGTTAGAAAAGACCAGGGTGGCGGGGTCGACACCGGACGCGACGGCGCCGCGAGCGATGGCCTGTGCCATGGCCCCCGTTCCGATGAATCCGATGCGCATGAGTTTCTCCCGCGGCTATTGGTCGATTGCGTTGCAGACTACCCCATTTTGCCTTTTCTTGGCCCAGTGGCCGAACTGTGAGACGAGGCCGGGGCCGGGGACCGTTGACAGTCCCAGCCCCGGCCTCGTGCCGCGTGCCCTCAGCGCTTGCGCGTGCCGAAGATGGAGCGCGTGATCTCGCGTCCGGCGGTGCGCAGCATGGAACCGAGGACGGATTTGACCTGGCGGGTGCGCCGCTCGGCGGCGCGTTGACGCGCGGCCTCCTCCTTCTCCTGCTGCTTCTCCACCTGGCGACGCAGCTTCTCCATCTCCTTCTCGCGGGCGGCCTGTTCCTTCGCCGCGGCCTTCTCCGCCTCGCGCGCTGTCTTCTCCGCCTCCTTGGCGGCTGCCTCCTGGGCGATGGCCTCCTCGCGGGCCGCCACGGCCTCCTCGGCGCGACGCGCGAGCTTCTCCTCGGCCGAATCGGGGTTCACGGCGTCGCGGTAGCGGCCCATGATGACGCTGGATTGGTTGATGCGTGCCACGGTGTCGGACGAGGCGGGGCCCATGACGGAGGCGGGCGCCCAGATGCCGACGGGCGTCACCGGAGTGGGGTTGCCCTTGGGATCGAGGACCGTCACCACAGCCTCGCCCGTGCCCAGCGTGGTGAGGACCTCGTCAAGCTCGAGGCTCGTCTTGGGGAACGTCTGAACCGTGGCCTTGAGCTTCTTGAAGTCCTCCGGAGTGGAGGCGCGAAGCCCGTGCTGAATACGCGACCCCAGCTGGGCGAGCACGTCGGAGGGGATGTCCTTGGGAGTCTGCGTTACGAAGACCACGCCCACGCCCTTGGATCGAATGAGCCGCACCGTCTGGACGACCTGACGCTCGAACTCCTTCGTTGCATCGGCGAACAACAGGTGGGCCTCGTCGAAGAAGAAGACGAGCTTGGGACGCGGGATGTCACCGACCTCTGGGAGCGTCGAAAACAGGTTCGCCAACAGGAACATGATGACCGCGCTGACCAGGGCGGGACGGGACGAAATGTCGCCCACGCCCAGCAGCGAAATGATGCCCCTGCCGCTCGAATCCGAACGGATCAGGTCCGCCGTGTCGAAGCCCGGCGCGCCGAAGAACTGGCCGCCGCCCTGGGACTCAAGAGCCGTCAGGGCGCGCAGGATCACCCCGGCCGTTGCCTTGGAGACGCCGCCGATTTCCGCCAGCTCATCCTTTCCATCCTCGCTGGTGAGGAAGGAGATCACCGAACGCAGGTCGGGTAGGTCCACCAGCTCCAATCCCTGGGAGTCCGCCCACGCAAAGATCAACTGGAGGGCCTGCTCCTGCGTCGTATTGAGGGAGAGCGCACGTGCCAGCAGGATCGGCCCGAAATCGCTCACCTCGGCGCGCACCGGCACGCCCGGGAACTGCGCGTCCGCCCCGCCCAGGCTCAGCAGCTCAACGGGGAAGGCGCTGGCCGCCCACTGCTGCCCGTTGGCCGCCGTGCGAGAGAGGAGCTTCTCCGAGCTCGTACCCGGCTCGGCCAGGCCCGTCAGGTCGCCTTTGACGTCGCACAGGAGCACCGAGGAACCGCCGGCCGACAGCCCTTCGGCGAGGAGCTGGAGGGTGCGTGTCTTGCCCGTGCCGGTTGCCCCGGCGACCAGGAGGTGACGGTTGAACATCGGCAGAGGCATCACTGCGCTCACGCCGGGCACGCGCACGCCCTCGTCAATGAGGGTTCCGACGGTGACGGCGGGAACATCCCAGGAGTAGGCGGCCTGAATGTGGGCGGCGAAGGGAGAGAGGCCGGATGCGGGCGCGGGGGACGAGGCAGGGCCGGGCTGAGTGGCGTCGCCTTGCGCGGCGGCCTCTTGCGTGGCGCGGGCGGGGGAGGCCGCCTCCAACGGCTCAGGGCTCGGGGCAGCGCTCGTTCTTTCCGCTTCGAGCTGGGCGCGCAACGCTTCGGCCTTTGCGCGAGCGGCTTCCGCCTCGGCCGCCTTCGCGGCGGCCTCGGCCTGCGCAAGCCGTGCCTTGAGGTCCTCAATGTTCTCGCTCATGGTGATGTCTTTCGGACTGAGGGCGCGCAAGCGCCGCGTGGCTGTGTCTTCCCGCACCAGTATCCCTTGGCGCCCGACCTCCGTGCGACTTATGGGCGGGGACAGCCACGTGGGATGCATCCACAAGCCTGCCGGCACCGACGGCGCCATGCACAGGGAAAGAAAAAGCCCCTGACACGCGCCGCCGGCGGGCGTAGCGTCCCAACTATGAACCTGTCGCAACTGCTGGCTCGCAGGCGCATGAGGGCCCTGACCAAGGCCGTGTACGATTCCGCTGTCTCGCAGGAGGACGAGGCCGCAGACAAGCGGGTGGCCCGGCTCCTCCCGGGAGGTGCGACCGTCGCGGCTCTCATCCTCGTCCTCGTCCTCATCACCGCCGTCAGCATCTGGAAACACGCGGGCAACGCCCAGGCGCCGCGGACGGAACAGACCGCGAGCGAAACAGGCGAGAACGGACAATCAACCGACGCCCAGACGGGCCCCACCGACAGCCCACCCACGGCGGGAGGACAGGTCACCGTCTACGTGTCCGGGGCGGTGGCTTCCCCCGGAGTTCTCACCCTCCCCGCCTCCTCCCGCATCATCGATGCCATCGACGCAGCTGGAGGAGCCCTGCCCGACGCCGACCTCGACTCCCTCAACCTCGCCCGCGTCCTCGTTGATGGAGAACACATACGCCTCACCCATGCGGGGCAAAGCCCCGACACGGACGCCGCCAACGAGGCGACCGCCTCCTGCGTCCGACTGGACACCGCCAGCGACAAGGATCTGCAAACCCTCCCGGGGATAGGCCCGGCCCTCGCCTCGCGGATCATCCAGTACCGCACGACCCACCCCCGCATCACCAGCGTCGACGCGCTGGACGAGGTGCCCGGAATAGGTCCCGCACTGATCGAGAAGATACGCCCGGGAGTGTGCCCATGAACGAGCGACAAGCCCCCGTCATGATCGACCTGCGTCTGCTTCCCGCCGCCGCCTCAACCTGGGCCGCCACCTGGTGGGCGACCAGCCGCCCACCTCCCTGGCCCCTCGCCGCGGCACTCCTGGTCCTGTGCTGCGCGGCCTCGGCATCGTACGCGTACTCGCGCCGACACACCCACCCACCCCGGCATGCCAGGACTCCTCCGCGATCGGCGCGCATGGGCGTCGCCCTCCTGTGCGCCTGCCTCGCCTGCGCGCTCGCGGTTGCCGGCATGGCGCGGCAACGCTACGACGCAGATCCGGCTCGCGGTGAGGCCGGGCCGATCCGCGCGCGCGTCGTGCTCGAAGACGACCCGGCTCCGCTCTCCTCCGGTCACGTCGCGCGGCGGCGGGCCCGCGTGCGCATCGCCGAGGTCTTCGACGGCATCCGATGGGCGCCTTCCCAGGCTCGCGCCCTCGTGAGCGCGCCCGGCTGGGAGGGCGCTGCTCGCGGCGACGTCTTCGAGGTGACGGGCACCCTCGACCCCTCCTTCGCCTCCGCGCCTCCCTCGGTGGGGGCCGTGCGAGCTCGCCGCGCCTCCCTCATCGAGCGGCCGGGCGGCGTCTACGCCTGGATGCGTGTCACTCACCGCTCCTTCGTCGCCGCCTGTGAGACGCTTCCCGGGCACGCGCGAGCCCTTGTCCCCGGGATGGCCATCGGTGACGACCGACTCCTCAGCGCCGACCTTGCCGAGGCCATGAAGACGACCTCCCTGACCCACCTCACGGCAGTGTCCGGATCGCACATCGTGATCATCCTCGCGGCCCTGAACCTCGTGCTGCCAGCACGCAAGGTTTTGCGCCTAGTGGCCACGGCGGTCGTGCTCTGCGGCATCGTGATCCTTGTTGGACCCCAGCCCTCCGTCCTGCGATCGGTGTGCGTCGCGGCCGTGGCCTGCCTCGGGCTGGTTCTCGGGCGGGAGGGACAAGCCGTTGCCGCACTGAGCGGTGTCGTCATCGTGTCCCTGATCCTCGATCCATGGGCGTCGCGCTCCTACGGTTTCGCCCTGTCGTGCCTTGCTGCCCTCGCCCTCGTCGGCCCCAGCGCGGTCCTCATCAGGCGTGCGCGCCGACGACTGAGGGCAGACACGCGGCTCGGGCGAGCGGTGCGTGCCCTCGTCGAGGGCACCTGCGTTCCCGCCCTCGCAGAGGTCTTCACCGCGCCGCTCATCGTCTCGCTGTCCGGC
This sequence comes from Schaalia odontolytica, assembly GCF_024584435.1. Classification (GTDB taxonomy): domain Bacteria; phylum Actinomycetota; class Actinomycetes; order Actinomycetales; family Actinomycetaceae; genus Pauljensenia. The sequence goes on from NZ_CP102197.1 coordinate 436,739, forward strand.
ACGGTTCCCGTGTGGGGGATAGCAGCCAACGTCCTGGCGGAACCCGCCGTTCCCCTGGTCACCCTCGCAGGCCTGGCCGGAGCCCTCTTCGCTCCCGTTTCCCCGCCCCTGGCGTCCGCGTGCGCCTGGCTCGCCTCGTGGGGGACCGCGTGGATCGCCGCACTCGCGCGCTTCTTTTCGGGGCTCGCCGCCTCGGGCATCCAGGTACCGGGCGGCCCGCCCACGCTCCTGTCCCTCTACGCGTGCGCGGGAGCCGGGTGGGGCGCGTGGGTGGCGTGGCGACGATGGGGTGCACCGGTCGTAGAGGATGCCAGGGGACGGTGATTTCCCGGCGGGGCCATAGGCCCGCGGCCCCGCATCGGTGCGGGAGTTCGGCGTAAGGCGCCTCGCGGGTCGCTTCGGTGAGACCGGCCACGGGATGTGTCCGCTCAGGGCAAAGGCGGGCGCACACGAGCGCGCTCAGTGGCAGACTTAGACAATCAGAAGCGCTGTGGAAAGGCAGGGAGACGTGGCAGCACGCGGCGGGCGAGGCGCGACGCCCACCCAGGTAGCGCTGGCTCCCATCGTCCTCATCAAAGGAAGCGAGGGGCTCCTCGTTGACCGTGCGCTTGACCAGCTGCGCTTCCTCGCCCACCAGGCCGATCCCAACCTCGAACGCACGGACATCGTCGCCGCCACCTACCAGGCCGGGCAGATCGACGTCATTGCCTCCCCCTCCCTCTTCGGGGAGTCCCGCATGGTCATCATCCGCGACCTCGAAACGATGAGTGACGCCCTCGCCGCCGACCTGATCGCCTACGCGAGTGCTCCAGCCCCCGACGTGTGGCTTTTCCTCGCCCACCCCGGCGGCAACGCGCGGGGCAAGAAGGTCATCGACGCGATCGCCAAGGCCAAGTGGCCCGTCATCCCCGCCGAACCCCTCAAGAATGACCGCGAGAAGCTCGCGCTCATCGCCTCCGACGTGCGTTCCGCACGCCGACAGATGGACAACGAGGCCATGCAGGCCCTCGTCGACGCTCTGGGCAACGATCCGCGCGCGATGGCGGGGGCGCTCGCGCAGCTCCTGTCCGACGTGAGCGGACGCATCACCCTGGAGGACGTGCGCCGTTACCAGGCCGGGCGCGTGGAAGCCACCGGCTACGACGTGGCCGATGCCGCGGTCGCCGGACACTCCGCGAAGGCACTGACCCTGACACGCCACGCCTTCGCCACCGGCATCGCCCCGCAGGTGCTCGTCGCCGCACTCGCGATGAAGTTCCGGGCGATGGCGAAGGTGTCAATTGGAGGGGGTGCCTCGTCCCTGAAGATGGCCCCCTGGCAGGTGGACCGAGCCCGGCGCGAGCTGCGTGGCTGGTCCGATAACTCCCTGGCTGCGGCCTTCGGAGCGATCGCGACCGCGGATGCAGAAACGAAGGGCGAGTCGCGCGACCCCCAGCGGGCGATCGAGAAGGCCATCATCACGATTTGCCGGCTGCGCGGACGCTGAGCGCGGGGCGGGTGCGGTGCGCGAGGCGCCCGCGATGGGACAGATGTCAGTGGAAGGACACAGATGAGAACAATTGGAATACTGCTGGGTCGGCTGCGAGAGTTTAAGTCTCCCGCGCTCCTCACCCCGCTCTTTATCGTGGGCGAGGTTGTTTTCGAGTGCCTGATCCCGCTGATCATGGTTTCCCTCGTGGACGCCCTTGACGGCACGTCCCTCGCCCCGGTCGCGCGTCTGGGAACGATCCTCATCGGCCTGGCCTTTGCCTCGCTGGCGTGCGGTGTTCTCGCCGCGCGCTTCTCGGCGACCGCGTCGGTTGGCCTGGCGAAGAACCTGCGTCAAGACCTCTTCTTCCGCGTCCAGGACTTCTCCTTTGCCGATATCGATCGGTTCTCGACCTCCTCCCTGGTCACGCGGATGACAACGGATGTCACCAACGTCCAAAATGCCTTCGGGATGCTCATTCGCATCGCCGTGCGAGTCCCGCTCATGATCGTCTTCTCCATCGTCATGGCGTGGCGCATCAACGTGTCGATGGCGCTCATTTTCCTGGCGATGGTGCCTGTTTTGGCGATCATTCTCGCGCTCATTGTTCTCGTGGCCTTCCCGATTTTCCGCCGCATCTTCAAGAAGTACGACGCGCTCAACAACTCTGTCCAGGAGAACGTTGCGGCGATCCGCGTGGTCAAGTCCTTTGTCACCGAGGAGCACGAGACCACCAAGTTCCGCGCTGCATCTCAGGACGTGCGCAAGGACTTCACCAATGCAGAGAAGCTCATCGCCCTCAACGGCCCTGTCATGATGCTGTTCATCTTTTCCGCGATCATGGCCGTCGACTACTTCGGGGCGGGGATCATCGTCAACTCAGCGGGCACGGAGCTCACCAAGGGCGGCCTGACCGCGCTCATCACCTACGGCATCCAGATTCTGTCGCACATGCTTATGCTCGCCTTCATCTTCGTCATGACGACCATGGCTGCCGAGTCCGCGCACCGCATCGCCGAGGTTCTCACCCATGAGCCCTCCCTGTCCTCGCCCCCCGGTGGGGCAACCGAGGTGGCCGACGGCACCGTCGTCTTTGAGGGAGTGTCCTTCAAGTACTCCGACAAGGCCGAGGAGAACGCCCTGTCGGACATCGACCTGCGCATTGAGTCTGGCTCCACGCTCGGTATTGTCGGCGGAACCGGCTCGGCCAAGACCTCCCTCATTCAGCTCATCTGCCGCCTCTACGACGTCTCCGAGGGCGTGGTGACGGTCGGCGGACGCGACGTGCGCGACTACGACCTTCAGTCCCTGCGCGACGCCGTCTCCGTCGTCTTGCAAAAGAACGTCCTATTCTCGGGAACCATCAAGGACAACATGCGCTGGGGTAACCCCGAGGCCACCGACGAGCAGATCGTCCGCGCCTGCGAACTCGCTCAGGCCGACGAGTTCATCCAGCAGCTGCCCGGCGGCTACGACTACGTGATCGCCCGCGGTGGAACGAACGTGTCGGGCGGACAGAAGCAGCGCCTGTGCATCGCGCGTGCGCTGCTGAAGAACCCGAAGGTCCTCATCCTGGACGACTCCACGTCCGCCGTGGACACGCGCACGGACGTGCTCATCCGCAACGCCTTCGAGACGGAGATTCCGGGGACAACGACCATCATCATCGCCCAGCGCCTGACCTCCGTGGAGCACGCCGACCAGATCATCGTCCTCGACGATGGACGCATCAAGGAACGAGGCACCCACGCCGAACTGATGGCGGCGGGTGGGGAGTACCGCGAGATCTACGATTCTCAGAACGCAGCCAAGGAAAGCGAGGTGGCCTGACATGGCCCGCATACGTGGAGCGAGTGCGGACGGCGAGAAGCTCGAGGGGATCGAGCATCCCTTCCCGAGGCTGATGCGCTACATCGTCCGCCACTACCCGGTGCGCATCGGTCTGACGATCGTGTGCATCATCCTGGCTGCTATCGCCTCCGCCGTGGGAGCGATCTTCATGCAGAGAATCGTCGACACGGTCGTCACCCCCGGCCTGGAGAGCGGATTTGACGCGGTGCGCCCCACCCTGGTGCGCCTTGTGCTCACGATGGGCATCATCTTCGGCGTCGGCGTCGTCGGAAGCTTCATCTACACGCGCGCGATGGCGATCGTCACCCAGGGGACTCTCAAGCACATGCGCGACGACATGTTCGACTCGATGGAACGTCTCCCGCTGCGCTTCTTCGACACCCATCCTCACGGGGCGATCATGTCGACATTCACCAACGACACGGACGCCATCCGCCAGCTCATCGGCCAGTCGATCCCCACCCTCGTCCAGTCCGGGCTCACGATCGTGGTTCTCATCGCGACGATGCTGTACTACTCCGTGTGGCTTGCCCTGGTCGTGTTCATCGTCGGTGCCCTCATGGCCTCGCTCACCGGAAAGCTGGGCGGTCTTTCGGGGCGCTTCATGAGCGCCCAGCAGAAGGCCCTGGCCGACGAGGAAGGCTACATCGAGGAGATGATGGACGGTCAGAAGGTCGTGCAGGTCTTCAACCACGAGCAGGCCGCGAAGGAGGATTTCCTCGCCTACAATGCTAAGCTCTTCGAATCCTCGCAGAAGGCCAACATCTACGGAAACGTCCTCATGCCGGCGCTGGGCAACATCGGCAACATCATGTATGTCGTCGTCGCGATCGTCGGTGGAATCATGATCCTGCGTCAGACTCCGAATCTCCACCTCGTCGGCTTCGACGTCGTCACCGTCGGAGTGGTCGTCTCGTTCCTGGGCATGGTTCGCAACTTTTCTCAGACGATCGGCCAGATGTCCATGCAGGTTCCCATGATCACGCTCGGCCTGGCCGGGGCAGGACGCGTCTTTGCGCTGATCGACCAGGAGGCCGAGGAGGACCACGGGTACGTGACGCTCGTGCGTGCTCGTGAGGGTGCCGACGGGGTTATCGAGCCGACCGAGCAGCGCACGGGCATCTGGGCGTGGCGCCACCCCCACCAGGCGGAGGGAACCGTCACCTACACGCGCCTGCGCGGTGAACTCGTCATGGAAGGCGTCGATTTTTCCTACGACGGGGAGAAGGAAGTCCTGCACGACATTTCCCTGTGGGCTAAGCCGGGGCAGAAGATCGCGTTCGTGGGCGCCACCGGAGCCGGAAAGACGACGATCACGAACCTGATCAATCGCTTCTACGACATCGACGACGGGAAGATCCGCTACGACGGCATCAACGTCAACAAGATCCGTAAGTCGGATCTGCGCCGCTCTCTCGGCGTAGTCCTCCAGGAGGTGAAGCTCTTTACCGGAACGGTCATGGAGAACATTCGCTACGGGCGCCTGGATGCCACCGACGAGGAGTGCATCGCGGCCGCGAAGCTCGCCAACGCGGACTCCTTCATTCGCAGACTCCCCGAAGGCTACGACACGATGCTGACGGGCAACGGGTCGAACCTGTCCCAGGGTCAGGCGCAGCTCCTGTCGATCGCCAGGGCTGCGGTTGCAGACCCGCCCGCCATGATCCTGGACGAGGCGACCTCCTCGATTGACACTCGCACGGAGGCGCTGGTTCAACGGGGCATGGACAATCTCATGGAGGGGCGCACGGTTTTCGTCATCGCCCACCGCCTGTCCACCGTTCGCAACTCCGACGCCATCATGGTGATGGACCAGGGGCGCATCATTGAACGCGGCACGCACGAGGACCTGATCGCGCAGAAGGGCGTCTACTACCAGCTCTACACGGGTGCCTTCGAGCTCGAGTAAGCGTTGACGGATCAGGGCAGGCCCGGGCCTCGCCGTGCCGTACGCCCCGACAGCGGGGAAGAAGGCATACGAAAGCGGGCCGCCCCACCGGGGTGGCCCGCTCTTTCGTTTGCTCAGCGGTATCGCTCAGTCGCCGAGAGAGGCAACGCGACGCGCAAGCTTGGACTTACGGTTCGCAGCCTGGTTCTTGTGGATGACGCCCTTGGAGACGGCGACGTCCAGCTTGCGCGAGGCAACGCGCAGCGCGGCCAGAGCCTTGTCCTTGTCGCCGGCCTCGACAGCCTCGCGGGTCTGACGGACCAGGGTCTTCAGCTCGGACTTCACGGACTGGTTGCGAACGCGGCGCTTCTCGTTGGTGAGGATGCGCTTCTTCTGGGACTTAATGTTTGCCACAGTCGGATTTCTCCTTGATGTATGTCTGACAGGGTCGGTGAGGGCTGTGTCAAGACCGGGACTTAGGCGTGGGGACACCCGCAAACGGTCTTAACCAGACCCCCTGCCCGACCAGGCCGGGAGTCCAACGACCTATCCTACCAGGAGCGGGCGCCCGCGTCACATGCCGAGGCTTGTCCCCGCCTCGTAAGGTCGGTCACGTGCGCGGGAGCTACTCGCCGTGGCAGCGGTGGTGCTCGGCGAGGGCGTCGACGATGCGCTGCCAGGTCGCGCGGGGAAGAATCGAGCCCTCGCGGCGAACGTCGGTGGCCTTGACCCACAGCGCTCGATCAAGGCGCACCTCCGAGGGGCGTCCCTTCGAGTCCCAGGCACCCGAACCGATGTCGAACCAGTAGCGGCCTGCGGCGGCTTCCTGCGCGGCATCGCGGGTGTGGTCCTTGCTGGTGAGCTGCAGGATGTAGACGCCCTCGCCGTGGGCGCCGACGACGACGGCGGGCCTGTCCTTTCCGACGGAGGCGTCCTCCTGGTAGGGGACCCACGTCCAGACGACCTCGCCGGGGTCTGCGTCTCCGTCCATCACCGGCTCGTAGGAGGCGTGGGCGAGCGCGTCGGCGATACTCGCCTCGCGGATCGAGGTCTCGGGGCGATTCGACGTGGCGGGGTCCGCCTGGCGCGCCGGGCGCGACCGGGGGGCATCGGTGCGCGGGCGAGAATGGGGGGAGGTGCGCGGAGCGGACGTGGAGTGCGGCGAGGATTTCGGTGCCTGCGTGTCGCTGTGGCCGGACCCGCTCAGTCCGGACAGGAAGCCGAGGGCAGCTTCGATGAGGCCGCTGACGAGTGATTTCATGAGACCAGCATACGCGAGGGGCGGGAGCGCCTGTTATCCACAGGGCGACTCGAGTCGCATCGATATCCACAGGTGTCGTGACTGGGGAAGACGTGGGGCGGGCACGCGCGCGATCCTGGTGTTGATCGCAGATATCACGCCGAAAGAGGAAGGTGACAATGATGTCAACGGGAACAACGCACGGTCCGACGCTCGCCCTGGACGCATGTGGTCGGTCTACCCGTGCGGCGGGAGAGGCCAGCGATGCCGACGCGCGGGCGATGGAATCCATCGCGGCGGCGCTCAGGTGTGCGGATTCGGGCCGGATCGATCACGCGATCGATCACGCGATGGAGGTCTATGGCGACGAGCGCGTGTCTGTCGAAGAGCGGTTGGAGGCTGCCAAGCTGTGTGTCGACTGGCATGCTCGGTTGGGGGCGTTCGAACAATGCCGCCGGGTGGCTGCCGATGCCGTGCGACTGGGAGAGCAAGCGCTGGAGCGCGTTCACCCGCTCGTCCTCATGCTGCGTAACTCCGAGGCCTACTGGCTGGCAATTCTCGGCTGCAACGACATGGCGATACGCGCGTTCGCCTCTCTCGTCGCCGACCTCAGGCAGTGCCCCGGACTCGACCCACAGATCGCTTTCGCCATCCGCAACAACTCGGCCATGCCCTGGAAGAACGTGGGCAAGTGGCGCAAGGCGGCGCGCGTGTACCGCGCGCTGCTGGACGACATGGAGGCTCAGCGCGACCCCGCTGACACGACCCTGCTCACGGTGCGGGACAACCTCGCCGAGGTCCTGTCCGCGGACCGGCAGTACGAGGAGGCGATCGGCCTGTACGAGGAGAACATGGACGCGCTGCTCTCGGTGACCGATCGGGGTGATTGGCGCGTCCTGCGCCTGCGACATGAGATCGCCCGCAACACGTGGATGAGCGGCGAGAGAAACGGGGGAGAGGACCTGTGGCGCATCCTCGCCGAGGACTGCCGCAGATATCTCGGAGACAGGGATCCGCTCACGGCACGAGTACGGACTATCCTCCTGACGCTGGCCACCCTGCGAGGGGATGACGAGGAGGCCAGCCGTCTTGCGCGCAAGCTCCGCGACGACCACCCCGACGATTGGGAGGACTGTGACCTGAGTGAGGCCATCTCGCTCATTACCGAGGTGGAGTGAGCGGGCGGGGAGCAGGAGTCGCCACTGTGCGCCACGTCCCGACCCACGACTAGCACAAAGGGGCGCGTCAATGGGACGATAAGTGAGGTCAACGATTTCACGGAGGTACAGGTGCCCATCCCCACGGCCGCGCAGCAGGCTCAGATTCGCCCGTCGCACACCCCGCAGGCGCAGATCCGCAACTTCTGCATTATTGCGCACATCGACCACGGCAAGTCCACCCTCGCGGACCGCATGCTGCAACTCACCGGCGTCGTTGAGGCACGCGAGATGCGCGATCAGTACCTCGACCGCATGGACATCGAACGCGAACGAGGAATCACGATCAAGAGCCAGGCTGTGCGCATGCCGTGGGCGCACGATGGCGTTCCCTATGCGCTCAACATGATCGATACGCCCGGACACGTGGACTTCACCTACGAGGTTTCCCGCTCCCTGGCGGCCTGCGAGGGAGCGGTGCTGCTCATCGACGCGGCCCAGGGAATCGAGGCCCAGACCCTGGCGAACCTCTACCTTGCCCTCGAGAACGACCTGGCAATCATTCCCGTGCTCAACAAAATCGACCTTCCGGGCGCCCAACCGGAGAAGTACGCGCACGAGGTCGCGCAACTGATCGGCTGCGAGGAGGACGAGGTCCTGCGGGTGTCGGGCAAGACGGGCGAGGGCGTCGAGGCGCTCCTCGACCGCATCGTTGAGGTCGTCCCCGCCCCCGAAGGTAACCCCGACGCGCCGACCCGGGCGATGATCTTCGACTCCGTCTACGACACCTACAGGGGCGTGGTTACCTACGTGCGTGTCGTTGACGGTATCCTCTCGACCCGCCAGCGCGTGCGCATGATGTCAACGGGTGCCACCCACGAGCTGCTTGAGCTGGGCGTGATCTCCCCCGAACCCACCCCCGAGGAGGGTATCGGCGCGGGTGAGGTCGGGTACCTGATCACGGGCGTGAAGGACGTGCGCCAGTCTCGAGTTGGCGACACCGTGACCAGCCACGTGCACGGTGCGACCGAGCCTCTGGCTGGCTACCGAGACCCCAACCCGATGGTTTTCTCCGGCATCTACCCGGTTGACGGCTCGGACTTTCCCGATCTGCGCGACGCCCTCGAACGCCTCCAGCTCAACGACGCTGCCCTGACCTTCGAACCGGAATCCAGCGCCGCCCTCGGCTTCGGCTTCCGGTGTGGCTTCCTGGGCTTGCTGCACCTGGAGATCATTCGCGAGAGGCTCGAAAGAGAGTTCAACCTCGACCTGATCGCCACGGCGCCCAACGTCGTCTACCGCGTCATCACGGAGGACGGAACGCAGGTGCGTGTCGACAACCCGAGCGAGTTCCCCGAGGGCAAGATCTCCGAGGTATGCGAGCCCGTCGTGAACGCGACGATCCTGACCCCCACCGAGTTCACGGGGACCATCATGGAGCTGTGCCAGGAACGGCGCGGCTCCATGCGGGGCATGGACTATCTCAGCGAGGAGCGCGTTGAGCTGCACTACCAGCTGCCCCTGGCCGAGATCGTCTTTGACTTCTTCGACCAGCTCAAGTCCCGCACCCGCGGGTACGCATCCCTGGACTACCAGGAGAGCGGAGAACAGAGCGCCGATCTGGTCAAGGTCGACATCCTCCTCAACGGTGACCGCGTCGATGCCTTCAGCGCGATCGTTCACCGAGACGGCGCGTACGCCTACGGTCAGCGCATGACCAAGCGGCTCAAGGAACTCATTCCCCGCCAGCAATTCGAGATTCCGGTTCAGGCGGCGGTCGGCTCGCGAGTGATCGCCCGCGAGACCATCAAGGCGCTGCGCAAGGACATGCTCGCCAAGTGCTACGGCGGCGACATCACGCGTAAACGCAAGCTGCTGGAGAAGCAGAAGGAAGGCAAGAAGCGCATGAAGTCGATCGGACGGGTCGACGTTCCCCAGGAGGCGTTCATCGCTGCCCTGACGTCCGACGTTCCGACGGGCAAGAAGTGAGCGCGCCTGACTCGGGCCGGGACGCGGCCTGCGGTACTCGCGGACGCGAGGGTGCCCCCGGTGCGCGTCTGCTCGGCGAGGTGACCGAGGGCGGCGTGTTCATGAGCCGCACGAAGTCGTTTACGAGGCGCACGCGCGAGCTTGCACCCAACCTGGCGCGCACGTGGGAGGCGCACGCGTCACGTTACGTCGTCGAGCCTCGCCGCGGAGTCGGATACACGACCGTTGCAGAGGACTTCCGGCTCGATCTACCCGAGCTTTTCGGGCGTGAGAGGGCGGTGACGCTGGAGATCGGATCGGGCACGGGCGAGCAGATCGTCGCCGCAGCAGCCGCCCACCCCGAGCGGGACTTTCTCGCCCTTGAAGTGTGGGTGCCGGGGATCGCCAAGCTCGTCTCCAAGGCGGTGAGCGCGGGCGTGGACAATATCCGGGTTCTCGAGGCAGACGCAGCTCAGGCCCTGCCCATCATGCTGGGGGATGGGGTCTTGGACGAGGTGTGGACCTTCTTCCCCGACCCGTGGCGCAAGGCGCGCCACCGCAAGCGGCGGCTGGTCTGCGACGACTTCGCGCTCGAGGTGGCGCGCCTCCTGCGCGACGGGGGAGCGTGGCGGCTCGCCACCGATTGGGACGACTACGCCTGGCAGATGCGCGACGTCGTCGAGGCGTGCGAGCTGCTGGATAATCCGTATGCCGGTCAGCGCCCGGACCCGAACGATCCTCAGCCCGGCCGCGGGGGTTTTGCCCCGCGCTTTTCGGGGCGCGTGGTCACCCACTTCGAGACGCGCGGCACGGATGCGAGGCGTAGGGTCCACGATATCGTCGGCATCCGGCGGCCCCGTGGCTAAGGAAGTGCGCGCGGGGCGCACACGCGTGCCTGCGCGGAGACGGCGCCTATGAGCCCGGCGCAACCCGACGGCGTGCGCTGGCCGGTCGACGGCTCACTCGGTCCGGACCTGGTCGAGGTCGACCGCCGCCGTCCGCTCTCCCTGTACGTGCACGTTCCCTTCTGCCGGGTGCGCTGCGGATACTGCGATTTCAACACCTACACGGTCGGCTTCGGCCCGGGCGCGCAGGTGGGAGACTACGCCCCCTCCGTGCTGGCCGAGGCTCGACTCGCCACGCGCGTCATGGCGGATGCCGGGATGAAAGCGCGCCGGGCGCAGACGGTGTTCTTCGGGGGAGGAACGCCGACGATGCTGGCAACGGCGGAACTCATCGAGATCCTGCGCGGCCTTGACGAGGCGGTCGGCATCGCCAAGGACGCCGAGGTCACCCTGGAAGCCAATCCCGACTCGGTGACACGCTCCGGCCTGCGAGAGCTGGCGCACGCCGGATTCACCCGCGTCTCCTTCGGCATGCAATCGGCGGTCCCTTCCGTCCTTCGCACCTTGGATCGCACCCACGCTCCCAATCGCGTCCCCCTGGTAGTGGAGTGGGCCAAGGAAGCGGGTCTGTCGACCTCTCTCGACCTGATTTACGGAACCCCCGGTGAGGGGCTGACCGACTGGGAGACTTCTCTTCGGTGTGCGCTCTCATACCGGCCCGATCACATCAGCGCGTACGCCCTCGTCGTCGAAGAGGGAACCAAGATGGGCCGGCAGGTCGCCAGGGGAGAACTCCCCACCCCCGACCCCGACGATGAGGCTGCGAAGTATGAGCTGGCGGATGAGCTGCTGGGGGAGGCCGGCTACGCGTGGTATGAGATCTCCAACTTCGCGCGCGTGACGGAAGGCGACCGCTCGCCGGTCCGGGCGCCCACGTCCTACGTGCACGCCTCGCGACATAACCTGGCCTACTGGCGTGATTGGGACTGGTGGGGGCTCGGGCCCGGCGCCCACTCGCACGTCGGACGCGCGCGCTGGTGGAATGTCAAGAATCCCGCGGCGTACGCGGCGCGCGTGCGCGAGGGAGTTTCGCCCGCGTTTGCAGGAGAAATTCTCAGCGATGAGACGCGTGAGCTGGAGCGCGTGATGCTCGGTGTGCGTACCGCGGAGGGAATTGCGCTCGACAGTCTGCCCGTCGTCGCTGACGGGGAAGGTGGGGAGGTAGCGTCGGGCGTGCGCGTCGAAGCGCTCGTCGCTGATGGGCTCATTGATGGGGGCGAGGCCGCGAAAGGCCGGGTGGTCCTGACGCTGCGGGGACGCCTGCTGGCCGACTACGTGACGCGCGAGCTCATGGGGTATTGACACGAGGTGAACCCTGCGTGGCGTGGCCGCGCGCTCGGGGCGTGGGCGCAAGAGGTACGCGTCTCTCTTTTGGTGGCGCCACCGCGAGTTAGGCGCGCCATTTCGAGGAATCTACTTGTCAATCGGTAAAAGTGTATCCTATGACAAGCTTGTATTACGTGCTGATATTGTTGACATCGTGCCTCGGGTGTGTTTGCCTAGGGGGGTCATGTGAAGTCTCGCTGTCCGCATCCCCTCTTCCGAGAAGGGGCTTGTGGAGGGTTAAATACAAGGAAAAGTGTGGTCTTGTGACTCTTCGTTATGCTGTCATCGCCGACATCGTTGGTTCCCGTACACTCACCAATCGCCCGGACGCCCAGCGCACCTTCGAGGAGACCTTCGAGAAGGCAAGTCAGGGGCTTACCTTGCTGGAGGCTCCCTACGCCACGGTTGGGGACGAGTTTCAGGCGGTCGCCAACTCGCTCGAAGACGCGCTCCTGCTGACGCTGCGCTCCCAGCTCCTCCTGCCCCCTCAGCTCCAGCTGCGCTTCGGCATCGGTGCCGGTCGCATCGAGGAGCTGCCCGGCGGGGTGCACGGACACCCGCGCTCGCGCGCAGCTGACGTGGCCTCGCTCCAGGACGGCTCGGCGTGGTGGGCGGCTCGCGCCGCAATCAACCGGGCGCACCAGGTGCAGGATTCCTCCAACCCCTTCATTCGTACCTGGTTCATCGCGGACTCTTCGGTCGAGGCCACGATCTCCCCGAACTACCAAACCTGCGTCAACGCGCTGCTGAGCCTGCGTGATCACGCCATCCTCAAGCTGTCGGCGCGCCACCGCCGGATCACCGCCTCGCTGCTGCTGGGCAAGACCCAGGTCGAGATCGCGCGGGTCGAGAAGCTCTCCCAGCAGGCGATTTCAGACTTCGCCCGGGGCTCGGGGGCAGGGCTGATTCAATCCTCGCTGATCATCGCGGAGGCGGCTCGTGCATGAAACCCTCCTCCTGGGCATCGCCGCCTCGGAGCTGACGGTTCTCCTGACGTCGGATCCGCGGCGCTGGTCGCGGCGACTGATCGTCTTCCTGTCCCTTCTGCTCGTCGTCATCTGCTACTCCGGGTTCTTCCTGGGCGCGAGCGCTCTCGCAAACGCGCTGGGCGCCGCGCTCGCTCTCGTCTGGTTCGGCTGGGACCTGACCGATCCCAGTGCCCGGGGCGTCCTCGCGCGGTGGGCGTGCGCCTCCCTCGGCCTGGTGGCGCTCATGAGCCTGAATCCCGTCGACTTTCCTCTCCTGTCCCTTCTTGCCGGGCGCTCCATTGACCTGATCATCGCGGTGGTCTTCCTCGTGACGGGCCCCGCCAACTACCTGATCACGGCCATCCTGCAGTGCGCGCGCGGCCGCTCCTGCGATCCCGTCCCCGGCTGGATTAACGCGCCCGTGCTGCCCGCTATGCTCTCCCATTGGCACAAAGGCAGGGAGCAAACGGAAGCGGCGGATCCCGATAAGGCCCCGATCAGCGCCGGCTCCATTCCCATCGTCTCCCACAAAGAAGGTTCCGCCGAGGGCTCCGGCGACGGGGTTGCCTTGCGTGGCGGGCGGTGGATCGGTCCCCTCGAACGCCTCCTCATCATCATCCTTGCGGGTGCGGGCGCCGAGGTCGCGATCGGGGCTGTCGTCGCGGCCAAGGGGGTCATCCGATTCCCCGAAATCTCCCAGGACTCCTCGGGCGAGAAGGCCGAAGAGTTCCTCATCGGTTCGGTGTCGTCGTGGATACTGGCGGCCCTCGTGTCCCTGTTCATCCGAGTCGTGATCGGAAACTGACCCGCGCGTCGCTACAGTAGGGCGGGTGACGACAATGGATCCCTACGGGCGCAACATCTTCGAGCATGATCCCCACCGCGACGGTCCGGGCGCGCGGCGCCCGCGCTCGACGCCGGTTCACGTCGAGGTGGGAATGGTGCTGGAAGACGTCTCCTCGGGCTGGGTGGGTGCGGTGACGCGCGTCGAGAAATCGGGCGGGGTACACCTGGTAGAACTCGAGGATCGGCGCGGCGCGCGTCGTTCCTTTCCCCTGGGTCCGGGCTTCTGGCTGGAGGGGCGGCCCATCGAAGCGCTCCCTCCCCGCCCTGCCCCCGCCTCGACCCAGGGGTGGGCCACGGCCTCGGGTCGCAGGGTGACGAATTCGGGGTCCTTCGCTCCCGAATCGAGCGGCCCCAAGGTCGCCAAGCGCTCGCGCATCTGGGTCGAGGGGCGCCACGACGCGGACCTCATCCAGCACGTGTGGGGCGAAGACCTGGCTGAGGCTGGGATCGCCGTGCAGCTGCTTGACGGCGTGGACAACCTGGAGGACATCCTGGAGGTGTTCGCACCGACCGAGCGCGCGCGGGCGGGCGTCCTCGTCGATCACATGGTGCCCCGGTCGAAGGAGTCGCGCATCGCTGAGGCCGTCTCGGGGCGCTGGCCGGGCGCGGTCCTCGTCCTCGGGCACCCCTTCGTCGACATCTGGCAGGCTGTCAAGCCCGAGCGGCTCGGCTTACGCGCGTGGCCCCAGATCCCGCGAGGAGTGGACATCAAGCACGGCACCCTCGCTGCCCTGGGGTGGCCGCACGCCGATCAGCGCGATATTGCGATCGGCTGGAAACGGATCCTTTCGACGGTGCGCACCTACCGCGACCTCGAGCCCGCCCTGTTGGGACGGGTCGAGGAACTGATTGACTTCGTCACGGTTCCCTGGGCGCAGTGAGGATCCCGGGTTGCGCGTCGCGTTCGCGGCGAGCGCACGCCCCGACCCTTCATGTCGCCTCCCTCCGGCAACGGGGAGTAGCATTGGCACTCAGGAAGCGGGAGTGCCAGGAGTGGAGGGAGCTGAGATGCCGAGGAACAGCGCGCAGAGCCGCAGGCTTGACGTGTTGCGCGCCATCGTCACCCAGTACGTGGCCACCCGCGAACCTGTCGGCTCCAAGGCAATCGCCGCGGGGGGACTGGGGGTCTCCTCCGCGACCATCCGCAACGACATGGCCGTGTTGGAAGAGGCAGGCCTCATCTACCAGCCGCACACCTCCGCCGGGCGCGTGCCCACCGACCGCGGATACCGGGTCTTCGTTGACCGTCTCGCGGAGCTCAAGCCGATGAGCGCCCCCGAGCGCCACGCTCTTGAGGCCTTTCTGGCCGAGTCCGTCGACATCGACGACGTCGTGGAGCGATCCGTCCGCCTCCTCGCTCAGGTCACTCACCAGGTCGCGCTCGTGCAGTATCCGGGTGCGCGCGTGCGTACCCTCAAGCACCTCGAGGTCGTCGGCCTCCCGCCCAGCCGAGCCCTCGTGGTCGTCATCACGGCCGACGGGCAGGTGGGCGAGCGCACCCTGACGCTCGAGGTGCCGCTGAGCGAGGATGAGCTCCGCGACGCGCGAGAGCACCTGCGCCGCCACTGCGACGGAGCGACCTCCGCGAACGTGCGCGACTGCGTGGCCGAGGCCGCCACCTCGGCCGCACCTAGCCAGGCCCCTACCGTCGAAGTGCTCGGAGCAGCCCTGTGCGAACTGCTCAGCGGAGCCAGCGACACGAAGATCGTCGTCGCAGGGGCGGCTAACCTCGCCCGAGGAGCCCTCGACTTTCGTGACATCGCCCCCGTTCTCGACGCCCTCGAAGAACAGGTGGTTCTCATGCGACTCTTCGCCGAGGCCGACCCCGGCGACGACCTGCACGTCAGCATCGGCGCGGAGAACCCCCACGATGGCCTCGCCGAGGCAGCCGTCGTCACGGGAACCTACCAGGCTGGGGCGCGCCAGGGCGAGGGGCTGGCACACCTGGGAATCGTGGGACCCATGCGGATGGACTACGCGCGGACCATGAGTTCGGTGAGGGCCGTGGCGGCCTACCTTTCCCGGTACCTGGCTCAGGGACCGCGCAGCTAATCGCGCCAACACGCGCACACGACAGGACGAACGAACGCCCCAAGGGAAGGAACCGCAAGCGTGAGAGACTATTACGAGGTTCTCGGCGTGGCACGCGACGCCAGCCAGGACGAGATCAAGAAGGCCTACCGAAAGCTCGCGCGTCAGCTGCATCCCGACTATGCGGGGCCCGACTCGGAGGAGGCGTTCAAGGAGCTGTCGGTCGCCTACGAAACGCTCTCGGACCCGGAGAAGCGGCGTATGTACGACGTCGGCGGCCCCGACGCCCTGCGCGGGGGCGCCGGAGCGGCGGGCGATTTCGGAGCGTTCTCCGACATCTTCCAAGCGATGTTCAACGGCGGATTCGGGGCATCCTCCCAGGGACCCGCCTCGCGCGTGCGGCGCGGAAAAGACAAGCAGGTGGCTGTCGACATCACCCTTGAGGACGCCGCCTTTGGCGCCGCCAAGGAGGTTGTCTTCGACACCCACGTCCTGTGCGACACCTGCCACGGATCCATGTGTCAGCCGGGCACCGCCCCCGAGCAGTGCGCGACGTGCCACGGATCGGGCTTCGTCATGCAGATCCAGAACTCTCTCTTCGGCCGCATGCAAACGCAGGCCCCGTGCCCCGCCTGCCAGGGCTACGGCAACACCATCCCCTCGCCATGCGTGGAGTGCTCGGGGGCCGGGCGCGTGCGCACGCGCCGCACACTGAGCATCAACATCCCCGCCGGAGCCAGCGAGGGCACGCAGATCCGCGTGAGCGGCGAGGCCGAGGTCGGCCCCGGCGGCGGCCCCAGCGGCGACCTGTACCTGCTGATCCGCGAGAAGAAGCACCCCGTGTTCGATCGGCGCGGAGACGACCTGCACACGTGGATCACGATCCCGATGACGACCGCCGCCCTGGGAACCGAGTTCGAGCTGGAGACACTGGACGGCAAGAAGAGCGTGACGATCAACCCGGGCACCCAACCCAACGATGACATCGTCCTTGAGGGGCTGGGGGTCGGCCACCTCCAACGCTCCGGCCGCGGGTCCATGCACGTCCACGTCGACGTTGAGATCCCGAAGAAGCTGGACGACGCCTCGCGCGACCTGCTTGAGCAGCTCGCCAAGGTTCGCGGCGAGGTGCGGGTCGAACCCCACCGCCAGCAGGCCTCGTTCTTCGACAAGATCCGCGACACCTTCATGGGGTGATGCGTCGTGACCCTGCCCGTGTTCCTCGGTGAGGACCTGACCCCGCCGCCAGCGTCCCTCGGCGTGGGTGAGCGCGCGACCCTCGGTGGTTCCGAGGGCCGCCATGCCGCGTCGGTGCGCCGCATCGGGGCTGGCGAGCGGGTTGACATCGTGGACGGGCGAGGGCTTCGCCTAACCTGCGACGTCATTGGCTCCGACAAAGCCACGCTGTCTCTGACCGTGCGCGAATCCCGCCGCGAGGACGCTCCTGTCCCCGAGGTTGTGCTCGTCCAGGCCCTGGCCAAGGGCGGACGGGACGAGGCGGCGGTTGAGATCTGCACCGAGATCGGCGTGGACCGCGTGATTCCGTGGGCCTCCCAGCGCGCGATCGTCCAGTGGAAGGGACCGAAGGCCGAGAAGGGGAGGGCCAAGTGGCAGGTCGTGGCGCGCGCCGCCGCCAAGCAGTCCCGCCGCGCCTTCGTGCCCCCCGTCGAGGATGCCGTGGACAGCGCTCGGCTCTCCGCTTGGATCGCCTCGCTCACGGCCGAGGGCGGGGTGGCCTTCGTCTGCCACGAGGAGGCCAGTGAGTCGCTCGGAGCGGCGCTCGCGCGCATCCGGCTGGGGAGCGCGGCGGGCTCTCTTCCCGCTCGCATCGCGCTCGTCGTGGGCCCCGAGGGCGGCATCGGAGCCGAGGAGAGCGCGCAGCTGGTGGGTGCGGGCGCCCTCACGGTGGGCCTAGGCGCACACGTGCTGCGTTCCTCCACGGCCGGGGCGGTCGCCCTGACCCTCATCCGCGCCGCCGCGGGCAGCTACTAGCGGGGGTGGGTGAACCCCCGGATCGACGCGGTGAGCGCGTAGCTCTGCCCGGGGCCTAGGTCAACCACGTCCGTTCCGGAGTTGAAGGCGTTGGGAGGGCAGCTCATCGGTTCGACGGCCACGCCGACCCGCCCGATATCATCCGCCGAATAGACCTGTAGCCAGCGCGCATCAGAGGACAGGGAGGTGCCCACGCCCGACGCGGGGTCGCGCAGTGTCATGGACCAGGTGCCCTCCGGCAGCCCCGCGAACGCGTGGTCGAGGCGGGTCGAGGCGATGATGCGCGGGGTGCGGAAATCCAGGCCGAGCGAGGCCACGTCGCGGGAGGCCACGGGTATCAGGTGCTCGTCGGCCTCGTAGGCGATGTCGGCGGGGATCGTGAGCTCCAGCTTGTCCGCCCGCGCCCCGCTTGCCGCCAGGTAGGGGTGGAAGCCGACGCCGAAGGGCGCCGCGCCTCGGCCCACGTTGGTCGCCGAGAGCTTGATGAGCAGGCCGCGGTCGGCGTCCAGGTGATAGCGTGCGGAAGCCACCAGCGTCCAGGGGTAGGAATAGCGAGGTGCGATCAGGGTGCGCAGGAGCACCGAGGCCTTCTCTGCCTCGACGATCTCCCATTCCTGGAAGGCGACGAAGCCGTGGAGGGCGGTGCCCAACTCCGGCTCATCGACGGGCAGGCAGTAGGAGGCGCCCTCCCACGAGTAGGAGCCGCCGGCGACGCGGTTCGGCCACGGCATGAGCACCTTGCCGAGGTAGGCGGGTGGACACTCGTCTGCGTCGTGAGGGACGATCAGCTCGTGACCGCGATAGGTTAGGCCAGCCAGGCCGGCCCCGACGCTGACGATTCGCGCCCGGTAATCTCCCGCAGACAGGGCCACTTCCCGCCCAGACGCGCGCCTATCGAACATGAAAGCTCCTGTGCATTCTCTGAAGTCGGATGGCACCCATTCTAAACGGCATTCAGTAGTCCGCGTCACTGCCACGGCGTATCCTTACAGAGAATCACTCTCGACAGAAAGGAAGCTCCCCGCTCATGGCACACGAGATCACGGACGAGTTCATTGCCCGCATGCACGCCTCCTCCGACAGCGCGCGCACGGTCGCTCGCAACGCGGTCGCTCACGCAGGCGTTGAGACGGTCGCCTTCGACCGCGACAAGGTCATCGCCACGCCCACGGTCGTTTCTCACAAGGTGGATGACTGGAAGGTGACGTCGCAGAAGAAGTCCGGCCGCTGCTGGCTCTTCTCCTCCCTGAACCTCCTGCGGTCGACCGCCCGGCAACGCATGGGCCTCAAAGACTTCGAGTTCTCGCAGAACTACGTCCTGTTCTGGGACAAGTTCGAACGCGCCAACTTCTTCCTCACCGACATCATCGCGACGGCATCGACCGAGGAACTCGATGGTCGCCTCGTCCAGTTCCTCCTGGGCGATGTCCTCTCCGATGGCGGCCAGTGGGACATGGCGGTCTCTCTCTACCTCAAGCACGGCCTCGTCCCCAAGGTTGCGATGCCCGAGACGGAATCCTCCTCCAACACGGCGCCCATGAACGCCCGCCTGAAGGTCCTCCTGCGTCGCAGCGCCCTCGAGCTGCGCGCCCTCGTCGTCAGCGGCGCCAGCGACGAGGAGATCACCGAGGTCAAGGAGGCCGCTCTTGCCGACGTGTGGCGCATCCTGGTCATCTGCCTCGGCGAGCCCCCCGTCTCCTTCGAATGGGAGTGGCGCGACGACAAGGACGAATTCCACCGCGACGGCGTCCTCACCCCGCGCGAGTTCTTCGACCGCTACGTCGACGTGGACCTGACCCAGTACGTGTGCCTCGTCGACGACCCCCGACGTGAACACCCCAAGGGGCTTGCGCTGACCGTGGATCACATGGGGAACATCGTCGGCGGGCGCCCCATCCACTACGTCAATGCCCCGGTGGAGACCATCCGCGAGATCACCACCTCGATTCTGGCCTCCGGGCGCGCCGTCTGGTTTGGCGCCGACTGCGGCCAGCAGTCCGACCGTTCCTCCGGTCTCTTCGTTGACGGTCTCTACGACTACGACGCGCTCTTCGGCGTGGACTTCTCCACGTCGAAGGAACAGCGCGTCGTGTCGGGGGAGTCCGCGATGAACCACGCGATGCTCTTCACCGGAGTCGACATCGACGAGGCCGGGCAGGGGCGCCGCTTCCGCGTGGAGAACTCCTGGGGTGAAGAACCCGGTGACAAGGGCTTCTTCACGATGGACGCGCCGTGGTTCGACGCCAACGTCTTCGAGGTGGCCGTGCACGTCGATGATCTCCCCGAGGACCTGCGGGCCGTGGTCGCCGAAGCACCCCTCCACCTGCCGGCGTGGGATCCGATGGGCGCCCTGGCCTAAGGAGGCTCCAACCGCCGGAAAACTGGCCACCGCGGTGGAGCCAATCGGCGTGGGAAACCCCTGAAAGCGGGGCGGGTTGCGTGGAACAATGGTTCCGCGACACCCGCCCCGCTACCTGTGGAGGACACATGAGCACCGACGTGACCCGAGACTTCGCCTTCGGCCTACCCAAGGCGGAGCTGCACCTGCACCTGGAGGGCACCCTTGAGCCCGACCTGAAGCTGGCCCTCGCCCGCAAGAATGGCGTCGACATCGGCCAGTCCACGGTCGAGGAGGTGCGGGCGACCTACCAGTTCAACGACCTCACATCCTTCCTGGCCGTCTACTATCCGGCCATGGACGTCCTGCAGGACGAGAACGACTTCCATGACCTGGCCGCCGCCTACTTCGAGCGCGCCCGCGCCAACGGCGTCGTGCGCGCCGAGTGCTTCTTCGACCCGCAGGCTCACACCTCGCGTGGCATCGCCATCGAGACGGTGATCCGCGGCTACCATCGCGCCGTCGTTGAGGCTCGCGAGGCCGGACTGTCTGCCGACCTCATCCTGTGTTTCCTACGAGACATGAGCGCCGAGTCGGCGCTCGAGACCCTCCGGGCCGCCCTGCCCTACAAGGACATGTTCATCGGAGTTGGCCTGGATTCTGATGAGAGAGACAACCCGCCAACGAAGTTCGCCCGCGTCTTTGAGGTCGCCCGGGAGGCGGGCCTGCGCATCACGATGCACTGCGACATCGACCAGGTCGGCTCGATCGACAACATCCGCGCCGCCCTCACCGAGCTGGGGGCCGAGCGGCTCGACCATGGCACGAACATCGTCGAAGACCCCTCCCTGGTTGCCTACGCGCGCGATCATGGCATCGGCCTGACGTCCTGCCCGCTGTCCAACTCCTTCGTCGCCGAGCAGATGAAGGGCAAGGAGATCGTCGACCTGTGTGCTGCGGGCGTCAAGGTCAGCGTCAACTCCGACGATCCCGCGTACTTTGGCGGATACATCGGCGACAACTACCTGGCGCTCGCGCAGCGCTTCGAGTTGAGTCGCGCGGACCTGGAGCGCATCGCCCGCAACTCCATCGAGATCGCCTGGATCTCGCAGGAGGAGAAGTCCGAGCTGCTTGCCCGCGTGGACCGCTTCGTGTCCGAGCACGAGGTCTGAGTCGCGTTTGCGGCGGCGTTCACGTCGAGGAATCGGTGCGGCTGGCCTGGTCGTGCTGCCCAGGGGGAGCCTCCCGAGGTACGGACCTGTCGCCGCTGTTCCGCAGCCGACCTGGACGCGAGTTCCGGCCAGCAGGGCGGCGGGCCTCACGCGACGCTCGCCTGGGACACGCCCGCACAGGGCCTAAGGGGGAGACGGGGGAATATCTACATGTTGGCGCCATTGTCGGCGTGTCGGCGGCGTGTCGCCCCACACATGTAGATAAACCCCCGGTCGCGAGGGACGCGAGGCGTCAGCGCGTCCACTGGCCGGACAGATACCGTCACAATTGGTCAACAAGTGAGCGCGCCCGGCAGACGGGGGATCAGCCTGCCATGATGGGCATCATGACGAGCCACGCACAGCCGACGTTGTTGATATCCAACGTCCTGCCGGTAAGACCGGGGGACCAGGCATACAACGACATCTGCATGCGCCTGTGGGATCGTCTGATTCAGGCTGCGGCCCCCGCCTGGAGGGTCGTGCGCGAATACGCGCAGGAAGACGGGGCAGAGGGCGCCACGCTGCGCGCGCAGGATGCCGACGCGATTATCATCATGGGCGGCGAGGACGTTCATCCCAGCCTGTATGGGGCCTCCCAGGGCTACGAGGCCGAAGGCCGCCACTGGTATCGCGCGGACCTAGGGCAGATCGCGCTGGTCGAGTACGCCGTGCGCACCGGCACCCCGCTGTTGGGCATCTGCCGCGGGATGCAGATCATCAACACTGCCCTGGGCGGCACGCTCGAGCAACACATCGAGGGCGCCCACGGCACCCACACGAACAACCGGATCCTGTCCGATCACCGCTTCATCCGCCACAGTGTGCGCGTTGGTAAGGGGACCAACCTCCAGCGCGCCCTCGCTCACGTCCTTATCGACTCCGAGCTGGTCATCTCGTCGGCGCACCACCAGCGCGTGGCACGCCTCGCGGAAGGCCTGCGGGTCAGCGCGCAGGCCCCCGACCTCACCGTCGAGGCCATCGAGTCCCTCGACGCCCCGGTCCTCGGCGTGCAGTGGCACCCCGAGGACCCTGCCGCCGACATTTCCCAGCTGCGTGCCCTCCTCGCTCACCTGGATGCGCGCCGCGCGCCCCGCCTGGAGCACGCGTCGACTACCCTGGTCGCATGACCATCGCCCCGGGAACGAATTTCGACGACCCCCGATTCCGCGACGACGAGCGCACGCCCTCCCAGCGCATGCGTCATGGCGACTACTACGTCGCGGACGAGGAGCTATCCGCGCGCACCAAGCGCGCGGTTCGCCTCCTGGCCCTCTACGAGCAAGCCCACCCAAGCGACCCGGACATCGCCCGCTACCTGCTCGGCCAGATTCTCGGCGAGGTGGGGGAGGACGTCGATATTCGACCGCCCCTGCGCGTTGACTACGGGTACAACATCTCCATCGGCGACGGTTCCTGGGTCAACTACGGCCTGACCGTGCTCGACGTCGCCCCGGTCGTCATCGGCGCCGACGTCCTCATCGGTCCCAACTGCTCTCTCTACACGGCGATCCACCCGACCGAGCCCGGGCCTCGTCGCGCAAAGTGGGAATCCAGCGCGCCGATCACCCTCGAGGACAACGTCTGGCTGGGCGGGTCCGTCGTCGTGTGCCCGGGCGTGACCATCGGGGAGAACTCGATCATCGGAGCGGGCGCCGTTCTCACCCGCGATATCCCCGCCAACTGCATCGCGGTCGGCAACCCCGCCCGCGTCATCAAAGAACTGGACCCGAACACGCCGCGCGCCATCGAAGCGGCGGGCGTCGGAGTCGTCGCACACGCATCCACGGGGGTTCACGGATGAGCATCCTACCGATCTGCATCACCGGGACACCGGTCCTCCACAGACTTGCCGCCCCCGTCGACTCCTTCGATTCGGAGCTGCGTGACCTTGTCACCGACATGATCGATACCATGCACGCTGCCCCCGGTGTCGGCCTTGCGGCGCCGCAGGTGGGCGTGGGTTCCCAGGTCTTTGTGTGGAGGTATGCGGGGGGCGGAGCGTTCGATACCCACTACCGCGACGTCCTCCAGCTCGATGAGGGACCCGCGCGCAGCTTCAACACGGTAACGAGCGGTGTCGTCGTGAACCCCACGCTTGACCTCGTGTGGGATACCCACGGGGCTGGCGCGATCTTGCCCGCGGAGCCCGACATCGCCCACGAGTCCGAGGGCTGCCTGTCCGTGCCCGGCTACGGCTACCCCCTGCGCCGCGCGCTCGGCGCGGTGTTGCGCGGCTACGACACGAGGGGCAATGCGATCGAGGTGAGTGCCCGCGGTTGGCTCGCGCGAATCTTCCAGCACGAATACGACCACCTGCAGGGCACCCTCTACGTCGACCGTCTCGATGAGCCCTATGCGGGCGAGGCTCGCCGCGTCGTCAGCGAGCGCGGGTGGGGGAGCAGCGCGCACACGTGGACCCCGCAGGAGTGAGGCAAGCTCACCGCCGCAGGGTCCGGGCGAGCGCACGAGAGGCGCTCAGTGCACCTCGAATCCGAGGGAGCGGAAGTGTTCACGCACGCGTTCCGTTGCCTCGGGGGTCGGTGCCTTCGTCCCCTCCAGCTGATACTCCAAGCCGAGGGAATGCCACTTGTCCCTGCCGAGCTGGTGGAAGGGCAAGACCTCAACCCGGTCGATGACGTTTTTCCAGCGCAGGATGATCTCACCGACCTGACGCACATTCTCCGGGTCATCGGTGAGACCGGGAACCAGGACGAAACGAATCCAGATGCGCGTGGAGCCGCCGCGTGCGGCGATGCGGTCGCCGAATGCGATCGTCGGTGCGAGGTCGCGGCCCGTCACGCGCTTGTACGTCTCCTCGTTGCCGCTCTTGACGTCGAGGAGGACAAGATCGATCGCGTCCAACATCTCGTCGTCGCAGTTTGCTCCCAGGTAACCGGAGGTGTCGATGCATGTGTGCACGCCCATCTCCTTGGCGCCCAAGATGATGCGCTTGGCGAAATGGGGTTGCATGAGGACCTCGCCGCCGGACAGGGTGATCCCGCCCTTTGTGGTGCGGAAGATCCGGCGATAGCGGGCGATGCGCGAGAGGAGCTCGGTGTCGGAAACGGGGGCGCCATCCTTCATGAGGAAAGTGTCGGGATTGTGACAGTAGAGGCAGCGCAGTGGACACCCGTTGAGGAAGACGGTCATGCGGGTTCCCGGGCCGTCAACAGCAGTGACGAGCTCCCACGAGTGAATGGATCCCAAGGTTCCTTCGCGCATGCGGCGCAGGCGCTCGGAGCGCTCCAGATCCGTCAGCTCCTCCAGGCCCTCAACGCCGGCGCCGACGGTGCGGGATTGGGGGGCTTGGAAATCCTGCTCACGGAACGTGGGGAGAGCGAGGGTCTGCGACATGATTCCTTCTTCGCGGTCGTGTGGGCGCGGTAGCAGTGGTGGGAACGAGGTCTGGTCCCGTCAGAGGCGTGACGGTGCGGACATAGGAGTGGGGCGCCGGGCGCACGCCCGACGCCCCACTCCCTCCGACCACTCAGGCCGAGTGGTGGAAGGTGCGGGACAGGACGTCCAGCTGCTGCTCACGGGTGAGCTTGACGAAGTTGACGGCGTAACCGGAGACGCGAACGGTCAGGTTCGGGTACTTCTCGGGGTGCTCCATGGCGTCCTTCAGCGTGGACTCCTCAAGAACGTTGATGTTCGCGTGGTACAGGCCGTCCTTGTCGCCGCGCTCTTCGCGGGCGGCCTTCATGTCGGCGAGGCGCTCGTCGTAGGTCTTGGTTGCCATAACATTTCTCCTTTTGTGAGATTCCGGCGGTGCCGGCTGGGCGGGCAGCATCTTGCTCCCTCACCCACGGTGGGGGAGGTGGGGGCCAACGTGTCGATAGTCGACCCCCACCGCGGGGTGGATCAGAAACCCTTGGTTCCGTCGTAGGCGCACGAGTCGTCCGGGACGAAGCCCGCATCGAGGATACCGACCAGGTTCTGGATCTGTTCCTCCTTCGAACGGCCCAGGCCCTGAGGCGTGATCGTGTTCGTCAGCGAAATGCCGTCGAGCGCGTCGTTGTAGTCCAGCTTGCCGACCGACAGCATGGAGGCGACCATGCCGTGGGTGTCGATGCCGTTCTCCGGGTTGGCGCCGGGGGCGAAGGGGGTGCCCTTCTGGTGGCCCGACGGGAAGGAGCCGGTGGCCTTGCCGTAGACGACGTTCGAGGTGATCGTCAGGACGGACTGCGTGGGTACCGCGTCGCGGTACATCGGGATTGCGCGGATCTTGTCCATGATGGTGTGGACGACGGTCGCGGCGATGTCGTCCGCGCGGTCATCGTCGTTGCCGTAGGTCGGGAAGTCACCCTCGGTACGGTAGTCGACGACCAGGCCGGTCTCGTCGCGGATCGGGTACACCTTGGCGTACTTGATAGCGGCCAGGGAGTCGGCGACGATCGACAGGCCGGCGATGCCGCAGCCCATGGTGCGAATGATCTCCGCGTCGTGCAGCGCCATCTCGATGGCCTCGTAGGCGTAGCGATCGTGGCAGTAGTGGATGATGTTCAGCGCCTCAACGTAGGTGCCAACCACCCAGTCGAGCATTTCCTCGTAGCGTGCCCACACGTCATCAAAGTCGAGAGGGCCGTCGCCCTGAACGGGCTCGTAGCCTTCCATGACCTGCTTGCCGCTCATCTCGTCGCGGCCGCCGTTGATGGCGTAGAGAAGAGCCTTGGCGGCGTTGACGCGCGCGCCGAAGAACTGCATCTGCTTGCCGACCTTCATGGGGGAGACGCAGCACGCGATGGCTGCATCGTCGCCCCAGTGGGCGCGGATCTGGGGGTCGGACTCGTACTGGATCGAAGAGGTGTCGATCGAGATGCGGGCGCAGAACTCCTTGTAACCCTTGGGCAGGTTCTCGTCCCAGAAGATCGTGATGTTGGGCTCCGGCGCGGGGCCGAGGTTCACCAGGGTCTGCAGGAGACGGAAGGAGGTCTTCGTGACCAGCGTGCGACCGTCGTCGCCGAAGCCCGCGTCGGACCAGGTGGCCCAGTAGGGGTCGCCCGAGAAGATCTGATCGTAGGCAATCGTGCGCAGGAAGCGGGTGATGCGCAGCTTGATCACCAGGGCGTCAATGATCTCCTGTGCGCCTGCCTCGTCGAGGACACCGTTCTTCAGGTCGCGCTCGAAGTAGCAGTCAAAGAAGCCGGAGAGACGGCCGATCGACATGGCCGCGCCGTCCTGAGACTTCACGGAGGCCAGGTAGCCGAAGTAGGTCCACTGGACGGCCTCGTGGGCGTTGGTGGCGGGGCCGGAGATATCGTAGCCGTAGGAGTTGGCCAGGTTCTTGAGCTTCTTGAGGGCTTTGATCTGCTCGGAATGCTCCTCGCGGTAGCGCGCCCAGTGCTCGGAGAAGGGCTGGTCGGCGTAGCGGTCCTTGTCCTTCTGCTTCTGCTCGATCAGGTAATCCACGCCGTACAGGGCGACGCGACGGTAGTCGCCGATGATGCGGCCGCGGCCGTAGGCGTCGGGCAGGCCCGTGATGATGTGGGAGGAGCGGGCGGCGCGGATACGCGGAGTGTAAATGTCGAAGACCGCGTCGTTGTGGGTCTTGCGGTACTTGGTGAAGATCTTCTTCACCTCGGGGTTGTACTCCTTGCCAGCCTCGTGGATGGCGGTTTCAACCATGCGCCAGCCGCCGTTGGGCATCATCGCGCGCTTGAGGGGCGCGTCGGTCTGGAGGCCGACGATCACGTTGTCGTCCTCGCATATGTAGCCGGGCTTGAAGGCGTCAATGTCGGCCGGAGTGTCGGTGTCAACGTCGAGAATGCGTACCTTGCGCTCTTCGGAGAGGTACTTCTCTTCAAGGGTGTTCCACACGCGCAGGGTCTTCTCAGTGGGCCCGGCCAGGAACGATGCATCTCCCTCGTAGGGGGTGTAGTTCAGCTGGATGAAGTCGCGTACGTCGATCTCATCACACCAGTTACCTTTAACGAAACCTTCCCAGGCTTTCTGGTCTGCTGTCGTCATTCTTCCTCTTCTCGAATCTCCACATCCGTGTGGGTGCGGTGGGCGGGAGCTCAGCTCCGTGAGTGCGTCGGATCCCGACGCTTAGGCCCATTGTCCTACGGTGGGCGGTGAGCAGACAACCCCTACCGCCCGCTTCGCTATGTTCTCCGTCTCACGATATGAGTCCCGTGTTAGTCCGGGCAAAATTATGGGACCAAGGTCCTTGATCTCGCTAGGGTCACTGAACAAGCACATACACTTGTCTCAGTGCCCATCCGACCAAGGAGTAAACCCTATGTCCGAACCCCGTCCAGTCCTCAAAGTTGGCGTCCTCGGCGCCGGAACCGTCGGTAGCCAGGTCATTCGCATCCTGCAGTCGAGTCGCGAGGATTTCGCCGCGCGCTCGGGAGCGGAGATGGAGGTTCGTCGGGTGCTTGTCCGCAATGTGGACGCGCCTCGCGACGCGCCGATCGCTCGGGAGCTGCTGACGACGGAGCCCGCCGAGGCAATTGACTCCATGGACATCGTCGTTGAGCTCATCGGCGGCATCGAACCGGCACGCACCTTCGTCTTGCGCGCCCTCTCCCAGGGGATCTCGGTGGTGACCGGCAACAAGGCGCTCCTCGCCGCCCACGGCCCGGAGCTTTACGAGGCCGCGGCGAACAATGGTGCCGACCTCTACTACGAGGCGGCGGTCGCGGGAGCCGTGCCCGTCGTCTACGGCCTGCGCGAGTCCCTCGCGGGCGACCGCATCACCACGGTGATGGGAATCGTCAACGGGACGACGAACTTCATCCTGGACGCGATGAATTCCAAGGGGCTCAGCTACGAGGAGGCCCTCGCCCAGGCGCAGGAACTCGGATTCGCCGAGGCCGACCCGAGCGCCGACGTGGATGGGCTCGACGCGGCCGCCAAGTGCTCGATCCTGGCCTCCCTAGCCTTCCACACGCGCGTGGGTATCGACGACGTCGCAGTCGAAGGCATCACGTCCGTGACGGCTGCAGACATGGAGGAAGCGGCGAGAGTCGGACACACGATCAAGCTTCTTGCCATCGCCGAGCGTCGCATTGGCGAGGACGGGCGAGAGGGTGTCGCGATGCGCGTTCACCCCGCTCAGATCCCCTCCGACCATCCCCTCGCCTCCGTCGATGGCGCCTTCAACGCGATCCTCGTCGAGGGTGAGGCGGCCGGACGCCTCATGTTCTACGGGCAGGGAGCTGGTGGCGCCCCGACCGCTTCGGCCGTCCTGTCGGACCTTGTTGCGGCGGCCCATCACCGCGCGTTCGGTGGCCATGCGCCGCGCGAATCCGTCTATGCCCACCTGCCGATCCTCGATCCGGGTTCGACCTACACCCGCTACCAGATCCGCCTGCAGGTCGAGGATCGCCTGGGAGTTCTCTCCGACGTGGCCGGCATCTTTGCTCGCCACGGCGTGTCCATCCAATCGGTTCACCAGCGTGATGACGAGGTCCCCGGCGCCTGCGTCATCGTCGTGACCAGCCACAAGGCCCGCGAAGCGGATCTGCGCGCCGTCGCGCGGGCGCTGGCGGTGTCGGACGCGGTGCGCGAGGTCACGTCGACCATCCGCGTTGAGGGGGAGTGACGTGCGCCTGCGTGATGACTGCGTGGCCGTCAGGGTTCCCGCGACGAGCGCAAATCTCGGACCCGGTTTCGACTGCATGGGCATTGCCCTGGACCTGTGGGACGACGTCACTGTCCACGCGACGACCGGCCCGACCTCCGTCGTCGTCGATGGGGAAGGCGCTGGCAACGTCGAGCAGGGAGAGGACAACCTCGTGGTCCGGGCGCTTCGGATGGCGCTCGACCGGGTGGGGGCGCCGCAGGTCGGGCTGCGCATGCATTGCACGAATCGCATCCCCCACTCGCGTGGACTGGGGTCGTCGGCGGGGGCAATCGTCGCCGGTGCGACCTTGGCTCGCGCGCTCATTGGCGAGGCCGAGGTGCTGGGGCGCCACGAGATCCTCCAGATCGGAACGCAGATGGAAGGCCACCCGGACAACGTCGCCCCGGCGGTCTTTGGTGGAGCAACCGTGGCCTGGACGAATGAAGAGACGGGGCACTCCGGTGCCGTTCGGCTGAGCCCGCCCAGCGCCATTGCGCCGGTGGCCTTCATCCCCGATTTCGAGCTGCGCACCGCCGCTGCCCGGCAGGCCCTTCCCTTGCACGTTCCCCACGAGGATGCGCGCTTCAACACCGCACGCGCCGCCCTCCTGTCCGCGCTCCTGGCGGGAGGCGAGCCGGGCGCCGAGACGGACCTGCATTCCCTCCTCATGGAGGCGACCCGCGACCGCTTGCACCAAGAGCCTCGTCGACGAGCGATGGAAGCATCGCTCTCGCTCGTCGATTGGCTGCGCGCTACGGGCTACGCGGCGGTCGTCTCCGGGGCGGGACCCACGGTTCTCTCCCTCGAATCGGTCGGTGCGGACGTTCGCCGCGACGCGGCCGCCGCCGGATGGCGCGTGGTTCCATTGGGTGTGCCGGAATCGGGCGTGCAGATCACCCGAGGAGGCCTTGCGGCGACGGGCTTCTAGGCGATCGGAGCCTGTGAGTTTGTGCGCAACCACCGCCAGTCATCCTGTCTGATCGGCAGGTGGCTGGCGGTCTTGCTATATTTTGACCAGGTCCGAGTCGAAAGCTCGACCCCGACCTTTGCGGTGCGCCCCTCTTGCGCATCTTCCTCTCAAGCTATTTCTCGTGCTTGAGCATTCACCTCGCCCGTTACGGGCGCATTCCAGTAAGGATCACTTTGTGAGCAACGAATCTCCCGCCGAGATGACGACTGCGTCGCTGTCGGCGATGAAGCTGCCCGAGCTCAAGGCTCTGGCCGCCTCCCGCGGCCTCAAGGGCATTTCTCAGCTTCGCAAATCCCAGTTGATCGAGCTCTTGAGCAACGGCGCCAACGCTTCGACCCCGCGTGAGGCCACCTCGGTCGCGGACAAGCCCGCCGCGCAGGCCCCCGCTCCTGCGAAGGCTCCCCGGGAAGAGAAGCAGGAGACGGCCTCCGACGCTTCCTCGTCCCCCGACGCCCCCCGCCGTTCCCGCCGTCGTCGTGCCGTCTCCCAGGGCGCCGTCGAACCCG
Source organism: Schaalia odontolytica (assembly GCF_024584435.1). Lineage (GTDB taxonomy): Bacteria > Actinomycetota > Actinomycetes > Actinomycetales > Actinomycetaceae > Pauljensenia. The sequence continues at coordinate 466,977 of NZ_CP102197.1, forward strand.
CGCACGTGACTCTCGATCTGCCGCTTCCGGCCGGTGAGCGCACCGAAGCGGCCGCGGAGCAGGATGGAACCGTCGTCGAGACGGTCCTCAACATTGAGCTGCCCGACGGCGATGATACCGAGGGGCGTCGTCCTCGCCGCGAACGCGGCCGACGCGGCCGCCGCGACCGAGAAGGCCGCGAGGGACGTGACAATCGTGAGGGGCGCGAAAACCGTTCTGGTCGCGGCGGAGAGGACAACCTCGCTCCGATCGCGGGCATTCTCGACATCCAGGAGAACCACGCCTTCGTGAGGACCTCCGGATACCTTCCGGGCCCCAACGACGTGTACGTCACCCTGGGTAACGTGAGGCGCTGGGGGCTCCGTGGCGGAGACGCTGTCGCCGGCGCCGTGCGCCTGCCCCGCGAGGGCGAACGTCAGCGCCAAAAGTACAACGCCCTCGTGCGCGTCGACTCCGTCAACGGCATGACGATTGAACAGGCGCAGGCCCGTCGCGAGTTTGGCAAGCTCACCCCCGTCTATCCCTCCGAGCAGCTGCGCATGGAATCCTCGCCGAAGGCCTACACCCCGCGCGTCATCGACCTGGTTGCTCCGGTGGGCAAGGGGCAGCGCGGCCTCATTGTTTCGCCTCCAAAGGCGGGCAAGACGATGGTTATCCAGCAGATGGCCAAGGCTATCGAGCTGAACAACCCCGAGGTACACCTCATGGTCGTCCTGGTGGACGAGCGTCCCGAAGAGGTTACCGACATGCGCTCGATCGTCAACGGTGAGGTCATTGCCTCGACCTTCGACCGTCCGGCCTCCGACCACACGACTGTCGCCGAGCTGGCGATCGAGCGCGCCAAGCGCCTCGTTGAACTCGGTCAGGATGTCGTGGTTCTCCTCGATTCGCTCACCCGCCTGTCGCGCGCGTACAACCTGGCCGCACCCGCATCGGGGCGCATTCTCTCCGGCGGTGTTGACGCCTCCGCCCTGTACCCGCCGAAGAAGTTCTTCGGGGCGGCGCGCAACATCTCCGAGGGTGGCTCGCTCACGATCATCGCCTCCGCGCTGGTGGAGACCGGATCGAAGATGGACGAGGTCATCTTCGAGGAGTTCAAGGGCACCGGCAACATGGAGCTGCGCCTGTCGCGCCAGCTCGCCGAGCGTCGGATCTTCCCCGCGATTGACCTCAATGCGTCGGGCACCCGCCGTGAGGAGCTGCTCTTCAAGCCCGAGGAGCTGCGCATCATGTGGAGGCTGCGCCGAGTCCTGGGAACCCTCGACCAGCAGCAGGGCCTCGAACTCGTTCTCGATAAGCTCAAGGAGACCCAGTCGAACGCGGAGTTCCTCATGCTCATTCAGAAGACGACGCCCACCGACTGATCGCCCCGCCCGCTCTCGGCCTGCGATGCTTCGCCCATAGCCGATCTCACGTCTGCTCGGGCGCCTCGTCGTTGAAGGCGTGGGGGAGCGTGTGCCATAATGTCGTGTCGGCTGACCGGTTCACCGGCATGCCCCAGGCGCTGCCGCGCGCTGGAGGGCGAGCCCCCGCCAGATGCGAGGGACGCTGCATGTCCGGACCCGGAGCATCAAACGATCCAGGAGAAACTCCATGAAGAAGGGTATTCACCCCGAGTACGTGGACACCGTCGTGACCTGCACGTGCGGCAACTCGTTCCACACCCGTTCCACCATCACCTCCGGTGAGATGCGCGTGGACGTGTGCTCTGCCTGCCATCCGTTCTACACGGGCAAGCAGAAGATCCTCGACACCGGCGGCCGCGTCGCCAAGTTCGAGGCTCGCTACGGCAAGCGCGTGCGTCCCTCCAAGTGAGGGTGGGCAGCTAGCTCAACGGCGGTGTCGTCGGCCTGACGGCCGGCGGCGCCGCCGCTTTTTCAACCCTACGAAGCAAAGGATGTGGTGAATCGTGGCCGCGACGGATGAGCTCGGCGCCCTGGAACCCCTGCTGGCCGAATACGAGCAGGTCGAAGCGCAGATGGCGGATCCGCGCACCCTGGCCGACCCGCAGCTGATGCGCCGCGTGGGGCGCCGCTACGCCGAACTTGGCCGCGTCAAGGCAGCGGCCGACCGCCTGAGCGCGGCGGCCGGAGACCTACAGGCCGCGCGAGAGCTGGCCGTCGAAGATCGTTCCTTCGCAGACGAGATCCCCGCCCTCGAAGAAGAGGAAGCAGCCGCACACGAAGCGCTGGTGAAGATCTTGGCCCCGCGCGATCCCGAGGACGCAATGGACGTCATCTTGGAGATCAAGGCCGGTGAGGGCGGCGAGGAATCCGCGCTATTCGCCTCCGACCTGGCACGCATGTACGGGCGCTACGCGGAGGCGCACGGCTGGAGCGTTACCGAGTTGAGCGCGACCCACACAGAGCTCGGCGGATTCAAGGACGTGACACTCGCGATCCGAGCCAAGGGCACACCTGCGCCCGACGAGGGCGTGTGGGCACACCTGAAATACGAGGGTGGCGTCCACCGGGTTCAGCGCGTGCCCATCACGGAATCCCAGGGCCGCATCCACACGAGCGCCGTCGGGGTCTTCGTCATGCCCGAGATCGAGGATGACGACGAGATCGTCATCGACCCGGCCGACCTGCGCATCGACGTCTACCGTTCGAGCGGCCCGGGGGGACAGTCGGTCAACACGACCGACTCCGCCGTGCGCATCACGCACCTACCCTCCGGCATCGTCGTGTCGATGCAGAACGAGAAGTCACAGCTGCAGAACAAGGAGGCTGCCCTGCGTGTGCTTGCCTCGCGACTGGCGGCCGAGGCGCGAGCCAAGAGGGAGGCCGAGGCCTCGGCCCAGCGTCTCTCGCAGGTGCGTACCGTGGACCGCTCCGAACGCATCCGCACCTACAACTTCCCGGAGAACCGCATCGCGGATCACCGCACCGGCTTCAAGGCCCACAACCTTGATGCTGTCCTATCGGGCGCGCTCGACGCCGTTATCTCCTCGCTGCGCGAGGCCGACGAGGCCGAACGCCTGGCAGCGGCCGCGCGATCGTGAGCGTGAACGTGAACGGCGGGTGGGAGCTGACCGAGGCGCGATCCTGGGCGCGCACACGCCTCGGCGCGGCCGGGGTCGACTCGGTCGATGCCGACGTGCGCGAGCTGCTCCAGTGGGCGTGCGGGGTGTCCTCGCCGTGGTCTGTTCCCACCACGCTGTCGGCGGAGCAGGCGGAGAAGCTGCGATCCGGGGTGGGGGAGCGGGCCCTGCGCATCCCGCTTCAGCACGTCACCGGGCGCATGTACTTCCGCTCCCTCACCCTGCAATCGATCCCCGGTGTCTTCGTCGTTCGCCCCGAGACCGAGGTGCTCGCCGGCCTGGCCATTGACGAGGCCGCAGCCGTCGTGCGAGCGCGCGGTGAAGCCCGCGTCGTGGACCTGTGCACCGGATCGGGCGCCATCGCGTTTTCGGTCGCGACGGAGGCTGAGCACACCGAGGTCTGGGCGGTCGAGAAGGAACCCGATCCTTTCGCGTTGGCCTGCCGCAACCGCGACCTTTTGGGAGCGCGCGGTGTCCACCTCGAACGCGGTGATGCGACAGATCCGGCGACTCTTGCGCACCTGGACGCGATGGTCGACGTCGTCGTCACGAACCCGCCCTACGTGCCCGCCGATGAGATGCCGACCCAGCCCGAAGCCGCGGCGGATCCCCATTCCGCCCTCTACGGTGGAAGCTCCGATGGGACCGACATCCCCGTGCGTATCATTGGCCGGTGCCTGACTCTCTTGCGCCCGGGCGGAGTGCTCCTCATGGAGCACTCGCCAAGTCAAGCCGAGTGCCTGCGCGAGCGCGCCCGGGCGGTCGGCCTGTGCGACGTGTCGACGGCTCCCGACCTCGCCGGACGCGCACGTTTCCTGCGCGCCCGATTGCCTCAATCGACGCCGGCGGGCGCTTCCGTGACACAATGAAGCCGATGAGCACCGAGACGATCCTGACCATCGCGCCGACCGTGCGTGACGAGGACCTCGCGCGCGCGGCCGCCGTGCTGAGCAACGGGGGGATCCTCGTGGTCCCCACCGACACGGTGTACGGCATCGGGTGCGATGCCGCCAACCACGAGGCCGTGGCGGAGGTCCTGGCCGCCAAGGGGCGTGGGAGACAGATGCCTCCGCCCGTCCTCGTCGCCTCCGTGGACGCGATCGACACGCTGTGCGTTGATGTCCCCGACGCGGCGCGCGCCCTCGCGCGGGCGTTCTGGCCCGGCGCACTCACCCTGATTCTGCGTGCCCGCCCCGACCTCGGGTGGGATCTGGGACAGACCGCAGGGACGATCGGCGTGCGCATGCCCAACCAAGACGCGCTGCTGCGGCTCCTCAAAGAGTTCGGCCCGATGGCCGTCACGTCAGCGAACCTGACGGGCCAGCCTCCCGCCACGACGGTTGAGCAGGCGGTCGCCTCCTTCGGCGCGCGCGTCGGGGCCTACCTGGACGGTGGTCCCACCCGGGGCTCCACGGCCTCGTCCATCATCGACTGTGCTCACGGCGAACCACGCGCCATCCGCCTGGGGGCCATCAGCCTGGAAGAACTGAGCTCCAGGGCGGGCGTGTCCATCGCGCCCGTGGAGGTGGGGCGCGCGTGAAGGTCTATGTGCTGCTGGCCTCCATCGCGATGGCCCTGACGATTCTGCTCACCCCCATGGTCCGCTGGACGTGCCTTCGCTTCGGCATCGTGCCGCCCCTGCGCGGACGCGACCTGCAAAAGACGCCCATCCCGCGCCTGGGCGGCGTCGCCATGACGATTGCTCTCATCGCCACCATGGTGCTTGCCTCGCGCATTCCCTACATGGCCCCGCTGTTTACCACCACGATCCCGTGGGCGGTCATGGCCGGAGCGGGGGCAATGTGCGTCCTGGGCATCATCGACGACATCATCGAACTCGATTGGATGGCCAAACTCGGCGGCCAGGTCCTCATCGCCGGAGGCATGGCCTTCGGGGGAGTCCAGCTCGCGTCCTTCCCGATCTTCGGCATCACGTTGGGATCCTCACGCCTGTGGCTCTTCGTCTCAGTCTTCTTCATCGTCGGCATCATGAACGCCGTCAACTTTATTGACGGGCTCGATGGCCTGGCCTCCGGCATGATCGCCATCGGCGCGGGGGCCTTCTTCATCTACTCCTACATCATCACCCGCCTCATGGGGGCCGCCTCCTACGCGACGACGGCGAGCCTCGTCGTCATCACCCTGCTTGGTGTATGCGCGGGATTCCTCTGGTTCAACTTCCACCCCTCCTCGATCATGATGGGCGGAGGAGCCGAAACCATGGGGCTGGTGCTGGCCGCAGCGGGCATCATCGTCACGGGGAAGATCGATCCATCGCTGCTGGGGCGCCAGCAGATGATCGTCTCGGGGCTGCCCCTCATCCTCCCGATGTCCGTTATTTTCATGCCCGTCGCCGACCTCGTCGTCACCTCGATTCGGCGCATGAAACGGGGTAAGAGCCCCTTCGTCGCAGACCGCTCTCACTTCCACGACCGGCTGCTTGTGGCCGGCCACTCCCACCGCGGGGTCGTCGCGATCCTGTGGATGTGGACCATGATCGTCTGCGTCTCCGCCGTCGGACTGCTCGTCTACGACTGGTGGCTCGTCGCCCTCGTTGCGATCAGTGCGTCCGCCGTCGGCGTCGCCGTCACTACACGAGAGTTCCCGAAGGAAGACACGGGAGAGGAAACCCCCGCATGACCTACGTTCTCGCACTCGCCATGGTCGTTCTCATCGTCGCGGCGCAGTGGTTCTTCACCTCGCGCGCGCTGCGCTCTCCCTCCCACTTCATCGCGTGGGTCAGCGGCGGATACGCCGCCAAGATCGCGCTGCTCGCGCTGGGGCTGTACGTTCCGAGTTCGCTCGGCGTCAATGTTCGCGTCGCCGCCATCGCCACGATCGCGGCCATTATCGTCTCCTCCAGCGTGGAGATGGTCCTCATGATGCGCCGCCGCACGATGAACGTCGATCCCCGACCCGAGGGCGAGTAGCCCCTGCGCGTGCTGCCCCACGCCTTGGCGTATAGAATGAGTGAGTTAGCCGCGCAGTGACGCTGCCCTTGGAGTCCCGATGAAGGAGGCACACTCGGTGTCCACTAACGCGCCCGCTCGCTCGACAGCGTCCAAGCCACGCTGGTACTGGGTGAGCCTGGCGATCCTCCTGATCGTCCTCGTTGCAACGGCCCCCGCCGCGTTTACGCAGGAGGCGCACCAGCCCTCCCTGAAGGACTTCTTTCCCTCCGTGATCTTCGGCGAAGGAACCTTCTTCGAGTTCAACCGGCTCACCCTGGCGCGGGTCATCATGGGGTTCCTCGTGTGCGTCGTCCTCGTGGCGGTGGCTCGCAAGCCGAAGCTGGTTCCCACGCGCTCACAGATGGCCGTGGAAGCCATCGCAGGATACATCCGCGACAACGTCGCCCTCGACATGCTGGGTCCCACGACGGGCCGGAAGTTCTCAGGCTTCATCGGCTTCCTGTTCTTCGGCGTCCTGTCGATGAACATCGCCGGAATCATCCCGGGCATCAACATCGCCGCCTCCTCCGTCGTCGCAGTGCCGATGGTCTTCGCGATCATCACCTACGTGACCTTCATCGGCGCCGGCGTCGCCAAGCAGGGCGTGGGAGGCTTCCTGACCTCCCAGCTCTTCCCGCCCGGCCTGCCCGTGCCCATGTACCTGCTGATCACACCGATCGAGTTCCTCTCCAACTTCATCGTTCGCCCTGTCACGCTGACGCTGCGACTCCTGTGCAACATGATCTCCGGCCACCTCCTGCTGGGCATGACCTACTTCGGCACGGCGATCCTGCTCCACGAGCTCTCCGTGCTCTCCGCCGCCTCTGCCCTGACGGGTGCCGCCATGTTCGTCATGACGGGCTTCGAGGTCTTCGTGGCCTTCCTGCAGGCCTACATCTTCACGATCCTGTCGACCGTGTACATCAAGCTGTCCATCGAACACCACTGACCCCAACGCCACTCGGCGTTACAAACAGAAGGAAACCACTATGGGAACCGCAGCATTCGCCTACATCGGCTACGGCCTGGCCACCCTGGGACCCGGCCTCGGTATCGGCCTCATGGTCGGCAAGACCCAGGAAGCGACCGCCCGCCAGCCCGAGGTTGCCGGACGCCTCTTCACCAACATGATCATCGGCGCCGGTATGGTCGAGGCCCTGGGCCTGATCGGCTTCGTTCTGCCGCTCATCGTTAAGTGATCGCCATGCACCAGATTGTCGCCGCTGCGGACCAGGAGGTCGGCGGCCTCGCCGTCATCCTGCCGCCGCTGTACGAGATTTTCTGGTCGGCCCTCGTCCTGCTTGTCGTTCTCCTTCTCGTCGGCCGCTACGCCCTGCCCCGCATCTACAAGACGATGGACGCGCGGGCGGCAGCGATCGAGGAGGGCCTCGGCGCCGCCGAGCAAGCGAAGGCCGACCAGGCCGCCGCTGCGCGCGAGCGCGAGGAGATCATCCGCCAGGCACACGCCGAGGCACACGAGATACGCGAACGCGCCAACGACGAGGCAAAGGCCATCGTGGCGGCCGCGCGCACCGAAGCCGCCGGCGAGGCCAACAGAATCCTCGAGGCATCCCAGCGTCAGCTTCTGGCCGAGAAGCAAGCCGCGCAGATCTCTCTGCGCTCCGAGGTCGGTCTACTCGCCTCCGAGCTGGCCGAGAAGATCATCGGCGAGCAGCTCACGGATACGGCGCTGACCTCGCGCGTGGTGGATCGATTCCTTGACGAACTCGAGGCTGATAGCGCCCGAGTCGAGGAGAGGCGATGACCACCATGCGCACGATCGAGTCGGTTCCCTTCGCGGGCGACCTGGTCGCGGCCCTCCACGCGCCCGACACGGACGCGATGCGCGTTGCCGAGGACTTCTTCGGCCTGGCCGACCTGTTCAAGGAGAACGCGCGACTGGCACGTGCGCTGACGGATCCGGCGCGCTCGGATTCGGATAAGCAGGAACTGGCCACGCGGGCATTCGGCTCGCACGTGACGGGGGCGACCATGACAGTCGTCAGGATCGTCGTCGCCGACCATTGGCGCCGCCCCAGCGACGTGACCAACGCTCTCGAGGTCCTCGGGATCCTCGCGGTCTTGAACGCTGCGGGAACGCGGGGGGCACTTGATCAGGTACGCGAGGAGCTCTTCCAGGTGCGCTATTTTCTGGCACACCATCGGGACCTGCGCGTGCGCCTGTCCGACACCTCCACCGGAAACGCTCACGAGCGCGGCGACCTGGCCAGCTCGCTGTTCTCCCATCGCATCAGCGCCTGGACGATGCGTCTGCTGCGCCGCGCGGTGGGACGTTCCAATCACGGTCGTCTCCTGCACAACCTCCGTCGCTACGCCCAGTGGGCCGCGACCATGCAGGATCGCCTCTTCGTCACCGTGGCCACAGCCTCGCCGATGAGCGAAGCACAGGTGTCGCGCCTTCGAGGAATCCTCGAGAAGCGCTACGGAGTGACCGTCGACATGGCGATCTCGGTCGACCCCACCCTCATCGGCGGTTTCCGCCTGCGCGCCGGCATGACCGCGATCGACGCCTCGCTCGCCACCCGGCTCGGCGAAGCGCGGGACGCGATTGCCAGCTAGTGCCCCTCGTACAGACACAACCCACTTATCAATCAGTTAGGAATCCTCATGGCTGACCTCAGCATCTCCCCGGAGGAAATCCGCGGAGCACTGGACTCCTTCATGGAGTCCTACCGTCCGGCGGACGTGGCTACCGAAGAGGTCGGGCACGTCATCGAAACGGCCGACGGTATCGCGCACGTCGAGGGCCTGCCCGGCACCATGGCGAACGAGCTGCTGCGTTTCGAGGACGGGACGCTGGGCCTGGCCATGAACCTTGACCAGCGCGAGATCGGCGCCGTCGTCCTCGGTGACTTCGGTGGCATCGAAGAAGGACAGGTCGTCCACCGCACCGGCGAGGTCCTCTCCGTTCCCGTCGGCGATGGCTACCTGGGCCGCACCGTCGATCCCCTCGGGCGTCCCATTGATGGCCTCGGCGACATCACCGACCTGGACGGGCGCCGTGCTCTCGAACTGCAGGCCCCCGGCGTCATGATGCGCAAGAGCGTCCACGAACCGCTCGCGACCGGCCTGAAGGCAATCGACTCGATGATCCCCGTGGGACGCGGCCAGCGTCAGCTCATCATCGGCGATCGCAAGACCGGCAAGACCGCGATCGCTCTCGACACGATCCTGAACCAGCGCGAAAACTGGAAGAGCGGCGACCCGAACAAGCAGGTGCGCTGCATCTATGTCGCGATCGGCCAGAAGGGCTCGACCATCGCCTCCGTTCGTTCCACCCTGGAGGACGCGGGCGCCATGGAATACACCACCATCGTTGCGTCCCCGGCCTCCGACCCCGCCGGCTATAAGTACATGGCGCCCTACACCGGATCCGCCATCGGACAGCACTGGATGTACCAGGGCAAGCACGTGCTCATCGTCTTCGACGACCTGTCCAAGCAGGCGGAGGCCTACCGAGCCGTTTCGCTGCTCCTGCGCCGGCCCCCGGGCCGCGAGGCATACCCGGGCGACGTCTTCTACCTGCACTCCCGCCTTCTGGAGCGCTGCGCGAAGCTCTCGGATGCCCTCGGTGGCGGTTCGATGACCGGCCTGCCGATCATCGAGACGAAGGCCAACGACGTCTCGGCCTACATTCCGACCAACGTCATTTCTATCACCGACGGCCAGATCTTCCTGCAGTCCGACCTGTTCAACGCCAACCAGCGACCCGCCGTCGACGTCGGCATTTCCGTGTCGCGAGTGGGCGGCGCCGCCCAGCCCAAGGCCATGAAGAAGGTCGCCGGAACCCTGAAGCTGACCCTCGCGCAGTACCGTTCGATGGCCGCGTTCGCGATGTTCGCCTCCGACCTGGATGCGGCCACCCGACGCCAGCTGACCCGAGGCGAGCGCCTCATGGAGCTGCTCAAGCAGCCCCAGTCCACGCCTTACGCGATGGAAGACCAGGTTGCCTCCATCTGGATGGGGACCAAGGGCTACCTCGATGACATTGAGGTAGCCGACGTGCTGCGTTTCGAGCGGGCGCTGCTTGATCACCTCCACGCCAACTCGACCGTGCTCAACACGATCGCATCGACCGGCGACCTGGACGCCGACACGGAGGAGGCCCTCAAGGTCGCCGTCGAAGAGTTCCATCGCCAGTGGCTCAGCGCCGGACGCGGCGTGTCCGATCTCGACAGCGGCGAGGTCGTTGCCGAGCGCACCCGCGAGGAGATCTCTCGCGGACGCACGAGCGAGAAGGCCTAAGCGATGGGCGGACAGCAGAGGATCTACAAGCAGCGTATCGCCTCGACGACAACGCTCGCGAAGGTCTTCCGCGCCATGGAGATGATCGCCGCGTCTCGCATCGGCGCGGCGAGGCGTGCTGCCACTGAGGCTGGACCCTACGAGAAAGCCCTCACCCAGGCGGTAGCGGCGGTCGCGGTCCACACGGACCTGGACCATCCGCTCACGGAAGAACGCGAGGACACCAAGCGTGTTGCCGTCCTGGTCGTCGCATCCGACCGCGGCATGGCCGGAGCATACTCGGCGACTATCCTGCGCGAATCCGAGAAGCTCATCGCTGACCTGACCACGCAAGGCTACGAACCCGTGCTCTACACCTTCGGGCGCAGGGCGTCGGCGTACTTCCGCTTCCGGGCAGTGAGCATCGAACGCGAGTGGGAAGGGGAATCGGACTCCCCGAGCTCGGAGACCGCCCGCGAGATGGCCAGCGTGCTTCTCGGGCGTTTCCTCGACCCCGATCCAGCGAGCGGCGTCGGCGCGCTGCACCTCGTGTACACGCGATTCAAGACGGTCATGAGCCAGGTGCCCGAGGTACGCCAGATGCTCCCGCTGACGGTCGTGGACGCGCCAGAATCCGACGAGGAACGCGAGCGCGAACGCGGCTACGCGGACGATCCGTCCTCGGCGCTTCCCGAGTACGAGTTCATTCCCTCGCCCGAGGCGGTCCTGGACACGCTGCTGCCCCTGTACGTTGAGGCGCGCATCCACAACGTTCTGCTCCAATCCGCCGCGTCCGAATTGGCGTCGCGTCAGCGCGCCATGCACACGGCGACGGACAACGCTCAGGAACTCATCACCAAGTACACGCGACTGGCGAACTCGGCCCGCCAGGCGGAAATCACCCAGGAAATCACCGAAATCGTGGGCGGGGCCGACGCTCTGGGCGCGAGCTAAGCCCTTCGAGACACGGAGTAAAACATGACTGATACACCTGCAATCGCCGAGGGGCGCGTCGCCCGCGTCGTCGGCCCTGTCGTCGATGTCGAGTTTCCCCCGGACCGCATCCCGCCGCTGTACAACGCGCTGACGGTCGACGTGAATCTCGCGGGGCAAGGCGAGGGCGAGTCCTCGTTCACGATGACGCTTGAGGTCGCCCAGCACCTGGGCGACAACCTCGTTCGTACCATCGCGCTCAAGCCGACGGACGGCCTCGTGCGCGGGGCACCCGTCACCGACACGGGAGCCCCCATCTCGGTGCCCGTGGGCGATGTGACCAAGGGACACGTGTTCAACGTGACGGGCGACGTGCTCAACCTTGAGGAGGGCGAGACCCTCGAGATCACGGAGCGCTGGCCGATTCACCGCCAGCCGCCCGCCTTTGACCAGCTCGAGGCCCGCACCAAGATGTTCGAAACCGGCATCAAGGTCATCGACCTGTTGACCCCCTACGTTCAGGGCGGCAAGATCGGCCTGTTCGGCGGCGCCGGCGTCGGCAAGACCGTTCTCATTCAGGAAATGATCCAGCGCGTCGCGCAGGACCACGGCGGCGTGTCCGTCTTCGCGGGCGTCGGTGAGCGCACGCGCGAGGGCAACGACCTCATCGGAGAGATGGAGGAGGCCGGCGTCTTCGACAAGACCGCGCTCGTCTTCGGACAGATGGATGAGCCGCCGGGCACGCGTCTGCGCATCGCCCTGACGGGCCTGACGATGGCGGAGTACTTCCGGGACGTGCAGCACCAGGACGTGCTGCTGTTCATCGACAACATCTTCCGCTTCACCCAGGCGGGCTCCGAGGTGTCCACACTGCTGGGCCGCATGCCGTCGGCGGTGGGCTACCAGCCCAACCTCGCCGACGAGATGGGACAGCTGCAGGAGCGCATCACCTCGGCCGGTGGCCACTCGATCACGTCCCTTCAGGCCATCTACGTTCCCGCCGACGACTACACGGACCCCGCTCCGGCGACGACCTTCGCGCACCTGGATGCGACGACCGAGCTCTCCCGCGAGATCGCCGCCAAGGGCATCTACCCGGCCGTGGATCCCCTGGCCTCCTCCTCGCGCATCCTCGACCCCGCCCTGGTCGGACGCGAGCACTACGATGTCGCCACCCACGTCAAGGCGATCCTGCAGAAGAACAAGGAACTGCAGGACATCATCGCGATCCTCGGCGTTGACGAGCTCAGCGAGGACGACAAGGTGACGGTGGCCCGGGCGCGCCGCATCGAGCAGTTCCTGTCGCAAAACATGTACATGGCGGAGAAATTCACGGGCGTCCCCGGATCGACCGTGCCCCTGTCGGAGACCATCGAAGCCTTCAAGCGCATCGCCGAAGGCAACTACGACGACGTCCCCGAGCAGGCGTTCTACAACTGCGGCGGCATTGACGACCTGGAGCGCAACGCCCACGAGCTGGCCAAGGAAGCCTGATGGCGTCCGGAAGGTCCCTGCAGGTTGAGGTCGTCTCTCACGAGGGGCGGCTGTGGCACGGCAGCGCCGCATCCGTCCAGATTCCGACGGTGGATGGCTCCCTGGGCGTCTTGCCGGGGCGCCAGCCGCTGCTCGCCCAGCTCGGCGAGGGCGCCGTCACCGTGACGCGCTCCGACGAGGTCACGTCATTCACCGTCAGCGGGGGATTCGCCTCAGTTGACAACGACTACGTCACTATCGTCGCTGATCACGCTATCGTGGTCGTGCAGTAAACCGACGAGCCCGGGGAGGACCTCATGAGCCTGACGCTCGTAGCAATGTGGTGCGTGGCCGTCCTCGTGTGCGTCGGCGCGGTCCTGTGGGTGTACATGAATGTGCGCGCCCGCAGGATCGCGTCGCGTTTGGGTGCCTTTCGCTGCTGGTCGCGCCCCGACGTCCAGTCTGGCTGGACGGCCGGCATCGGCGTCTATGGCGTTGACGACCTATCGTGGTACCGACTCGTTGGTTTTTCCCTGCAGCCGGTCTACACGGTGCCCCGTTCCGGCCTTGAGGTATCCGCTCCGATCGCCCACTCGGCGGACGGGTCGGTCGTTGAGGTGCGCCTCGCATACGGTGAGCATCGTTACGAGGTCGCCGTCGAACGCCTGACATACAACGGATTGGTCTCCTGGGTGGAGTCCGGTCCTCCGCGCCTCGTATAGGCGGCATTGATAAGCTCGGCGTGTGCGTATTGTTATTGCTTCCTGCACCGTCGACTACTCCGGACGCCTCAGTGCTCATCTGGATCCCGCCAAGCGCGTCATCATGGTCAAGGGCGACGGCTCGGTCCTCATTCATTCTGAAGGCGGCTCCTACAAGCCGCTGAACTGGATGACCGCGCCGTGCTCGGTGACCATTGACGAGGGTGGGGAGGACGAACCGAACACGCAGCAGGTGTGGACCGTTCAGGCCGACAAGACCGACGACAAGCTCGTGATCCGTGTCCACGAAATCATCTGTGACGTTACCGAAAACCTGGGAGTGGACCCCGGCCTCGTCAAGGACGGCGTGGAGGCGCACCTGCAGGAGCTCCTCGCCCAGCAGGTCCCGCAGATCCTCGGCGAGGGGTGGGAGCTCGTGCGACGCGAATACCCGACGCCGGTGGGGCCGGTCGACCTCATGGTGCGCGACGAGACCGGCGCGCACGTGGCTATCGAGGTCAAACGGCGAGGCGGCATCGACGGCGTCGAACAGCTGACGCGCTACCTGTCCCTGCTGGGTCGTGATTCGCTGCTGGGCGACGTGTCGGGGATCTTTGCGGCGCAGGAGATCACCAAGCAGGCGCGCACGCTGGCCGAGGATCGCGGGATTCGCTGCGTGGTCCTCGACTACGACGCCATGCGCGGTTTTGACGACCCATCCTCCCGGCTGTTCTGATGGTGGCGGTGGCCGATACCAGCCTGGCGCGCATCGTCGCCCAGGGGCTGGTGCCGCTCACGCGCGGGCGCGATCCCGTGGCCGCCGTCGAGTTGCTGCTCGCTGTCCAAGGCCAGATGGCGGGCGCGATCCCGTGGGCGATCGGCGCGCGTTGCACCGCGGTCACGCGCGCTCAGGTCGCCGAGTCCTTCCAATCGGGTGAGCTCGTCCGATCCTGGCCGATGCGCGACACGTTGCATGTGACAAGCGCGCGCGATCATCACTGGCTGCGTCGGTTGCTGCGCCACCGATACGCTTCGTGGATTCGTCAATCGACGGGGTTGGGGCTCAGCGATGCTCTCGTCGAGAAAGCCGCGGCGGCGGCGTTCGAGCTGCTGGGAGAGAACCCCTCGGGTGTGAGCCGCGGCGAGGTCATCCGCGCCTGGGATGAGGCTGGTATCGCAACCGTCACCTCGGGAGCCGGGGGCGGGGTGCGGCGACGTCATCTGATCAAGAGGCTTTTCCTCGACGGCCTGCTCGTCTCTGGTCCGCTCCGGGGCGGGGAGCACCTGATCGTTGATGCCCGGCAGCTGCCGGGCGCTCCGGGCGTCGCGAAGGGGGAGTGCGGGCACGAGGAGGCGCTCGCGCTCCTGGCCGCCCGCTACGCGTGGGGACACGGCCCCGTGGATGCTGCAGACCTTGCTCGGTGGGCGGGGCTGACGCTCACCGAGGCGCGTCGTGCGCTGGCGGGTTCGGCCCAGATCGGCGAGAGTATCGGTCGGCCGCTCATCTCGCGTGAGGGGCGCGTCGCGCGCGCCGACATTGATGACCTTGTCGAACGTAGCCGCGACGAGGCCCGGGCAGTGTTTGCGCTGCCCTCCTTCGACGAGCTGCATGTTGGGTATCGTGACCGTTCGTGTCTGACCGACCGGGCTGGTGAGGCCCTCATCTGTCCCGGGGCGAATGGGATGTTCCGCCCCATCGTCGTCGCGAACGGACGGGTTGTTGCGGCGCGTTCTCCCGGCGGTGAGCTTACCTTTACCGAGGAAGGCTCCTCCTATGCGCAAGAAGCTCAGCGTGAAATGGCGCGCTGGGGAGATTGGTTGTTTGAGAAGCGGCACTGAACTGTCAGGTGTGCCACAATGAGGGCATGACTGATTGTGTGCTACGTGGCCGCCTGGTCCTGGAAGATTCCGTTGTCGAGGACGGAATTATTGAGATCGACGGTTCGACCATTACCCGTGTATGCCCCGCTTCCGACTATGACGCAGACCTGCCCGCCGCCACGGACTCAACGTTCCTGCCCGGCCTGGTCGATGTTCACTGCCACGGCGGAGGAGGGGAATCCTTCCCGAACGCGCAGAGCGAGGAGGCGGCCCTCGTGGCCGTCATGGAGCATCGACGCCACGGCACGACCTCCCTGGTCGCCTCCTGCGTGACCGCTTCTGCCGAGGTGCTGCGTGCTCGCGCCAAGACACTCGCCCAACTGGCCAGCGACGGAGAACTTGCGGGCATCCACTTCGAGGGACCCTTCGTCTCGCACGCGCGCTGCGGCGCCCAGGATCCCACCTACATCATCGATCCCGACGCGGAGCTGACGCGAACCCTGCTGGAGGAGTGCCGCGGATACGCCCTGTCGATGACGCTGGCCCCGGAGAAGCCCGGCGCGTACGGTCCCGGCTCCGTTGCTGAGGCCCTCATCGACGGGGGCGCCCTGCCCTCGTGGGGACACACCGACTCCAACTCGGCGATGGCCCGCGAGGCGCTGGAGTACTCTCGGGAGCGTTTCAGCCAGGTTTCCACCACGCGCGGACCTCGCGCCACCATCACCCACCTCTTCAACGGCATGAGGCCGCTGCACCACCGCGACACCGGTCCGATCGCCGAATTCCTCTCCGATGCCGCGCGCGGGGGCGCCGTCGCCGAGCTGATCTGCGACGGCATCCACGTCGATCCTTCCCTCGTGCGCGACGTGTACGAGCTGGTGGGACGCGACCACGTCGTGTTCGTCACCGACGCGATGGCGGCGGCGGGGATGCCCGATGGCGAGTACACGCTGGGTCCGCAGGACGTCGTCGTGCGCGACGGTATTGCGCGCCTGGCCCAGGGGGATGCGATCGCGGGCGGAACCGCGCACCTCCTGGACTGCGTGCGGGTCGCCGTGACGCGCGGCGGCATACCGCTCGTGGACGCCGTGTACATGGCCACCGTGCAGGGCGCCACCATTTTGGGCGACGACACGATCGGTCGCCTCGCGGCAGGCAAGAAGGCCGACGTGCTCGAGGTCGATGACGCCCTGAACGTGCGCCGCGTGTGGCGCCGTGGCACTGTAGTTGCGTGAGAGGCAAACGAAGCGCGAAACGCCCGTGGGGCGAGGCGCGGCCACTGCAGATGGAGCGCCTCGCCTCCGTGCCACGAAGCGAAACCGGCCCGGATGGCGGCACCTACCAGGTGCGTCGCCTGCCCAGCGCCGCCAAGGAGTACACGTGTCCGGCGTGCCTGCGACCCATTACCCGTGGAAGCGCTCATATCGTCGCGTGGCCGGAAGAAGCCCCCTTCGGTATGCCTCAGGGCGTGGAGGGGCGACGTCACTGGCATTCGGAGTGCTGGCGGCGCCGTCTGCGACCGGCGTGAGAGTGGATGTGATGTATCACTGCCCTGCGTGCGGATTCGATGGGCACCGGGCAGAGCACGTAGAGTGGGGTCTGGAGAATGCCCTGAGCAGGGCGTGGATATGAGGAGCAACCGTGGAATTTCTTAAGCGATACGTGGCGGCGGCGTCGATGCTCGTTGTCGCTCTCGTATGCGCCCTCGTCGGACTGCTCGGCTTGACCGTCTTCCGGCCTCCGACACAGCAGGTGTCCTCGGTCGATTCGGCGACTGATCTGATCATGACGCGCGGCAACGTACTGTCGATCGTCAAGGATGATGTGACGGTAACCGCGACGTCGAAGTCCGGCGCGCCGGTCACGCTCAGCATCGGCACGACGCAGGACGTCAAGGGCTGGATTGGCGACGCTGCCTACACCGAGGTCATCGGTGTGGAGTCTGATCGTTCAAAGCTCAAGGCCGAGTCGCACGACGCCGCGTCGTCGCCGGACGCGCACGTCGCCCAGCCCGGTGCGCAGGCCGACGTGCAATCCGGAGCACAGCCCCTCAAGGATCCCACCTCGGCGGAGCTCGTTGCGCAACTGGCGTCCTCCGACATGTGGTTCAAGAAGGCGAGCGGCGAGGGGAGCGTCAGCCTGGACTTGGAGAACGTTCCCACGGGACGCTCCGTTTTGGCGGTTTCGGCCGCCGGAGCCGGTGACCTGACGCTGACGCTGACCTGGAAGGTCGAGCAGACCAACACGCTCGCCATCATTGCATTCCTCACGGCCTGCGTCTTCGCACTCATCGCCCTCGCGCTCTTCCTGACCCGCTGGCAGCTCCTGCGCCTGCGCAAGATCCGTGCCGCGCGCATCGAAGAACGCCGCAAGGCCGACTCGTTGGAGACCGCGTCGATCAACTCCGCGGCGGTCGCCCAACGCGTGGCCGCTCACCGCGATTCCTCGCCCGTCCCCGCCGAACAGCGTGAGGACGAGGCGCCCAAGGCCCGCGACGAGTCCGCGCAGCGGAGTCAGAGGACGTCGGGGGAAGGCTGGGGGGCAGCGGTCTTCGCCGCGACGCCCACCCGCAGCGAGCCGACCGAACCCGCCGTCGAGGACACGATCGTTCGCGAGGTGCCCTCCGGATCGGACCGTGCGCACACCCCGGAGGCCGCCGGGCTGCCCGAGGACACGATCGTTCGTGAGGTGCCCTCCGGGTCGGACCGTGCGCACACCCCGGAGGCCGCCGGGCTGCCCGAGGACACGATCGTTCGTGAGGTCCCGCAGGACACCGTCGTACGCGAGGTGCCCGCAGGCTCCCCAAGCGACGCCGCCGCGACCCACGATGACGCCGCCACCACCGGCGCGGAGTACACTCCCGACCCGCTGACCGACACGATGGAGCGTCGCGGACGCCACGGGCTGGCGCAGGGACCGATCGACCAGGATCCGCCCGAGCGAGCGACCACCGACACCGGCGTCATCGACCTGTCAGGCATCCGAGGCGGGCGCACCCTGCCGTCGCGCCGCGCGCTGCGCGAAGCGCGCAACAACGGGGAGCAGGTCCTCGTCGTCGACGGCCAGGAGTTCAACACCGGCCTCATTCCGGTCACGCGCCCCCGCGACGCCGAGCAGGCCCCCGCACCGACGTCAGCCCCCGACGACGACGCGTCGGCAACCGGGGGGTGGACCTCCATCATGTCCGGCTGGCTCAAGGACCGGGAGGAGGGGACCCGATGAAGCGACGCACACTGGCGGCCGCGACCGCGGTCTTGATGGCCTCCACGCTTGCGCTGGGCGCGTGCTCTGGCGAGATCGTCGCCCAATCGGGCGATGCCGCTCAGAGCGCCGCCAACCTCGACCTGGAGCGCATCTCCTCCGTGCTCAGCGACACGGGCACGGCGATGGCTCACGCCGACACCTCAATGAACGCCGCCGACCTGTCGGGGCGCGTCTCGCAGGGGGCGCTGGCGACGCGCACCGCGCAGTACGCGCTTGCCTCCGCGTCGGGGCAAACCCCGCTCGCGCTCGACTTCACGCCCTCGTCCCTGGCGATTACGAACTCCGAGTCGTGGCCCCGGGCGATCTTCAACATCTCCGGCTCCTCCTCGACCGCGCTGCCGGTGCTCCAGGTCTACGTGCAGGAGTCGGCACGCTCGGACTACCAGCTGACCAACTACGCGCGCCTCCTGGGAGGAACGCAGCTGACACTGCCGCCCGTGGGAACAGGTTCCGCGTACGTGACCGGCACCTCCGAAGGATTCACGGTGAGTCCCGAGGCGGCGCTCGCCCAGTACATCACGATGCTCAACTCCGGGACGCAGGATACCTCGCAGTTTGTCGCGGACGAGTTCACGAAGTCCTACTTCTCGATCATCGAGGACCTCAACTCCTCGGTCAGCGCGGCCGGCTCTGTCACGCCGGCGGCAACCGCATCCGACTACCCGATCTCGGGCCTCGTCTTGCAGGACGGTTCGGCCCTGGTCGCCGCGAACTTCAAGTACACCCTGACCTACCAGCGCACTGTCGCCGGGGCCACCATGAGCCTGGGCGGCAACACGGCGGCGCTGAGCCAGTCGGGAGCAACCGTGGAAGGCAGTGCCGTGGCCAACTACCTGGGCACTGTCATCATGCGCATCCCTTCCAAGAGCGCGGGAGGAACTATTCAGATCGTCGGCGGCGAACGCTCCATCGCCTCGGTCACGCTGGATCCGTCCAGCAATCCCGGCTGAGTTTCACCCTTAGCGCACAGTTTGTCCCCGTGGCCTGGCGGCGCGGGGACGACGCCTATCATCGTCACGTACACACCTGAGTTCACGATAGGACCACGATGAACACCCAGACTCCTGGTCACAACGCGCCCGAGGCGCCCGCGCCTACACCCGCCGATTCGCACGGCGCTATCGACCTGTCGGCGCGCCTCGCCACGCCCGCTCCCAACGAAGCGGCTCCGACCGGCGAAGGCCTGCACATTCCGCTCATCACCGCCACCGACGAGGCGGGCTTCCAGGACGTTATGTCGACATCGCAGGCGGTCCCGGTGGTACTCGTCATGTGGTCGTCTCGGTCGCTCGAGTCGAAGCCAACGCTGGCCATGCTCGAAGAGATCGCACGCGAGCACGCGGGCGCGTTCCAGCTGGTCGAGGTCGACATCGATCAGGCGCCGCAGATCGCCCAGGCTTTCCAGATCCAGGCTGTTCCCACGGTCGTCGCCCTCCTCGGTGGGCGCCCCGTTCCCCTCTTCCAGGGCAGCGCCGCCAAGGAACAGGTGCTCCCCGTCGTCTCCCAGCTCCTCGAGGCGGCGGCTCAGATGGGAGTCACCGCGCGCATCGCGGTCGCCGCGGCCGACACCGCCGCTCCCATCCCGCCCGAGCACGAGGGTCCCCTGGAGGCTGAGGCGCAGGGACGCCTCGACGACGCGGTCGCGGCCTGGGAGAAGGTCATCGAGCTCAACCCGCGCGACGAGGCGGCGAAGTCTCACCTGTCGCGCGTGCGCCTGGCCGCCCGTAGCGCGCAGGCCGACGCCACCGACCCCGCGGCTCACGCGGATGCGCTTTTTGCCGCTGGGGACGCAGCGGGTGCCTTCGATGTGCTGCTTGACCTGCTGGCCGCCGCAAGCGACGATGAGGAGCGCGACGGGCTGCGCCTGCGCCTCCTCGACCTCTTCCGCGTTGCAGGCTCCACCCCCGAAGTGACCAAGGCGCGCACGCGACTGGCCATGCTCCTCATGTGATCGCGCCGTCGCGCGCTTGGCAGCAAGCGCAGTGCGAACGAGGCCGGAGCAGGATCGCCTGCCCCGGCCTCGTCGTATTGTCCTGGGTTAGCGCACCTGCGAGACCGGTGCCAGCCACACGGCGCCCAGCGGGGGAACGCGCAGCTGCGGCACGAGGGGAGGAGTCACCGAGCGATCGGTAGAGGACCAAGCGACAGGTCTTGAAATCGCGAGCAGGAGTGCGAACATGCTCCTGACGCGAGGTTTGTCATGCCTCGGAAGGGCGTGGGGCTCAGTGCTGTGAGGCGGAAGACCTCGGGGGCAGTCACGTACCCGGAGACGAGCGTCGTCGGGACGAGGATGAGATCCCGGTTACTATACGCAACATCACGCTAATCGCAAAGAGCTTTTAAAGAAAGTGTCTTGACA
This sequence comes from Schaalia odontolytica, assembly GCF_024584435.1. GTDB lineage: Bacteria > Actinomycetota > Actinomycetes > Actinomycetales > Actinomycetaceae > Pauljensenia. The sequence goes on from NZ_CP102197.1 coordinate 487,767, forward strand.
GTGTATAGAATCGCTCGTTACAGTCAAGATGACAGTAAGGTCGGAAGAAGGAATAACTGACATGAGGATAGCAATGCGCCTATCTTGCTGTGTTGTTCTTATCGTAGGCATGATGGGCGTTGTCGCGCCCGCGAGTGTTTCGGCACATGCGGTGTTCTCAGCGTGCTGAAGAACTGTGCGTACTACTCGGAGAGTGGACACTGCGTCGATTGGTATCCCCAATCAGTGGACGTGCTATAACGATCTGGAATCGTCCTCATGAGGATTATCAGATTGCCCAATGTCTGACTTGGTTGGGCTACGTTTCGAGGGGGTGAAACCGGTGAAGTGGTTCATTATCGCCGCCATCTTCGTTGTCGTCGCCACCTGGTATGGCTGGCATTCGACGCACAGTGAGCTGACGAAGAAGATCGACCGAGAATCCGATCCTGAGGCCCGGCGCGAACTCATCAAGCTACAGGGACAGATAGACCGGGGGAGGGCGGGCCTCTAACCGCCCGACACCCACCATACCCTCGCCAGCAAGCGCAGTGCGAACGAGGCCGAAGCAGGATCGCCTGCCCCGGCCTCGTCGTATTGTCCTGGGTTAGCGCACCTGCGAGGCCGGCGCCAGCCACACGGCGCCCAGCGGGGGAACGCGCAGCTGCGCCGACACGGGACGCCCGTTCCACGGCGTATCCTCCGCGATGACGGAGCCGACGTTGACGACACCCGACCCGCCGAACTCTTCGGCGTCGGTGTTCAGGATCTCTACCCACTCACCGCCGAAGGGCAGGCCCACGCGGTAGCCCTCGTGCGGGTTGCCGGCGAAGTTGGACACGCACACGATGACCTCGCGGTTGCCCTGCTCATCCGAGCCCTTACGCAGGTAGGAAATCAGGTTATGGTCCCCATCGGAGGCGTCGATCCACTCGAATCCCGTGTAGTCGTCGTCCCACAGAGCGGGGGAGGAGGTGTAGATGGCGTTGAGCCGCTCGATCAGGTGCGCGACGCCCGCGTGACCCTCCTGGTCCAGGAGCCACCAGTCGAGGGAGTAGGACTCGTTCCACTCCTGCTCCTGGCCGATCTCCTGACCCATGAAGAGGAGCTGCTTGCCCGGGTGGCTCCACTGGTAGGCGTAGAGCGAACGCAGCCCGGCGAGCCGCTGCCACTTGTCCCCGGGCATCTTGGAGATGAGGGAGCCCTTGCCGTGGACAACCTCGTCGTGGGAGAGGGGAAGCACGTAGTTCTCGGAGAACGCGTACACGAGCGAGAAAGTCAGCTCGCCGTGGTGCCACCTGCGATTGACGGGGTCCTCGCTGAGGTAGCGCAGGGTGTCGTTCATCCACCCCATGTTCCACTTCATGCCGTAGCCCAGGCCACCGCCGCTGGTCGGCGCGGTCACGCCGGGCCACGCGGTGGACTCCTCCGCGATCATCACGATGCCGGGGTGGCGGCGGTAGGCGGTCGCGTTCGCCTCCTGGATGAACTCGATGGCCTCCAGGTTCTCTCGCCCGCCGTACTGGTTGGGACGCCACTGACCGTCCTTGCGCGAGTAGTCCAGGTAGAGCATCGACGCCACCGCGTCGACGCGCAGGCCGTCAATATGGAAGTCCTCCAGCCAATACAGGGCGTTGGCGACCAGGAAGTTGCGCACCTCGCGGCGACCGAAATTGAACACGTAGGTGCCCCAATCGGGGTGCTCTCCGCGCAGCGGGTCCGGGTCCTCGTAGAGGGGCGTGCCATCAAAGCGCGCCAGCGCGAAGTCATCCTTCGGGAAGTGCGCGGGAACCCAGTCCAAGATGACGCCGATACCCGCGCGGTGGAAGGCATCAACCAGGTAGCGGAAGTCATCCGGCGTCCCGTAGCGCGACGTGGGCGCAAAGTAGGAGGTCACCTGGTAGCCCCACGAGCCGCCGAAGGGGTGCTCGGCCAGGGGCATGAACTCGACGTGCGTAAAGCCCATCTGCTTGACGTAGGGGACCAGCTCGTCGGCCAGCTCGCGGTAGCCCAGGCCCTGACGCCACGAGCCCGCGTGGACCTCGTAGACGGACATGGGGCCGGTGTGGACGTTGCGGTCCTTGCGCGTTTCCATCCACTCCTGGTCCCCCCAGGTGTGGAAGTAGTCGGTGACCACCGAGGCCGTGGCGGGGGGAATCTCCGTGGCGCGGGCGAGCGGATCAGCCTTCTGGAACCAGTTGCCACCCGGACCCTGGATCTCGAACTTGTAGCGCGCGCCCACGCCAACGTCGGGAACGAAGATCTCCCACACGCCCGAGGATCCCAGAGAACGCATCGACGTCGTGGAGCCATCCCAGTAGTTAAACTCGCCGACAACGCGCACCGCGCGCGCGTTGGGGGCCCACACGGCGAAGGCGGTGCCGGAGGTCTCGCCCAGCTCGTCGGTGTAGGTCGTCACGTGCGCGCCGAGAACCTTCCACAGGTTCTCGTGGCGGCCCTCGGAGATCAGGTAGGTGTCCATCTCGCCCAGGGTCGGCAGGTAGCGGTAGGGATCGTCGCGCACCGTCGTGTCTTCGCCGTAGGTGACGGACACGCGGTAGGGAGGGATCTCCTTGCCGGGCACGACCGCGACCCAAACGCCGCCTCGCTCGTGGGTGGCGGCGTAGGCTCCCGTGGGCGTGATGATGTCGACGGCGTCAGCCAGGTGGGCGACCGTGCGAATCGTGACGCCCGTGTCGCCAAGGTGCGCGCCGAGCACGGCGTGTGGCGAGTAGTAGGAGCCTGAGGCAACGGCGTCGAGGGTGTCGTCATTGACCGGGATCGGCGTAAGTTCGAAGCTCATGGATGTTCCTTACTCCAGGTGGTGTGAACCGCTCAGTTCACGGGTGTTTGTAGTCTATCCTCTGCCTGGCAAAAGGGGGAGGTGGGTCTCATTTTGCCGGGCGTTTGAGGCGGCGCGGGAACGTCGGCCTTGCCGGGTTGCACGCCGACGACCCGCCGCCGTCAGGCCTGTGCCCACGGGGAGGAGTGGGCGGGTTCGACCGTGAAGACGTGGCCGAGGCGAGTCACGGGGGAGAGCGACACCCAGTTGGACGAACCCCACACGTAGGAGCGCCCGTCCAGCTCATCCACGACGGTGATGTGTCCGCCCGGCGTGGCCAGGCCCATGGCCTCCAGGTCGAGTTCCACCGAGGCGTCGACGCCGTTGTGCGGATCCAGCGAGATGACACAGATGACGGTGTCGGGTACGCCGTCGTGCGTGAATCGTCCGGGCATCTGGCGCGAGAACGCGACGAGGCGGTCCGAGGACGTTGGGTGAATGCGGATCTGGTGGAGCTGACGGAGCGCCGGATGCTTGGCGCGCGCCGCGTTGAGCAGTGTGAACAGGCGCGTAATCCCGATGTCGTCGGCGTCCGCCCACCGGCGCGGCCGGAACTCGTACTTCTCGTTGTCGTTGGGTTCCTGGAAGGACCCTCGCGGCACATTCTCGACGAACTCGTAGCCAGAATAGATGCCCCAGGTGGGCGAGCCCAGCGCGGCAAGCATTGCGCGGATCGCAAAGATGGCCGTGCCCCCCTCCCACATTTGCGGGGTGAGGATGTCATGAGTCGTCGGCCAGAAGGCCGGGCGCATGAGGTGCGCGGTGTCCTGGGAGACCTCGAGCAGGTAGTCTTCGATCTCCGTCTTGGCGGTCCTCCACGCGAAGTAGGTGTAGGACTGATCGAAGCCGATTGCCCCCAGGGTGCGCATCATCGCGGGGCGCGTGAAGGCCTCAGCAAGGAAGAGCGTGCCCGGGTGGGCGGCCTTGACGTCGGCGAGCATCTTCTCCCAGAACGGAATGGGCTTCGTATGCGGGTTGTCGACGCGGAAGATCGTGACCCCGTGGCGAATCCAGACCTCGATGACCGCCCGGATCGCCTCGTAGATCCCACCCGGATCATTGTCGAAGTTCAGCGGGTAGATATCCTGGTACTTCTTGGGTGGGTTCTCCGCGTAGGCGATGGAGCCGTCGGCGCGGGTCGTGAACCACTCGGGGTGCTCGCTCACCCAGGGGTGGTCGGGGGAGCATTGGAGGGCGAGGTCCAAGGCGACCTCCAGCCCAAGGCTGCGCGCGCGGGCGACAAACCGATCGAAGTCGTCGAAATCACCTAGGTCGGGGTGGATCGCGTCATGCCCGCCGTCGGGGGAGCCGATGGCGTAGGGGGAGCCGGGATCGCCCGGGGCGGCGGTAAGCGAATTGTTCTTGCCCTTGCGGTGGGTCGAGCCGATCGGATGGATCGGTGTCAGGTAGACGACGTCGAAACCCATCTCCGCGATGCGGGGCAGCTCCTCGGCGGCGCTGGCGAGCGTGCCCGAGACCCACGACCCGTCTGGGCGTTGGAAGGCCCCGGCCGATCGGGGAAAGATCTCGTACCAGGCGCCGGCGAGCGCCTTCGCGCGGGCGACGTCGAGGCGGTACGTGCGCGAGGATCCGATGAGGTCGCGCAGCGGGTGATCGCGGAAGATGAGCCGCACGCGCGAGGAAATGCCCGCCGAGAGGCGCTGCTGGGCGGAGTGGGCGGTGTCGCGCAGGCGGCGGGCGGCGTCGTGGAGGACCTCAATGTCCGAGGCCGGGGGGCGCTCCTGCGTCGGGTTTGCCTCGGCATCACCGGCAGCTGCCCGCTCCATGAGGCGGGCGCCCTCTTCCAGCATGAGTTCCACGTCCACGCCCGCGCCGAGCTTGACGGTGGCGTCGTGGTGCCACGTGGCGTAGGGGTCGGACCAGGAATCGACGCGGAACGACCATGCGCCCGGCGCGTCCGCGGCGACCCATGCTTCGTAGCGGTCCAAACCGGGGGCGACGTCGACCATGCGCGTGCGGGAGTGCTCACCCCCGCCGGGGGTGAGGAGGACGGCTTCGGCGGCAAACGCGTCGTGTCCTTCGCGGAACACGGTTGCGCGGATGGGGAAGGGCTCTTCTTCGGTCGCCTTAGCGGGAAGCGTTCCGTCCTCGACGACGGGAAACACTTCAATGATCGGGATACGGGGTAGCAGGTTCTCGCTCACATGTCTCACACTAGCCTATTGGCACGCGCGGGCGGACGCGAAACGGCCGCGGTGACCCGTGCGTGTCGGGGCGGGAGAACCCCGTTGGCGAGGCGCACAAGAACGCGGAGCAACCCGCAGGGGGCGCTCCGCGTCCAAACGAGGCGACGCCTAGTACCGCACGCTCTCGAGGGCAGCCCAGATGGACGCGCCAAAGACGACGAGCACGATGATCGTGACGACGACGCCGATGATCTGCCAGACGAACACGGCACGCGCAAAGTTCCTCTTGGACGGGGAGGAAGCGGAGGACAGGGCGAGAACCAGGAGGTAGACGAAGCCAACCAGCGGAATCCAGCACAGGAGGAGGGTGATCATCCACCCGCCGACGCTATCGTCGGGATGCTCCGGGAAGTGACCGTATGCCATGGGCGTCTCCAATCGCGTGAGGGTCAGTAGTTCATCTGCATGGCGGTGCGGACCTCGGAGAGGGTCTGGTCCGCCTGCTCGTTCGCGCGTTCATTGCCCGCATGCAGGATGGACAGCAGGTGGTCCTCGTTGGCGATGAGCTCGGCCCGGCGCGCACGCAGGGGAGCGAGCATGTCGTTGAGGGAGTCCGTGACGAGGGCTTTGAGGGCTCCCGCGCCGCCGTCTCCGATGCGATCGGCGATCACCTCGGGGGCGTCACCGGTGGCGAGCGAGGCCAGCATCAGGAGGTTCGACACCTCGGGACGCCCCTCGGGGTCGAACGTGATGCGGCGCTCGGCATCGGTCTTGGCCTTCTTCAGGATCTTCGCGGTCTCATCGGCGCTCATGCGCAGTTCGATCGTGTTCCCGCGCGACTTGGACATCTTCTGTCCGTCGGTGCCCAGTAACAGAGGGACCTCGGACAGGAGGGCCTCGGGGCGAGGGAAGACGGGACGCTCCGGGGTCGCGCGCCCGTAGCGCTTGTCGAAACGTTGAGCAATGAGGCGGGCCTGCTCCAGATGGGGGAGTTGGTCCTGGCCGACCGGGACAATGTTGGCCTTGCAGAAAAGGATGTCTGCCGCCTGGTGGACCGGATAGGTGAGCATGAGGCCCGTCATGGCGCGCCCCTCCGTGGCCTCCAGCTCCGCCTTGACCGTCGGGTTGCGGTGCAGCTCGGACTCTGTGACGAGGGAGAGGAAGGGGAGCATCAGCTGGTTGAGGGCGGGCACGGCCGAATGATTGAAGATCGTGGAGCGCTTCGGATCAATCCCGGCGGCGAGGTAGTCCGCCACGAGGCCCAGGACGCGCTCTCGAATCGGCCCCACGCCGTCGCGGTCGGTAATGACCTGGTAGTCGGCGACCAGCACCCAGGTGTCGACCCCGCGATCCTGCAGGAGCACCCGGTTGCGCAGGGTGCCAAAGTAGTGACCCAGGTGGAGGTGCCCCGTCGGGCGGTCACCCGTGAGGATGCGGAAACGCGACGGATCCTGGTCGATGGCCAGGTCGATCTCGGCGCTGCGCGCCTTGGATCGAGCCAGAGAGGCATCGGAGGTGGAGGTTTCCAGGGCGTCTTCACTGCGTGTCATGCGTTGTTCCTAACGGGTGGATGGGGGTGAAGGGAAAACGTGGGTTCGCTCAGCTTTCCGGGTGGAAGCATACGTCCGACAGGAGGATGGTCACGGAGAGAGCCTCGATGGAAAGCGTGGAACGAGGGGTGACGTGCTCGACCTCGAGGGAGAGCTCACCCGGGTCGCGTAAGGCGCCGACGCCTCCCTGCGCGGGAGACTCCCACACGGTGGAGTATGCGATCAACCAATCCAGGTCGTGTCCCGCCGGGAGGGTGACGTGAGCGTCGTCAAGGTTCGCATTGATGATGATGAGGGCGTCGCGATCCCCCCACTTCAGACCGGATCGCAGTATCTGGAACGTGCGATGACGCGAGTCCGTCCACCCGTAGTCCGGCATGGGCGTGCCCTGGGCGGTGTACCACGACAGGTCGGGAATCGTGTCGCCGCCGTAGGGCTGGCCGGTGGCAAAGCGGTCAGGGCGCAGGACTGGGTGAGCCCTGCGCAGTGCGATCAACCAGGAGACGGTGTCGATCTGCGCCTGCTGGCCCTCGGCCAGGTCCCAGTCGATCCACGAGATCGGATCGTCCTGGCAGTACGCGTTGTTGTTGCCGTACTGGGTGCGGCCAAACTCATCCCCTCCCAACAGCATCGGCGTGCCCGAGGAGACGAACAACGTGGCCAGGATGTTGCGCTGCGAGCGTGCCCGCAGGTCGGCGATCGTCATGTTGGAGAGGATCGCGTAGGGGGTCACAGCGTTGGGGTGCGTCGCGTTGGACGCGAGAGTGCCCTCGACCCCGTGGTTCCACGAACGGTTGTCGTCCGAGCCGTCCCGGTTGTTCTCCAGGTTCGCCGTGTTGTGCTTGCGGTCGTAGGCGGTCAGGTCCGCCAGCGTGAATCCGTCGTGGGCGGTCACGAAGTTGATGGATGCCCGAGGTCCACGCAGTCGCCCGAGGCCGTGTTCGAAGACGTCCTGGGAGCCAGACAGGCGAGTCGCCAGGTCATTCGGCCCGGACACGACATGGCCCGATGCCTGGGCGCGCACGTCCGCGAGCCAGAAGTTACGCAGCGCGCCCCGGTAGTGGTCGTTCCACTCGGAGAAGGGGACCGGGAAGTTACCTGTCTGCCAGCCGCCGGGGCCCACGTCCCACGGCTCGGCGATGAGCTTGGCGTGCGCAAGGTCGTCATCGGTCGCCATGGCGATGAGCAGCGGGTGCATGGGACTGAATCCGGTCGCGAAGCGGCCCAGCGTGGCCGCCAGATCGAAACGGAAGCCGTCCACGCCCATGTCGCGGACCCAGTAGCGCAGCGAGTCCAACACCATCTGGATCGCCTTGGGGTGGTCCACGTTCACCGTGTTGCCGGTTCCGGTCACGTCGATGGTCTGGACCGGACGCGAGGTGGTGTGTCGGTAGTAGAGATCGGAGTCCAGGCCTCGCCACGACAGCGAGGGGCCTGCGTCGCCTCCCTCGCACGTGTGGTTGTAGACGACGTCGAGAATAACCTCAATGCCGGCTTGATGCAGCAGGGACACCATGCCGCGGAACTCGTCGACAACGGCCTGGGCGCCTCCCGCCCGGGACTCGGCGGTAGCGTAGGAGGGTTCGGGTGCAAAGAAGGACAGGGTGGAGTAGCCCCAGTAGTTCGTCAGGCCGCGCTCGGTGAGGAAGGGCTCGTCGCACTTGGCGTGCACGGGGAGCAGTTCGACCGCCGTGATCCCCAGATCCTTCAGGTAGGACACGGACGCCGGGTGGGCGAGGCCGGCGTAGGTGCCGCGCAGGCGCGGGGGCACACCCGGCATGTTCTTGGTAAAGCCCTTGACGTGAATCTCGTAGATGACGGTGGTCTCCCACGGCGTGTGCGGCCTGGGTGCAATGGGAAAGGACGGGTCAACGACAACCGAGCGCGGCATGTGCGGGGCGGAATCGAGGGGCGAGCGGCGCATCGGATACTCCGACGGGTACAGCTCCTCGTCCACGCAGTGGGCGTACACCGCGGGCCGCAGATCAACAGCGCCTTCGATGCCCCGCCCGTAGGGGTCGAGCAGGAGCTTGTGGGAGTTGAAGAACTTGCCGCCGTCGGGGTCCCAGGGGCCGTGGACGCGGAAGCCGTAGCGGGTGCCCGCGCCAAATCCGGGAATGTGGCCGTGCCACACGCCCGTGCGCGGACCCATCAGGGCGTAACGTGTCTCCGCCCCTTCCTCGTCGAAGATGCACATGTCCACAGCGTGAGCGTCCCGGGCTACCACGGCAACGTCAAGCCCATCCCCGGACGTGTACACGCCGATACGTGTCGGGGTCGGGTTGGGCGCGGTGACCCGCACGGTTGGGATGCGGGACGAGCCCGAACGCTCGGACATAGACGAGAGCCTCTTCCTGATGAACGACCGACCGTGCCGCGGCGGCGGGCACAGTCGCCATCCATGATACGTGACCGTTAACGTCGGGGCTGGATTGGAGGTCTCGGCTCGACTATGAAGAGCGGCACGCGTCGGTGAGGGGACCCTCATGTGGGCGAGGGGCGCGGAGTATGGCACGCTAGAAGCCATGAGAATTGTCGTGTGTGTGAAGCATGTCCCCGACATGCAGTCCGAACGTCGCTTCGAGGGCGGCCGCCTGGTGCGCGGTGAGGACGATGTGCTCAACGAGCTAGACGAGAATGCCATCGAAGCTGCCGTCAGCCTGAAGGAAGCCGAAGAGGACGCGGGCCGCCAGGCCGAGGTCATCGCGCTGACGATGGGACCCGAGGACGCCGAGGACTCCCTCATGCGCGCCCTGCAGATGGGCGCCGACCGTGCCTACCTCGTGACCGACGAGTTCCTTGAGGGCTCTGACGTCATCACGACCGCCTCTGTCCTGTCCGTTGCGATCGCGAAGATCAGCGAAGAATGCGGCCCCGTTGATCTCGTGATCACCGGCATGGCCTCGCTGGACGCGATGACCTCCATGCTGCCCGGCGCACTGGCCGCCAAGGCTCACATGCCGCTGCTCGGACTGGCGCGCTCCCTGAGCGTCGACAGTGGCGCCGTCACGATCGAACGCGCCGTCGACGGCTACACCGAGACCGTGCGTGCCGCGCTGCCCGCCGTCGTCTCCGTGACCGATCAGATCAACGAACCGCGTTACCCGGCCTTCGCCGCCATGAAGGCGGCTCGCAAGAAGCCGCTGGAACAGTGGGGGATTGATGACCTCGTCGAGGTTCCCGGTGGTGAGGCCCTGACGCTGCGTCGCGCCCTTTCCTCCGTGACTCACGGCGAGGAGAAGATACGCGACGGCTCCGGAACGATCATCCAGGACGCCGGCGAGGGCGGGCGCGCGCTGGCCGACTACATCCTTTCGGTGGTGAAGTGATATGACGCAGCAGCAGATGAGTTCCCCGATCCTTGTTCTGGCCGATCAGGCGGGCGATCACCTGACGCCCCTGGCCCGCCAGGCGCTCACGCTGGCCGCGTCCCTGACCTCCGCCGACGTCGTCGCCCTGTCCCTGGCCGCCACCCCGGATGTGGCCGCGCTGTCTGAGCTGGGTGCGACCCAGCTGCTGCATGCCGACATGGGTCAGGTCGCGCGTTCATCGGTCGTCGCCTCCGACGCGCTTGTTTCCGCGCTGGCGACCGACAACTTCGGCCTGGTGCTGCTGTGCTCGGACTACCGCGGGCGCGAGATCGCCGGTCGCGTCGCGGCGCTGACCGAGGCGGGCGTGGTTTCCGGTGCATCCTCCGTCTCCTTCGACGGCGGAGTCCTCCAGATCGGCAAGACCGCACTGGGGGGTTCCTGGTCGATGCGCATCGTCCTCGAGGGCCAGACCCCGATCGTCGGCATCGCCTCCGGCGTCATCGACGAGGCAGAGGTGGCCTCTCCTGTTGCCCTGACTCCGCAGGCCCTGTCGGTCGAGCTGAGCCCCGAAGCCCGCGCGATCGAGGTCGTCTCAAGCGTCGCCGACGACTCCGAGGGCGTGTCCCTCCAGGACGCGTCGACGGTCGTGTGCGGCGGACGTGGCGTGAACGGAGACTTCGGGCTGGTTCGGTCCCTGGCCAACGCCCTGGGTGGCGCCGTGGGGGCGACCCGCGTCGCCTGCGACGAGGGCTGGGCTCCGCGCAGCGAGCAGATCGGTCAGACCGGCCTGACTCTCACCCCGAACCTGTACATCGGGCTCGGCGTGTCCGGGGCGATTCACCACACCGTTGGCATGCAGTCCGCAGCCCACATCGTCGCGGTCTGTGACGATCCCGACGCCCCGATCTTCGAGATCGCGGACTTCGGCGTGGTGGGCGACGTCACCGAGGTGGTGCCCGCAGCGCTGGCGGCCATCGAGGAGGCGCGCGCCCAGGAGTGAGCGTCTATCTCGACCACGCGGCGACCACCCCGCTGCGCGAGTGCGCGCTCGAAGCGTGGACCCGCGCTCAGCGCGACCTGAGCGCCTCTCCGGGCAACCCCGCCGCCCTTCACTTCGGAGGGCGGCGCGCCCGTCGCATGCTCGAAGACGCCCGCGAGCAGGTCGGGGCCTGCCTAGGGGCCGACATGCACGAGGTCATCTTCACCTCCGGTGCCACCGAATCGGATGCCCTCGGCGTCATGGCTGCCGCCCGAGGGATGCGCTCGCGCGATGGGGCTCGTGAGCTGATCGTCGTCTCGGGTCTCGAGCACGACGCGGTCGCCCATCAACGTGAGGTTGCCTCGCGCGAGGGCTTCTCCTGGGAGGTTCTGCCCGTGGATGCGAACGGCGTGTCCATCCTGCCCGGTATTTCCGGTGACGACGTGCCTGCCTCGTGGGACAGTCGCCTCGCGCTTGGATCCATGACCCTCGTGTCCTCCGAGATCGGTACGATCCAACCCGTCGACGAGTTTGCGTCGCGCGTGCACGCGGACGGCGGCCTGGCTCATAGTGACGTTGCCCAGGCGATTGCCACCATGGACGTGTCGTTTCGTCGCATGGGAGTGGACCTCGTGAGTGTTGGCGGGCACAAGGTCGGCGCCCCGGCGGGCATCGGGGTCCTCGTCGCCCGTCGCGGCATACCCATGGTGACCGACCGGCCTGGGGGCGGACACGAGCGCTCAATCCGGTCGGGCACGCCCGACGTCGCGGGTACCTGCGCCCTAGCTGCGGCGCTCGATGAAACGGTGCGCGAGCGCCCCGCGTTTGCCCGCCGCTCCCGTGAGCTGCGTGAACACCTCCTCACTCACCTGCCGCTCGGCGTGGAGGCGACGGTGGGGGAGTCGGCCGCCTCCAGCGCGATCATTCACCTGTCCCTGCCGACGTCGCGCCCCGAGGCCGTCCTCATGGCCTTCGACATGGCCGGCATCGCCGTATCCGCCGGATCTGCCTGTCATGCGGGGGTCACGCGCCCCTCCGAGATCGTCATGGCGATGGGGCGCAGCGAGGAGGCGGCGCTGGGGGTCCTGCGCGTGTCCCTCGGGCATGACACGACGCGCGCCGACATCGACGCTTTTCTCGGCGCCCTTCCGTCGGCCATTCGGGCGGGAGCATCCCTCGATGGAGTCACTCACGCCCGCAACGAACGCAACGAGGAAGGGTAGCGTATGCGAGTACTCGCAGCTCTGTCCGGCGGAGTGGATTCCGCGGTCGCCGCCGCGAAGGCCGTCGAGGCCGGGCACGACGTCGTCGGTGTCCACATGGCGCTGTCCTCCCAGCCTCAGGAATGCCGCATTGGCTCGCGCGGATGCTGCTCGATCGAGGATGCCGGGGACGCGGCGCGTGCCGCGCAGATCATCGGCATACCGTTCTACGTGTGGGACCTAGCCAGCGAGTTCGAACAGACCGTCATCACGGACTTCATCGCCCAGTACAAGGCTGGGCGTACCCCCAACCCTTGCGTGCGCTGCAACGAGTTCGTCAAGTTCCGCGAGCTGGCCAGCAGGGCCCGCGCCCTCGGCTTCGACGCGGTGTGTACGGGGCACTATGCTGCAATCGTTGACGGGCCCTCGGGGCCGGAGCTGCACAGGGGAGCGGACGCGCTCAAGGACCAGTCCTACGTGCTGGCGGTGATGGGACCGGAGGAGCTGGCTCGCGTCGTTCTTCCCCTGGGACAGGCGCCTTCCAAGGCGTGGGTGCGCGCCGAGGCCGAGCGCCTGGGCCTGGGCGTGTCCAACAAGCCGGATTCCTACGACATCTGCTTTATCCCCGACGGGGACACGCAGGGTTTCCTGCGCGCGCACCTGGGATCGGCCGAGGGCGAGATCATTACCCCCGACGGGCACGTGGTGGGCAACCACGACGGCTACTGGAACTTTACCGTCGGCCAACGCAAGGGCCTGCGACTCGGGGCGCCAGCGCCCGACGGACGCCCCCGCTACGTGCTGGAGACGAGGCCCGAGACCAACCAGGTGGTCGTGGGTTCCTTAGAGCTCCTGTCCATCTCCCGTATCCACGCGACGAACGCCGTGTGGCTTGCCTCCGATGACGCGGGGAATGAAGCCGCCGACCTCTTCGTTCAGCTGCGCGCCCACGGTGCCCCCATCCCCGTGGCCGAGCTGGTCCGCGACGAGGCCTCGGCCACGATCGACGTGGTCCTCGAGGATGGCGCGCGCGGCGTTGCCCGGGGCCAGTCGATGGTCATCTACCGGGGAAGCCGCGTCCTGGGGGAGGGGACGATCGGGCGCACGGAGCGCTGAGGGGCGCACCCGGGCGAAAGCCCACCGCTGACCGACCGGCGCGGAGGCCCCGCACGCGCCGTGTGGCTCGGTGCGGCGACGCCGCCTGGCTCTTCGGCTACACTTGGGTGCGCGCGCGAGTGGCGGAATTGGCAGACGCGCTGGATTTAGGTTCCAGTGTCTTTGACGTGTGGGTTCGAGTCCCATCTCGCGCACGGTTGCCCGGCCCGGTCGCACCGGGCGAGGTCGCGCCGATAGACTGAGGCCATGAGCGCTTTGGAAATTGGCTGCAAGGCCCCCGAGTTCACCGCCGAGACCACTCAGGGAATCCTGTCCCTGTCGGATCTCCTCGCCGCTTCGTCGCGCGGCGTCGTCGTCTACTTCTACCCGAAGGCATCCACGCCCGGCTGCACCAAGGAGGCCTGCGACTTCCGCGACTCCCTGGCCTCCCTGCAGGGCGCGGGCTACTCGGTCATCGGCGTGTCCGCAGACTCGATGGCCGCATTGGAGCGCTTCAGCGAGAAGCAATCCCTGACCTTCCCCCTGGCCTCCGACCCCGAGCATCACGTTCTCGAGGCCTACGGCGCGTGGGGTGACAAGAAGAACTACGGTCGCACCTACGTGGGCATCATCCGCTCGACCATCGTCGTGACACCCGATGGGCGGGTGGCCCTGGCCCAGTACAACGTGAAGGCCACTGGGCACGTCGCCCGCCTGCGCAAGGCACTGGGACTCGACTGAGAGATTTGCTTCCTGAGTAATTGCAGCGTATGATTGTCGAGCAATTCATAGCGTTCCGTCAATGGAGAACTCATGGGAGCAACATCGCCGGAATCGTATCGGAGCAACTTAGGGCATCTTGCTGGAGGAAACCGTCAGGGGGTGTATCCCAGTCCGGCGCCGCGCCTCGTGTCTGTTGGGCAGATGTATGTTCCTGAATCGGAGTTGCATGAGTCGCGTCAGCGCGATGCTCAATCGATGTTCCAGAACGATACGACGGGTGTCGAGTCCTACATGCGCGGTGCGCAATACGAACGGAAGAAGAACTGGAAGCTTGGCTTTGGGATGTTGATGTTTGGGCTAGTCATTGGGCTCATCGTATCGCTTGCGGTAACGGCGTCAATTGTCTACTTCAATAAGATTCGTGTGAAGAGCTTCGCGCAGGCGGTGAAGTCGTGCAACGCCGAATACTATTCGACGGTAGCCGTGGATGGCTCCAGCCTCGAGATGCACACGGCCGGGACCAAACACCCGGGCATGAGCGTCACGACGATGCAATGTGTTTTCGATGAACTTCATGTTCCTGCCGCAGCGCGACAGCGAATGGCCTCGACCCGCGCGCTTGACGGCACTCAAGAGGAAACATGGGGATCGTATCGTGCGACATGGAACTATCATCCCGAGAACGGACTGCACGTTGTCGTCAGTGTCCGCTAGGCCCTGTGTTCCAGTCGGATCGTGCCGCGTTACTCGCGGGGGCATGGCCCGGAGCGTGAACGGTGCGTGAGTGACAAGGGGAAAGCACGTAAGATTGGAGCGAATTTCAATCAGTGAAGGAGTAACCCCGTGTCCGAACCGCTATCCGCCGCACCCGTCGGCGATGATATCGCCCTGGCGATCCGAGGACTCGTCAAGATCTACGGCAACCTCGTCGCGGTTGCCGACCTCTCGCTCGACATTCCGACCGGTTCCTTCTACGGGATCGTCGGCCCCAACGGTGCTGGCAAGACAACGACGCTGACGATGGCCACGGGCCTGCTCACCCCCGACCGCGGCACCGCGCTCGTGCACGGGGTTGACGTGTGGCAAGAAACCGATCGTGCGCGAGGCCTCCTCGGCGTCATGCCGGATGGGATGAGGCTCCTCGACCGCCTCTCCGGCCCGGACTTTCTGGTCCACGTCGCGATGCTTCGCGGCCTCGACACCGACACCGCCCGCGAGCGCTCCCAGGAGCTGCTCACCGCCCTCGACCTCGCCGAGGCCGGAAAGAAGCTCATCGCCGACTACTCGGCAGGCATGACAAAGAAGATTGCCCTGGCAGGCGCGCTCATTCACTCACCCAGGGTCCTCGTCCTCGACGAACCCTTCGAGGCCGTCGACCCCGTGTCCGCGGCCAACATCCGCCAGATCCTCACGGACTACACCAAGCGCGGCGGAACAGTCATTCTTTCCTCCCACGTGATGGCCACCGTTCAACAGCTGTGCAGCCACGTGGCAATCATCGACAAGGGACGGGTCCTCGTGGCGGGCACGACCGACGAAGTCGCGCAGGGCGGAGACCTCGGTGAGCGCTTCACCTCCCTGGTCGGCGGCGTCCACGCGGAGGAGGGCCTGTCGTGGTTGGGCAACTGATCCGCCTGAAGTTTCAGATCATTTGGAACACGATCCGGCGCCAGACCGCCATCCTGGTGCTGTCGATCATCGGGGCGCTCTACATGGCTTTCGTGGGAGCGAGCATCTACGTGGGACTCGCGTTCCTCGCCCGTTCCGAGGAGGCCGCCCGGGTGGCGCCTCTCTTTGCCTTCGCGGGCCCCCTCGTCATGGCTGCGTGGCTCGTGTTCCCCATCCTGTTCTCCTCCATGGATAACTCGGTGGACCCGGTGCGCTTGGCTCCTTTCGTTGGGCCGAGCAAACGCCTTGCCACGGCCCTAGCAGCTGCGACTGCCATCGGCCCGGGCGGCATCTTCTCAGCCGTGATACTCGGCCTGCCGACGTGGTTCGCCCTGTGGCGTGCTCAGTGGCTTGAGGCGATCGGCTGGCTGATTGCCTCCGTCGTGTCCCTCGGCATCGCGGTCCTGTGGGCGCGCGCCGTCGGAACCTGGTTCGCGGTCCGGCTCAACACCTCCGGAAAAAAGGACCTGATCACGCTCCTCGGCGTCACCGTTTTCATGGTGATCCTCACACCGATGGGATATTGGGTGAGCGTCCTGAGCCGGAACTTCTCGGTTGATGCCTTCAGGGCCGGTGTCGAGGTGGCGCTGTGGACCCCCTTCGGTGCCCCCTTCGGGGTCGTCGCCTCCCTCGTCGAGGGAGCGTGGCTGGCGGCCGCTGTTCGCGCGGCGATCAGTGTGCTCACCGCCTACGTGGGATGGCGCGCGTGGGTCAAGGTCTTGGGGCCGGTCATGAGCGGATATGCGAACACGGTGTCGGCTGACGCTCAGCGCGCAATCGACGAGGGGCGCCACCTCATCGACGACTCCGTTGAGGTGGCTGAACGTAGTGAGCGCGTGGCGCAAGCCCGCTCCGCGGGACTGCGCAGCGTCGACTGGTTTACTCGCCTGGGCCTCGGTCCTCGCAGCGCATCCCTTGCTGCGCGTACCCTGCGGTACTGGATCGTCGATCCGCGCCTGAACATGAGCTGTGTCCTCGCGGTGATCTTCCCGATCCTTGCGATCCTCATGGGACGCATCGATGTGGGAGGACAAACCGTGATGTTCACTGGAGTGTTCCTGTACCTGGTGCCGATCACGATGGGCCTGTCCACCGGAGCGCTCATGCAGTACGACTCGACGGGTGCGTGGATCGTCATCTCCTCGGGCATGAGTGGGCGCGAGGAACGCCGGGGGCGCCTCATCGGCTCCCTCCCGGCGCTTCTTCCGCAGGTTGTCGGATACCTGATTCACGATGTTGCCGTGGGGGCGAACGCCCAGGACTTCGTCTACCACCAGGTGATGGGTGTCATTTTCTTCGCCGGAGCGGCTGCCACGACTCTCATTGTCAATGCTCGCTGGGTCTACCCGGTTCAGCCTCCCGGCACCTCGCCGCTGGGCGCGAAGGGCACGGGGTCCTTCCTGATGACCATGCTGCTGCAGCTCGTTGGTTTCGCGGGCACGGCCCTTCTTCAGGCGCCCTCGTACGTGCTCTTGGCGCTGGCGGCCTTTGGCGTCGTGCCCGCCTGGGTGGCGTTCGTCGTCGCCATCGCGTGGTCCGTCGTTGTCCTCGAGGCGGGCGTTCGCATCGGAGGGCGCGTGTGGGACCGGTACGCCGTGGCGGCGTTGACGACGATTCGCAGCTGGCCCGGGCACTGATCGGGTTCCCGTCGTTGCACCGGGGCCGGGCTCGTCCATTGGGGGCGCCCGGCCCCGGCTGTCTCTGACAGAAGCATGGATGTCGTTCTCCCGCGTGCCATCGCGAGCACACACTCGGTGAATTGAGCGCCGCTTTGTGCATCGATTGAGACATCGACAAAAGGCGAAGGAGGGAAGCCGCGATGGCGCAACGTGTCATGCCCGCCTGTGCGTGGCCTGATGGAGGGCGATGTCGTTGAGTGAGTCGGAAGCGTGTTGCGAGGGGACGGCACGAGTCACTGCGACATGTCGTTGCCCGTGGCCATACCCCTGGTGCCGTTTCGCGTCAGGGTGAACGTCGCGACGGATGCCGCACGGTGACGCTCTGAGCTGCGGTGCTGGTGGAGAGTGCGCGCACTATTCGACGGTGAACGACGCGGATAGGTTGTTCTCATGCGGATAGCTTGTTCGCTTGCGGATAGGCTACGAGGCTATCCGCGTGGTCATAACCTATCCGCGTATTCGTAACCTATCCGCGAGACGGGCGAATGCCGCCGGGCGCGAGAGCGTGCGCCACGGGTACGAAAAACCGGCGGTCACTGGGCCGCCGGCTAATCGCTGTGCGTCATGGGGGACTTGAACCCTCAACCCGCTGATTAAGAGTCAGCTGCTCTGCCAATTGAGCTAATGACGCGGAACTTTCACCGGCGCGAGCCGGGAAAGCTGTGCGTCATGGGGGACTTGAACCCTCAACCCGCTGATTAAGAGTCAGCTGCTCTGCCAATTGAGCTAATGACGCGGGGGTTTTGCAACCGAGAGACAAGTATACATGCGAGGCAGTGTGGTCGCAAGTCAGCCGACTTGGCCGTGTCCTATGTCGCACGCGGCAGGGCGACGGACGCCACCCCATACAATGGACCACGAAACGAAAGGGGAGGGCAGTGTCGCAAGTATCGAGCATCTATTCCACGGTCGCAGAGGACATCCTTAAGCTCGTGTGGTCGGCGGAGGAGGCCGGACGCGACGGGGTTAAGCCCAAGGACATTGCCGACCACATGCGAGTGGTTCCCTCGACCGCAACCGAGAACGTTCAACGCCTCGCGCGCCAGGGCCTCGTCGTGCACGAACGCTACGGGCGTGTCCGGCTGACCGATGAGGGGCGCGCCATCGCCCTGGGCATGGTTCGACGCCACCGACTCCTGGAGACCTACCTTCACGAGGAGCTCGGTTTCTCCTGGGACGAGGTGCACGAGGAGGCGGAGATCCTCGAGCACGCCGTCTCGCAGCGACTCCTGGATCGCCTGGACCGGGTGCTTGGCTATCCGAGGCGAGACCCGCACGGGGATCCGATCCCACGTCCCGACGGGTCGAGCGAGGCGGTACCCGGCGTCCCGGTGGCGGACGCTCCGCTTGGTAAGCACGCGACCGTTGAGCGCCTACCGGACCGCGACGCGGGCGCCCTGCGCGCCTGGGAGCGCGGCGGCTTGATCCCCGGGGCGCGGATTGTGATTGTCGGGCGAGCGGACGCGGGGGTCACGGTCGCCCTCGCCGATGGACGGAGCGTGCTCCTTGACCCCACCCAAGCCTCGGAGGTCATCGTCCGCGACTAGCGCATTGCCGCGTCGGTGTCCGAGCGGCCGTCACGGGAGGTTGCGCGCGGCTCGTCGTCCGTCGCCCCGCCGTCCGGGCGTTCTCACCCCAGCGCGGCGGAACTCATCGAGGGCGGCACGTGTGCGCCGTGCCCGGCAGCGAGCAACGCGCCTCGCAGGGCGCTCATCGCGGAGTCGAGTTCCTCCTCGGACGCTGGGGCAGCCTTCGACAGCAGCACGTCCGTCTCGTCGCGCGCCGCAATGACGTGCAGGTGCGTGTGTGGAACGTCGAAGCCTGCGATGACGAGCCCGACGCGAGGGACCCCGAAGGCGGCCTTCTGGGCGATGCCGATCGTGCGTGCCACCGTCATCAGATGGGCGGCGACATCGGAGGGAGCGTCGGTCCACGCCTCGTAGGGGCGGCGCGGAACGACGAGCACGTGGCCGGGGGATGTCGGCTCGATCGTCGCGAAGGCGACGCACAGGTCGTCAGCCCACACGAAGCGTCCCGGCCACACGCCCGACATGATGTTCTCAAAGACTGTACTCATGCGACTATTGTCACCCATGGGCGCGCTCTTTTGCCGGTGGGCGCGCGCGGCGGCTCGCGCGACGGTGAACTACCCTTGTGGGGAGTATTGATACGCGACCCATCCAAGCAGAGGAACGCACAGATGAGCGACAATCCGCAAGGTGCCCCGGCGCAGCGCTACACCGCCCAGCTCGCCGGCCAGATTGAGACGAAGTGGCAGGACCGCTGGGAGGAACTGGGAACCTTCCACGCCGATAACCCGGTCGGCTCCCTCGCGGGCCCCCTGGCCTCGCGCGACCCCTACTTCATTCTCGACATGTTCCCCTACCCCTCGGGCAAGGGGCTGCACGTGGGGCACCCGCTCGGCTACATCGCGACCGACACGCTCGCGCGCTTCCGGCGCATGAGAGGCGACAACGTCCTGTACACGATGGGCTACGACGCATTTGGACTCCCGGCCGAGCAATACGCCGTTCAGACCGGCCAGCATCCCGCCGTCACCACCAACCAGAACATCGCGAACATGCGTCGTCAGCTGCGCCGCATGGGACTCTCGCACGACTCCCGGCGCTCGTTGGCCACGACCGATATCGAGTACGTCCACTGGACCCAGTGGATCTTCCTCCAGATCTTTAACTCCTGGTTCGATCCCTCCGCCACTGCCCCCGACGGCTCGATCGGTGCGGCGCGTCCGATCGACGAGCTGATCGCCAAGCTGGAGTCGGGGCAGGTGCGCCCCGCCGACGGGAGCGACTACGCGACACTGAGCCGCGCCGAGCGGGCCAAGGTCGTTGACTCCTTCCGACTCGCGTACGTGTCCGAGGCGCCTGTCAACTGGTGCCCCGGCCTGGGCACGGTCCTGGCCAACGAGGAAGTCACCGCGGACGGGCGATCCGAGCGCGGCAACTACCCGGTGTTTAAGCGCAACCTGCGCCAGTGGATGATGCGCATCACCGCATACGGCAAGCGCCTCGCCGACGACCTCGAGACCATTGACTGGCCGGAGAAGGTGCGCACCATGCAGCGCAACTGGATCGGCCGCTCCGAGGGTGCCACCGTCCGCTTCGACGTTCCGGGAGCCCGTGAGGTCGGCGCCTCCCACGCCAGCCTCGACGTCTACACGACGCGCCCCGACACGCTTTTTGGCGCAACCTTCATGGTTGTTGCACCCGAACATCCGATCCTTGGAGGAACGGTCGGCGGGGACGACGGGGACGAGGCAGTGCTCACCCTGCCCGAGGCCTGGCCCGACGGAACCAAGGACGCGTGGACGGGCGGCGCCCCCACTCCTCGCGTGGCCGTGAGCGCCTACCGCGCCCAGGCCGCGGCGAAGACCGAGGCCGAGCGCGTCGACGAGGAACGCACGAAGACCGGCGTGTTCACCGGCCTGTTCGGCATCAACCCCGTCAATGGACGCCGGGTGCCGATCTTCGTTGCCGACTACGTCCTGTGGGGCTACGGCACGGGCGCCATCATGGCGGTTCCCGCCCACGACGACCGCGACTGGGAGTTCGCCCGCGCCTACGACCTGGACGTCGTGCGCACCATCGGGCCGGCCGACGACCCCTACGGGCCCGACCTGAACGAGGGCGCGTATACCGGCGACGGCGTGGCCGTGGACTCGGCGAACGATGAGATCGACCTGAACGGACTGGCCAAGGACGAGGCGAAGGCCGCCATGACCGCCTGGCTGACCAAGAAGGGCCTGGGCCACCGCACTGTCACGTACCGGCTGCGCGACTGGCTGTTTAGCCGTCAGCGCTACTGGGGCGAACCCTTCCCGATCGTGTGGGACGAGGACGGCGTCGCACACGCGCTGCCCGAGGAGATGCTTCCCGTCCAGCTTCCCGAGGTGTCCGACTACAGTCCGCGCACCTTCGAGGCAGACGACGCGGCCTCCGAACCCGAGGCGCCCCTGGGGCGGGCCGAGGAGTGGGTGAACGTCACTCTCGACCTGGGCGACGGGCCCAGGCGATACCGCCGGGAGACCAACACGATGCCCCAGTGGGCGGGGTCGTGCTGGTACGAGATGCGCTACACGGATCCCACGAACGCGGATCGTTTCGCAGGCGAGGAGAACCTGGCGTACTGGATGGGTCCGCGCGATGGCAAGGCCAGCGGCGGCACCGACATGTACGTGGGCGGCGTCGAACACGCGGTCCTCCACCTGCTCTACGCGCGCTTCTGGCAGAAGGTCCTCTTTGACCTGGGGCACGTTCCGGACTCCGAGCCTTACCACAAGCTGTTCAACCAGGGGTACGTCCAGGCCTACGCCTACACGGATGCGCGCGGCCAGTACGTGCCCGCCGACGAGGTGGAGGGCGACGAAGCGTCGGGCTTTACCTACCGCGGTGAGCCCGTTGCCCGCGAGTACGGCAAGATGGGCAAGTCCCTGAAGAACATCGTCACTCCCGACGAGATGTACGACGCCTACGGCGCCGATGTCTTCCGCGTGTACGAGATGAGCATGGGGCCCCTCGACCTGTCGCGCCCGTGGGACACCCGGGCCGTGGTGGGCTCCCAGCGTTTCCTGCAGCGGCTGTGGCGCAACGCGGTTGATGAGGAGACGGGCGAGGCCACCGTCACGGAGGACCCCGTCGACGAGGCCACGCGACGCCTGGTCGCCCGAACGATCGCCGAGGTCACCGAGGAGTACGAGAACCTGCGCATCAACACTGCCCTGTCCAAGCTCATCGTGCTCAACAATCACCTGACGGGACTGGACGCCGTGCCGCGCGGCGCGATCGAGCCGCTGATCCTCATGCTCGCCCCCGTCGCCCCCCACATCTGCGAGGAGCTGTGGAGCAGGCTCGGTCACCCGGAATCCCTGGCTCGCGAGCCCTTCCCCGTGGTCGAGGACGCCTCGCTGCTGGTCGAAGACACGGTCACGGCGGTCATCCAGGTCAACGGCAAGGTCAAGGCGCGCATCGAGGTCTCACCCTCGGTCACGCCCGACGACCTGACGGCCGCGGCGCTGGCCGAGGCGCCCATCGTCAAGGCGCTGGGCGGTTCCGACCCCCTCAAGGTCATCGTGCGCGCGCCGAAGCTCGTCAACGTCGTCGTCAAGAAGTGAGGACGCATGCCTGAAGGCGATGCCGTACGTCGCCTAGCCGGAACCCTCGACGAGCTTTTCGTCGGGGGAACCGTCTCGGCCTCTTCCCCGCAGGGGCGTTTCGCGTCCTCGGCCTCCCTCCTCGACGGGTGGGTGATACAGCGAGTGCGGGTGCACGGAAAGCACATGTTCATCGGCTTCGTCGCGCCGCAGCCTGGTCGCACCTACGAGGCAGGGGTGGAACTCCTGGAGGGAGCAGCCGCCGGGAGCGGCGAACCCATCCTGGGTGAGGACGCCCCCTGGCCCAACCACTGGGTGCATATTCACCTGGGGCTGTACGGGTGGTGGCGCTTCAACGGCGACGAGACGGTCGTCGATGAGGGGCACGGGGTCGCCCACCGCATTCCCAATGTCGCGCCTGGGCAGTGGAATGGGCACTCCGAGACCCGGTGGGGCGAGGGATTCGGCGAGGCCAAGGCGGGGGAGTGGGAACCGCCGGAGCCGGTCGGCGCCGTGCGCCTGCGCCTTGCCAACGACCACGCGGTTGCAGACCTGGTGGGACCCAACCGGTGCGAGCTGATCAGCGACGAGGAACGCCGCGCCGCCGAGGCCAAGCTTGGCCCGGATCCGCTCGACGCGGGGGCACGGTCCGATGCGCAGGCCGCGGAGCGTTTCGCCCAGGTGGCGCACGCCAAGCGGCGCTCGATCGGCGAGATCGTCATGGATCAGTCCATCATCGCCGGGGTGGGCAACATCTACCGCGCGGACGCGCTATTCCTGGCGGGAATTTCGCCCTATCGCAAGGGGGTCAATGTCTCGCTCAAGCGCCTGCGCGACCTGTGGGTCCTCATCTGCGACCTCATGAATCGGGGGCTCGCGGCGGGACGGCTTGACACGATGGATCCCGACGAGGCTCCGAACCCGCCCATTGAGGGCGACGAGGAGGCTTCGCGCTGGTACGTCTACCATCGGACGGGCAGGGCGTGCCTGCGCTGCGGGACGCCGATTCGCGAGGCGCTCATGCAGAATCGCCGTCTCTTCTGGTGCCCGTCCTGCCAGCGCTGAGCGCGGGAAGACGCCCGCGGCGGGGCGCCGACCCCTCGGACATTGGCTAGGCGATCTCCTCGAAGCCCAGCACCGAGTAGAGCTCGTTCGCCCCGCCGTGGCGTGAGTCGAGCCGTAGGGCAAGGCTGCCGAAGCCCCACGAGGCGCAGCGGCCGGCGACCTCAGCGACGAGCGCCGTGGCGATGCCGCGCCTACGGTAGTCGGGAGCAACGATCAAGTCGACCACGAAGGGATCGTCCGGCGCATCGTCCCACGGGGATTCTCGCACGACGAGGATCGCTCCGACGAGAGTTCCCCCGTCCCACGCGCCCACGAAGGAATCTTCCGTGGTCGCGCCGAAGGCTCCTTCGAAGGTCAGGCGAAGCTCCTCGGAGGTCTCCAGGAGGGCCTCGGGGGTGACGTCGTCGCCGTAGGCCTCGAGGGTGAGCACCGCGAGAGCGGGAATGTCGAAAGTCGTGAGCGTGGCGATCTCAATACCCTGGGGGCGAGTCGCCGCCGACAACGCATTCAGTGGGCATGTAGAGTTCGAGCTTCCATAAACCAACTATAGGTGAGGGCGCTCACTTTGTCACGGCTCGTCGCGTCGGGTGGCGCGCGAGGCACCCACGAGGCGGTCGGGAGGTGGGCGTCGCCGAACCGAGGGGGCCGACTCAGATGTAGAGCGCGGGCTCGTCGAAGAAGTAGTTGGGATCCACGATGAGGTCGCGGTCGCGCGTGTCCTTCTCGGGTTTGGGAAGCAGGCGCGCCGGAACGCCGATGGCGACGTTGCCGCAGGGAACGTCCTTGACGACGACGGCGTTGGCACCGATCTTGACTCCGGTTCCCACGGTGATGGGACCCAGGACCTTCGCGCCGGCACCAATCATGACATGGTCGCCCACGGTGGGGTGACGCTTGCCCGGCGTCATCGCCACCCCGCCGAGCGTAACACCGTGGAAGATGACGACGTCGTTCCCGACCTCGGCGGTCTGACCGATGACGACTCCCGTTGCGTGATCGATGAAGACGCGCCTGCCGATGCGTGCCTCCGGATGGATGTCGACGCCCGTGACTGCGCGGGCAGCGGAGGAGAGAAAGCGGGCGGGCGTGCGGGCTCCGCGCTGCCACAGGGCATGGGAGACCCGGTGGGTCCACAGGGCGTGAACGCCGGGATAGGTCAGGGCGATCTCCAGAGAGGATGTTGCCGCGGGGTCGCGCCGTCGCGCCGTGATGAGGTCTTCTCGAAACAGACCGAGCGCCTTGGTAGGAAGCGCTCGAGAGAGCGTGCGCGACAGGGCGCGTACGGTAAGTGCCACGGGGTCCTCCTGCGGGATCGACTGGTGTGCGAAACGCTCGGGTGGCTTCGAGTATTCCATCGAAAGCCACCCGAGCCGTCGCGAGTGCTCAGTCCTCCAGACCGGCGAAAAGCGCGGTCGACAGGTAGCGCTCACCCGTGTCGGGTAGGAGCGTCACGATCTTCTTTCCGGCAAACTCGGGGCGAGCCGCCACTGCCGCCACGCCGGCGAGCGCCGCTCCGGAGGAGATTCCCACCAGGAGTCCCTCCTCGGCGGCCGCGCGGCGAGCGAACTCCAGGGCGCTCGCCGTCTCGACGGAGATGACCTCGTCAACAACCGAGGAGTCGAAGGTCTCGGGCACAAAGTTAGGCATGAGTCCCTGAATGCCGTGGGGGCCGGGGTTGCCGCCGGTGAGGAGGGGGGACTCGGCGGGCTGAACCGCGATGACACGCACGTTCGGATTCTTGCCCTTGAGGACCTTTGCCACGCCCGAAATCGTTCCGCCCGTTCCCACGCCGGCCACGAAAACGTCGACCTGACCGTCAGTGTCCGCCCAAATCTCCTCGCCTGTGTGCGCGACGTGTGCCGCGGGGTTCGCGGGGTTCGTGAACTGGGAGGCGATGATCGCGCCGGGTCGCTCGGAGGCGATGCGCTCGGCTTCGGCAACGGCCGCGGATACGCCGCCCTTGGGGTCGGTGAGGACGAGTTCGGCGCCGAAGGCGCGCACGATCGCTCGGCGCTCCACCGACATGGAGGCGGGCATGACGATCACGACCTTGTAGCCGCGCGCCGCGCCGACCATGGACAGGGCGATACCGGTGTTGCCCGACGTCGCCTCGACGATGGTGCCGCCGGGGCCGAGGGCTCCCGCCGCCTCAGCGGCATCGATGATCGAGCGGGCGATGCGGTCCTTGACGGAGGAAGCCGGGTTGAAAGACTCAACCTTGGCGACCACGTCGACGCCTTCACCGACGACGTGGTTGATCCTAACGAGGGGGGTGGCGCCGATCAGATCGGCGACGGTGGAGGCAATACGTGCCATGTGAAGTCCTTCCAGAGGCGTTCGTGCATCACGATTGTCATACCGCGCTTGGGGGCGCGTCTAGTTCAACCCGGCGCGTTTCCACGTAGCGAAACTTTGCGACACCCGCCGATGCTTGGGCGAGGCAGGCGTCGAAGCTCTCGCGGCGCTTCGGCTCGATCGCGATCGTGAGGCTCACCCGGGATGCCCACACGGTATCGAGCACGGTGGCGCCCTTGGCGCGCAGCTCCCCCTCGATGCGTCCGGCGTCGGAGGGATCCAGGTCGGTTCGTAGCACACAGCGCTCGGCGAGGTAGGCGATGCGGGCGGCGGCCACCGCCTCGGACACGGAGGTCGAATAGGCGCGCACGAGGCCGCCGCCGCCCAGGAGGATCCCGCCGAAGTAGCGAGTCACAACCGCCGTCGCGTTCCAGGTGTTGGAGGCGCGCAGGGCCTCCAACATCGGCGTGCCCGCCGTGCCCGATGGCTCGCCGTCGTCGGAAGAATGCTGCAGGGGAGCGGCGTCCTGTGGGTCAATGAGGTAGGCCGAGCAGTTGTGACGCGCCTGCGGGTGATCTGCCTTGACCTCGTCAATGAGGGCGCGAGCCGCCTCGGGCGTATCCGTCCTGGCTAGCGTCGTGATGAAACGGGAGCGTTTAATCTCGATCTCGTTGGTCAGGAGGGTGCCGGCGGCGAGCGTGCGAAGAACGGCCATGCGCCCAGTCTAGGTGAGGCCAACTCCGCGCGGTCTGTAACCAGGATCGCAGGCACGCGACCAGGCGCGGTGTGCTCGCGGCTATCGACCGTGGTAGTCTGGTCGGGTTGTCGCCGTGCGCTCGCGTGGCGCACCGAATCAGAAAAGTCGTCGAGAAAGAAGAGGAGCGGTAAGACATGGCAGTTCCCAAGCGCAAGATGTCCCGTGCGAACACCCGCACCCGCCGGTCTACCTGGAAGGCTGATCTTACCGAGCTGAACACCGTCAAGGTTGCCGGCCGTGAGATCCGCGTGCCCCGCCGCCTGGCCAAGGCCTACAAGAATGGCCTCCTGGACGTCGAGGGCTGACCTCGCTTCCACACACGGGCCCGGGACAGCAGTCCCGGGCCTTTGCCATGCCTCTCATCTCTGAGTGCGCGGCGAAGGCCCCTCCGGTCGTCGGCGCGCGCCTGAATCCAGCACCCGAAGAGGAACGCACATGAGCCTGCCACCGTCTCTGCCCGCCGCAAGCGGGGGAGTGGGCCACGGCCTCGTCGCGACGTCGGCAACGAGTGGCACCGAGGGAGCCATCGTCTCCCTCTTCCTGATCGCCGCAGCTGCGGCCATCGCCCCACTGCTGTCCTCGCTCACGCGCAAGCGCGTGCCCGACGTCGTCTGGCTGCTTATCCTTGGCGTCATTATCGGGCCGAACGTTCTGGGACTCGCATCCCTGACCGAGCCAATCTCCGTGTTCCGCGAGGTCGGCATGGGCATGCTCTTCCTCATCGCGGGCACCGAGATCGATGTCGAAGAGGTGCGCGGCCGGGCGGGCAGGCGCTCGCTGCTCACGTGGCTCGTGTGCTTCGGTATCGGCATGGCCGTCTCCTGGGCGGCGGTGGCCGCGTCGGGTACGACGGGGGTCGCCACCGCGACGTACATTGCCCTGGCCATCGCGCTGACCTCGACGGCGCTGGGCACGCTGCTGCCCATCCTCATGGAGGCCGGCGTCATGGGGACGACGATCGGCAAGGCCGTCCTCGTCCACGGCGCGGTCGGCGAGCTCGCGCCCATCATCGCCATGTCGCTGCTATTGTCGGCGCGTAGCCCCTGGGCCGCGGCGATCGTTCTGCTGGTATTCGCGCTTGCCGCGCTCCTTGCGGTCGCTATCCCGACGCGCTTCATCCTCAGGCATCCCGCGATCGGGCGGACGATCCTGCACGGGGCGCAGACCTCGCAAAAGACGCTCATGCGCGTCGTGATGGTGGTCCTCACCGGCCTCATGGCGCTGTCCGCGGTCATGGAACTGGACATGGTACTTGGTGCATTTGCGGCCGGCATCATTGTGCGCGCGCTGGCACCCGGCAACTTCACGATGGTCGAGGGCGAGCTGCGCACCCTCGGCTTCTCCTTCCTCATCCCGCTGTTTTTCGTCACCTCGGGTATGACCATCTCACTGAGCGCGGTCGCGGGCTACCCCTTCCTGCTCGTCGCCTTCGTCGGCGCGATCCTCGTGGTGCGCGGCGTGCCCATCGTTCTTCTGGAACGCTTCCACGGGTCGATCGAGCGCGTCGGCTGGACGGATGCCACACGCATCGGCCTGTATGGTGCGACCGGCCTGCCGATCATCGTTGCCGTCACCGAGCTGGGCGTATCGACGGGTGTCCTGCCTTCGTGGTTCGCCTCCCTGCTCGTCGTCGCGGGCGCGATGTCCGTGCTGCTCTTCCCGCTGCTCGCCTTCCTGCTGGGGCGTGCTGGTGGAAAGGCGCGCTAACCTCCGCTAGTCTTACAGACGGCGCGTAAGCGCCACGCCTCCGTAGCTCAATGGATAGAGCAAGGGCCTTCTAATCCCGAGGTTGCAGGTTCGAGTCCTGTCGGGGGCGCCACCTGTTTCCACGCGCCCGTCTCGCTTCTGAGACGGGCGCTGTCACAAACTCCCGTTACATGGACCCCTCCTGCGCCACCCGCGCGAAGGCGGACATACTGGGGCCATGAACGCACGAACGAACACCGCCCGTCGCATGTGCGGGTCGATTCGTGCCCGAATGCGAGCCTGACACCGACGTTCGCCATTGGCCAGGTCCCCGATGCAGCCTCAAGCACACGACGACGCCACCGTCGCATCGGCGCCACAATCCGAGAGTTCCCCCGTGCCCTACACAGACGACACCTACGCGTGCCCCTGCACCCACGATCACGAACCCACCCTTCTCTCCTTCGAGGTGATGCCCCCGCGCAAGCCCTCGCTGGAAGCCCCCTTCTGGAAGACCGTCGATTCCCTGCTCGACGTGCGGCCCGACTTCATGTCCGTCACCTACGGGGCGGGTGGAAAAGACCGGTCGAATGCGCGCTCGACCGTCCACCGTCTCGTCGCAGACACCCCGATTCAACCCATCGCCCACCTGACCTGCGTCGGTAACTCCACCGACGAGGTCGTTTCCGCCGTCTACGACTACCTCGACTCGGGCGTGCGCACCTTCCTCGCCCTGCGCGGAGACCCGCCGGCCGGGGAGAACGGCTGGGAGCCCGGTCCCGGCGGCGTCGCCAGCGCAACGGAGCTCATCCACCTGATCCGAACCGTCGAGAAGCGCCGCTGTGACGCACACCCGGGCGAAGCCCTGCGCTCAGCCTTCAAGCCCCTCACCATCGCCGTGGCAGCGTTCCCGGCGGGAAACCCGGCGGCGGGAACGACGCCCGCACAGGAAGTGGAACGCCTCCTCGTCAAACAGGCTGCGGGCGCATCCTTCGCCATCACCCAACTTTTCTGGGATCCGGACGTCTACGCATCCTTCGTGGAGCGCGCCCGCCGGGCGGGAGTCACCCTGCCGATCGTACCCGGCATCCTGCCCGCCACCGACCCGGCTCGCCTACGTAGAGTCCAGGACCTCACGGGCATCGAGGTCCCCGAGCACATCCTCGCCGCCCTTTCCGACCGCAGTGACCAGGAGGCCCGGTACGCCTTCGGTGCCGCGTTTGGCTCCCGCCTCTTCCACGACGTTATCGACGCGGGAGCTCCCGGCGTCCACCTCTACACCTTCAACCAGGCCAGGCCCGTCCTCGACATCCTCGCCCTCGTGGGAGTGGGGGCCGACCCCGATCGGTTCCCGGCCTCGCCTCCCGATACCCGCGCCTGAGCAATCGACCACCCCGCGGCAGGGAGCGGGCCAGCCCCGCGCATGCCGAATGAGTAGCACCCCCTAGGAGAACACTATGTCTGCTGCCCCCGCGCAGTTTCCCACCGCCACGATCCTGGCCTACCCGCGTATCGGCCGCGAGCGTCAGCTCAAGCGTGCCCTCGAGGCGCGCTGGGCCGGACGCATCACCGATGCCGAGCTGACCCGGGCCGCCGACGAGCTGCGTCGGGAGAACCTGGCACGCCTGGTCGAGCTCGGTCTGGGCGCGACGGACGCCTCGCTGGCCGACGCACCCTCCCTCTACGACCACGTCCTGGACGCGACCATTCTCCTGGGCGCGATCCCGCCGCGCTTCGCAGGACGGAAAGGTCTCGACCTTTACTTCGCGCTCGCGCGCGGCGACGACCAGGTGGGTCCCGAAGAGATGACGAAGTGGTTCGACACGAACTACCACTACCTGGTCCCCGAGATTGGCCCCGACACCCCCCTGCACTTCGCGGACGACACTCTCACCCGTCGATTCGTGACCGCCCGTGAATGGGGATACGTGACCCGTCCCGTCGTGGTTGGGCCGGTCACCTACCTTGCGCTGGCCAAGGCGGACCCTGCCACCCCCGATTTCGATCCGCTCTCGCGCATCGACGAGGCCGTGGCCGCGTACGCGCAGGCGCTGGCCTCCCTGCACGCCGCGGGAGCCCCGTGGGTCCAGCTTGACGAGCCGGCCCTGACATCGGACAACCTGTCGCGTCCCCGCGCCGAGCTGGCCGAGCTGGCGGCGCGCGTCTACGAACGCCTGGCGGCCCAGCAGGATCGACCCCAGATCCTGCTCACGACCCCCTACGGCGACGCCTCCGACGCGATCGGCGCGTGTGCCGCCACCGGCGTGGAGGCCATTCACGTGGACACCCTGCGTGGCTCCCTGCCGCAAGGCGCGGACCTGTCGGGCGTGAACCTGGTCGTGGGCGCGGTCGACGCGCGCTACATCTGGCGGGCCGACCTGGCCGCCCTGCGCGCCACCCTGGCGCGCGCGCAGCAGCTTGGGGCTGCGCGGGTCAGCGTCGCCACCTCCAACTCCCTGCAGCATGTCCCTCACGACACCGCCCTTGAGACGTGGGACGATCCCACGCTCAACGAAAACCTTCACGCGTGGCTGGCCTTCGCTGACCAGAAGGTCACCGAGGTTGTCACGCTGGCTTCCGGCCTGCGCGAGGGCTGGGACGCTATCGATAGCGAGGTCGCCGAGGCGACGCGCGTCCTCGAGCAGCGGGCCGCCGCCCCCGGAGTGGTGCGCCCCGACGTCCGCGCGCGTACGCAGGCGCTGACCGACGCCGATCGCACGCGCGAACCCTACCTGGAGCGCGAGGCCGCACAGGCCCAGCGGCTGCACCTGCCGCCCCTGCCGACCACGACGATCGGTTCCTTCCCGCAGACAACCGAGATTCGCCGCGCTCGCGCCGCCAACGCGCGCGGGGAACTGAGCGACGCCGACTACGAGGCGCGCATGCGCGAAGAGATCGCCTCCGTCGTGTCTCTCCAGGAGGAACTGGGCCTTGACGTCCTCGTTCACGGCGAGGCCGAGCGCAACGACATGGTCCAGTACTTCGCGGAGCTCCTGGACGGCTTTGCCGCCACGCGCAACGGCTGGGTCCAGTCCTACGGATCGCGATGCACGCGCCCCTCGATCCTGTGGGGCGACGTGTCTCGACCGGCTCCCATGACGGTCGGCTGGACCAGCTACGCCCAGTCGCTGACCGACAAACCCGTCAAGGGAATGCTCACCGGTCCCGTCACGATCATCGCCTGGTCCTTCCCGCGCAACGACCTGCCCCTGGCCGAGGTAGCCGACCAGATTGGCTTGGCGCTGCGCGACGAGGTCAGTGACCTCGAGGCCGCGGGAATCGCCGCCATCCAGGTCGACGAACCGGCGCTGCGCGAGCTGCTGCCTCTCGACGTCGACCGGCACGCCGACTATCTGGCCTGGTCCGTGGGTTCCTTCCGCCTGGCGACCTCCTCGGTGCGCCCCGATACCCAGATCCACACCCACCTGTGCTACTCCGAGTTTGGCCAGATCATCGACGCCATCAAGGCCCTGGATGCCGATGTCACGTCGATTGAAGCGGCGCGTTCGAAGATGGAGGTCGTGCCCGAGCTTGCGGACGCTGGCTTCGACCACGGGATCGGCCCCGGCGTCTGGGATATCCACGCTCCCCGCGTTCCCGGTGTCGAGGAGCTGGCCGAGCTGATTGGCCTGGCCGCCGACGCGGTGCCCGTCTCGCGCCTGTGGGTCAATCCGGACTGCGGCCTGAAGACCCGGGGCTATGAGGAAACGAAGGCGTCGCTGGACAACCTTGTCTCCGCTACTCGGCAAGTGCGTGCCCAGCGCGGCCTGGAGAGCTGACACATCCAGGCGCTCGGTGAGGGGTGGGGCCATCGGTCCCACCCCTGACCTTTGTCCGGCGCCGACGGCACCTACTGGGGTCGGCTGGTCGAGTGCAGGGGGCAGTGGGGACGGACCAGGCGAGGAAAGGACGCGGTTGGCGGGGCAGAAGAGCAAAGCGGCAGGCGGCACTGGCACGCGCGGACCGCGCCACCCCGACGGACCACCTCCGTTACCTCGTCTCATTCTGTGGGCGCGGTGTTGCCGGGCATTCATGCCTCCGACAAACTAGTGGCATGACGACTTTCGCGAACCCCATGTGCTGCCCCACCGGCGGCATGATGTCGCGAATGTGTATGTGATTGACGCCCCAACTTTCCTGTCAATCACCGCCGCAGTGATATGCCCACAGTGACCGTGGGAGTGCGGCCCCGAAGAATCGGATACACCCATGACCCTCGTCAACACTCCCGACACCTCCGCCGCCTCGACGGACGCTCCGACCTCCTACGAAGACTTCCTTGATGTTCTGGCCGGGCTGCGACTCACCTCCTCGCGCATCGACATCGACCTCGACCGTGGACAGGTCACCCTTGACGGACGGGACGCCGGCCTGTCCGCCAAGGAACACGACCTCCTCGCCCACCTGGCCGCCAACGCAGACCGTGCGGTGACGCGCGCCGAGCTCTTTGCCTCCGTGTGGGCGCAGGCCGACTTGGGAGCCGACTCCCGCACCGTCGACGCTCACGTCCGTCGCTTGCGCAAGAAGCTCGCCGCCGCCCCCGATCTGATCTCCACGGTCCGCGGAGAAGGCTACCGCTTCAACTCCACCCCGGCCGTGCGCGTGCGCCTCACCCGGCCCGTCGCACTGGCCGCCTAAGCACAGCGGGCGAACACCTCAGATCACGAGCCGCGTGATCTCGGAGTCGAGCGGGAGTTCCTCCACGTGCAGGGGAGAGGACTCCATGCGGCGACGCAGCCCATCAATGTCATCGGGGGTGGACAGGTCGATACCCACCAGCGCGGGCCCGAGCTCGCGGTTGTTCTTCTTCGTGTACTCGAAGTGAACGATATCGTCGGCGGGGCCGAGCACATCCTCCAGGAAGATGCGCAGCATGCCCGGCTGCTGCGGGAATGTCACGAGGAAGTAGTGGCGCAACCCCTCGTGGCGCAGCGAGCGCTCCATGACCTCCGCGTAGCGCGTCAGGTCGTTGTTTCCGCCCGAGACGACGCACACGATCGCCCCATCGGCGCGCCCCAGCAGGGCCTTGCGATCCGCGGCATCGGTCAAGAATACGTGAGCCGCCGTCGATGCCAGCGCGCCCGCAGGCTCGGCGATCACCACCGTCGGACTGGTAGAGCTCCAGCATTTCGGTACACACGGCACCCTCGGGGACGACCAGGACGGAATCGACAAACTGGGCGGCGATACGGAAGGGAAGAGCTCCGGCCCGTCCCACTGCCGTCCCGTCGACGAAGGGGTCAACCTTCGCCAGGGAGATGGGCTCACCCGCCTCGAGAGCGGCGTGCATGGAAGCCGCTCCGGCCGGCTCGACGCCGATGATTTTCACCTCCGGGCGTTGAGCTCGCAGCCAGGTAGACACTCCCGCCACGAGACCTCCGCCCCCGACCGGAACGAGGACGGCGCACGTGTCGGCGGGCATCTGCGACTCCAATTCGACGCCAATCGTTCCCTGTCCGGCAATCGTGAAGGGATCATCGTAAGGATGAACATAGGTGCGTCCCGTTGCCCGCGCGGCCTCCTGTGCGAGGGCGTTGGCGCGATCGAACGTTCCATCCACGATGACCTGCTCGACCCACTGCCCGCCGATCGCCGCGATCCTGCGGCGCTTTTGGCGTGGCGTGTTGGACGGAAGATAGATCGTGCCGCGCACCCCCAGGTGGGCGCAGGCGTAGGCCAGTCCCTGAGCGTGGTTGCCGGCCGAGGCGCACACGACGCCGCGCTCACGCTCGGTGGGGGAAAGGATCGACATGCGAGCGTAGGCGCCACGAACCTTGAAGGAACGGCACTTTTGCTGGTCCTCACGTTTGAGCAAAATGTCCACGCCCGCCTCACTCGAGAGGCGCTCGGAGCGCTCCAGGTTCGTGCGCACGGCAACCCCCTCCAGGGCGGTGGCGGCCTGACGAATATCCGTGGGCGTGGTCACGTGAGAACGAGTGGGCATGGGTGCTCCTTCCAGTACCCCTCCAGTGTAGTAGTGGCCACGCCCCCCAGCGCACCACCCGACCGTATGGCGAGGAGAGCACTACCATGGAGGACGTGAAAACACTGAAAGACCCCCTGATCTGGATCGACTGCGAGATGACCGGCCTGGACGTCGCGAATGACGCCCTCATCGAAGTGGCCGTCGTCGTTACCGACGGTGACTTGTCGATCGTCGACCCCGGCATGGACGTCCTCATTACGCCACCCGCCTGCGCCCTGGAGAACATGAACGACTTCGTGCGCAACATGCACACCAGCTCCGGGCTGCTGACCGAGCTCGCCAGGAGCGGGGTGTCCATGGAGGAAGCGACCGAACAGGTCCTGTCCTACATCAAGCGTTTCGTGCCCCAGCCGGGCAAGGCGCTGCTGGCCGGTAACTCGGTGGGCACGGACAAGATGTTCCTCGAGGCCAACATGCCCTCCGTCATCGAGCACCTGCACTACCGTCTCGTCGACGTGTCCTCCATCAAGGAGCTGGCAAAGCGCTGGTATCGCTCGGCCTTTGCCGAGGCGCCCGTCAAGCACGGGGGACACCGCGCGCTGGCCGACATCCTGGAGTCCATTCAGGAGTTGGAGTACTACCGCCGTGTCCTCTTCCCGGCGCAGCCCGTGCCAACCGACAGGGCGCGAGCGGTCGCCCGAGAGGTCGTCTCGCTGGGAATCGCCCCCGCCGACCACGCCCAGTAGGCTCCGCTGAGCTGCACGGTGACGGTGCTGCCCGCGAGGCGGCGCCGCCTCGCACCCGCCCGCTGCTGCGTGCACAGGTGTCCGTTGCGGTGCCCACCTGTCCACAGGGGAGAAGGGACGCCTTGAAGGCGGGCTGGGCGCGGTGTTTCCTGGGGTAACCGGCACGGGCCGGTCACCCCAGGAAAGGATGCAATGATGCAAGACACGGCGACAACTCTGAGGGGACGCATCGGATCAGATCCGATCATGAAGCACGTCAAGGACACGTGCGTGACGACCTTTCGGATGGCGATCACTCGCTGGCGCTTTGCCAGCGAGGCGCGCCCCGGGGCAGCCTCCTACGTGGAGGACGGAGCCCACTGGTACACCATCGAAACCTGGGACACGCTTGCGCAGAACGTGTTTCGCAGCTGCCGCAAGGGCGATCCCGTCATCGTGGTCGCACGGCCAGTTCCCAACGGCTGGGTCGACGCGGCGGGCGAGGTGCGTTCGTCGATTGTCTTTCGAGCCTGCGCGCTCGGACACGACCTGGCCAGGGGATACGCGCGCTTCACGAAGAACCAGGTGATCAGCCTCGCCGAACCGTCGGCGGGTACGGCCGATGACCCCTTCTCGACCAGGCCGGGGCAGCCGGGAGAGATTCCCACCGACGCGCGGGAGAATACGCACGGAGCGGACGGGAAAGACACCTCGGAAGCCGATCAGGTGGAGGAGGGCGCTGGGGAAAGCGCGGATGGGGCGGATGCCCCCTCAAGACGCGTCGATGGCCAAGCGGGGGAAAGCGCGGGGGCAGCGCAACCAGGTGAGAAGGATGTGAGGGCGCCCGGGGCTCCCGCGAAGGACAGCGACCTGCTCCCTGCCGAGGATGCGCCCGCTGAGCCCGTGGCTGCAATCGCGGGTACGCCCGGAGCGCGTTTCGACTACGGCGTGACCCGGTCGTCCCGGGGAACCGAATTGCTGGCGTCGGCGATCACGACGTGAGCGATCGCGCAGGGGCCGTCGTGACTGATCGAGACCAACACCCTCCACGAGGAAGCCGCCCCGAGGCTCGTCTCGCACGCTCGTGCGACGGCGCCGTGCAGCGTGATGGCGGGGCGATCCCATTCGTCGTGAAGGACCTCGATCTCGCGCCAGTCCACCTCGTCGATGCCGAGGAGGGGAGGGGACCCAAACAGGGCGCACGACCACGCCTTGATGAAGGCTTCCTTCGCGGCCCACAGGCCCCCCGCGTGACGGGCCACCGCCTCGTCATAGCGGGCGGAACCGTCTCGCGCGCCGGACGTCGCAGCCGCGCGGGAGCGGACCCGACGAGCCTCCCTGGGCGTCAGGACGCCGGCCAGGAAGGTTGAACCCGGCGCCCCCACCTGAGCGGCAAACTCAGGGAGGGACACCAGGTCGACGCCGAGTCCGCGCACGATCACCGGCCCTCGGGCAGGTGGTACAAGCCATCCTCGCCGAGGCGGGCCGACGGATCCAGCAGGATCGCAGCCTCGACCTCGTGCGCGTCACCCGCGACTCCTGCCGCCGGGTCGTCCGGCAGGCGGCGGCCATCCACCGAGGTGAACAACGGGGCGTGGCCCAGCATGCCCATCTCGATGTGACGCTGACCGTTGCGCAGTCGGCGATCGGAAGCCGCGCGCCACGCGTCGAGGCGCCCGCGTCCGGCCTCGCGCTCCACGATGGCCTCGAAGGCCGCCGGGTTGACCAGTGCGAGGAAGCCGGACACGTGGCCGAAGCCAAGCGACGTGGCGAAAGCCGCGCGCACCGGTCCACGAGCGGACAGGTCGAGCGGGGAACGCAGCCACACGAGCGGGCTGTACTTCTCCATCGCGTCGTCGACGCAGTCCAGCGCGACGTTCGCGGGGATCAGACCCGTACGGAACACGTCGATGATGCCGCCCACCTGGAACACGCAGGCACCGCCCTTCGCGTGACCCGTGAGGGTCTTCTGCGAGATGACGAGCAACGGGTTACCCGGCGTGCGTCCCAGCGCCATGCCGACGCGGGTGTGCAGATCGGACTCGTTGGGGTCGTTGGCGTTCGTGGACGTGTCGTGCTTGGACACGACAGCCACGTCGTCGATACCCACGCCCAGCTGCCCCAGGCTGCGGGCGATGACCGAGTCCTGCCCGCCGCGCGCCACCGCGAGGGCACCCAGGCCGGGTGCTGGGATCGAGGTGTGCGCGCCGTCGCTGAAGGTCTGCGCGTGAGCCACGACGGCCAGAACCGGCAGGTTCATATCCAGGGCCACGGACGCGCGGGTCAGCAGCACGGTGCCGCCGCCCTGCGCCTCGACAAAGCCGCCGCGGCGACGGTCGTTGGCGCGCGAGACGAAGCGCGAGGAGATGCCACGAGCGAGCAACTCATTCGAGTTCGCCGTTGCGTTCATCGCGCCGAAGCCCACGATCGATTCGACCTGGATGTCGTCAATCGCGCCGGCCACGACGAAGTCGGCCTTGCCGGCCTTGATCTTGTCGAGCCCCTCCTCGATGGAGACCGCGGCGGTCGCGCAGGCACCGACCGGGTTGATCATCGAGCCGTAGCCGCCCACGTAGGACTGCATGGTGTGCGCGGCCACGACGTTGGGCAGGGTCTCCTGCAGGATGTCCTGCGGGTAATCCTCTCCCAGGAAGCGGTCGACGAAGAGCTTGTGCATCGAGCGCATGCCACCGAAGCCGGTGCCCTGCGTGGAAGCAACGCTTGCCGGGTGTACGACGCGCAGTAGCTCGGCGGGGCTGAAGCCGGCCGACACGAACGCGTCCACGGCGGACACCAGGTTCCACACGGCGATCGGGTCGATCGAATCGAGCATCGAGGCCGGGATGCCCCAACGCGCCGGATCGAAGTCCGTCGGGAACAGGCCGCCGATACGGCGGTTGAGGGTCGCGCGACGCGGCACGCGCACCTGGGCGCCGGACTTGCGGGGTCACCTGCCACTCGCCAAAGGCCGTCTGCTCGACCACCGTGAACTGTGGGTCTGCCTCGGCGTAGGAGCGTGCCTCCTCCTCGTCCTCGACCGTGAACGTGATGTCGCGGTCCAGGAAGACCATCGCGGACTCGGGCGTGTAGCCGTCGTGCAGCGGGCCGTCGTCGTGGAAGAAGCGCACGCCGGAGCGGGCCACGACCTCGTCGCGGTAGCGTTCAAAGATCTCCGACTCAGGAACCAGCTGATCGTCCTTGTCGTACCAGCCGCCCACGGGGGTATCCGACCAGGTGAGCAGGCCCGTCATCCACGCCAGCTCGAGCACGCCCGCAGGGGTGAGCTCGACGCTGCCGTCGGTGTGAATGCCCAGCTCGGCCTGGACCCGGGTACGAGCCGAGCCCCACGGGCCGACCTCGCCGTGACCAACGATGACGACAGTGTCGGCCAGCGACGCGGTGGTCTGGCCCCACTGGGTGGGCTCGATATGCGGCACGGCGACCTGCGAGGGCGAGGGCAGTGCAGACACGGTCGCAGCCTTCTCGGCGGGGGCGCTCTCGGGGGCGGAGGCCTCGGCCTGGGCACGCAGGGCGCGCAGGTCAATGGAGGAGTCCAAGCCACCGGTGAGGTCCGCGTCCACGGGAGCGGAGGCGGCCCGGGCGCGAACATCGGCGCTCGACAGGTTCAGCAGCTGCTCGGCCATCTCTTCCGTCGACCAGGTGCGAACTCCCGCAGCCTCGACCGCGGCGACCATCGGGTCGTTGCCGCCCATGAGGCCGGTGCCACGCACCCAGCCGATACGCGGGTGCGCGATGGACACGCGCGAACCCCAGATCGGCTCGGCCGCCCACCGGGTCGCGATCGCGTCGAAGGAGGCCTTGGCCTCGGCGTATGCGCCGTCGCCGCCGAAGATACCGCGGTTGGGGGAACCGGGCAGCACGACGTGCAGGCGGTGGTCGGCGTGGGTGTCGGAACCGATCGCGCACAGGCCCGCGATGGAACGCTCGACGCTCCACAGCAGCAGGCGCATCTGGTTCTCGGAGGCGGGACCGGCGTCAGCCAGCGTGCCCGAGACGCGCGGAGCCGCGAAGGGGTAGAACAGCGTCGGGACCAGGGCTTCCTTGGTCACCTTCACGTCGGCACCCACGGACTTGGTCTGCTCGGTGCCGATCCACTCCACGAGCGCGTCCACGTCGCGGTAGGAGGCCAGGTTGGCGGGAACCAGCCATAGCTTCGCGCCGCCCGCGGCGTGCGTACGGTAGAGGTCCTTGGCGAAGGCCAGACGTGAGGCGGAAATCGACGAGGAGGTCGCGATCACCGTCGCACCGCCGGCGAGCAGACCGCCCACGACTGCGCCACCGATGGAGGCGGGGGTCATACCCGTGACCACGGCGACGTCGTTCGCGTAGGGCAGGTCGGCGGCGGAGGACAGCGCGTCGGACGCGATCTGCTCGAGGCGAGCGGCGCGATCGTGATCGCCCTCAGCGCGCAGGCGAGTCGCCCAGTACGAGGCCTGGTCGGCAACCGCTCGTCCCGTCCCGACGAAGGAAGCGCCCTCGGCGAGGTGGCCCTCGGCGACGAAGCGCGCGATGTCCTCGCGAGCCGACGCCCAGCGATCGTCGAGAAGCACAGCGCGGGCGGCGTCGAAGCGAGGGGCAACCAGGTCGACCCAGCCAGAACCCAGCTCGGCGGCGACCGCATCGATGACGCGAGCATCGTCGTTGGCCTCCTCCTCGGTGGAGGCGGGGGTGTTCAGTCCCAGATCGGACAGGATCGTGCGAGCGATCTTGGCCAGGACGCCGTCCTCTCCCGTGACGGAGGAAGCGTAGGCGTCCAGCGCGGCGGAGTCGACCACTCCGCCGCCGGCGGAACCACCGGCGCTGGGCAGTGACACGGCGATGCCTTCGCGTGCCGCGACGGCAGCCACGGCGGAGTCGATGAGGGCATCGACTCCGGCGGCGTTCGTCGGGGCATCCGTCGGCAGTGTCGCCAGGTCTCCGTCGCGGGTCGAGGCGCCCTCTCGGGTGCCCAGGACGATCTCGGCGGTGACGTGCTGGGCCCAGCCTGCGCCCAGCTGCCACGTGCCCGTGACGCGCTCGGAGATGCGATTGGCCTTCACGCCGGCGGCACCGAAGAGCTTGCGGGTGCGCTCCTTGACCGCCTCTGCCAGGACGGGGCCGAAGGGCTTGTAACCCTTGGCAGCCTTGTCGACCGTGGCCGATAGGGTTGCGACGTCGGCTTCGCCCGCGCCATCGATCGAGTTCAGGCCCAGCTCGGAGGACATGTCCATGAGCAGCTGATTGCGGCGCGACGACACGCCGTTGGTCAGCGACTCGGTCGTGTCGGTGGCGCCGACCTCGTCAATGCGAATCTTCGCGGACAGGGCCAGCAGAGCGACGATGGCGGAGGACGCCGTGAAGGGCAGATCCGCAACGTCGGCACCCGAGGGGCCTCCGGTCGGAGCAGCGGGGGCGGGGGCCGGAGCGGCCTCGGCGGCAGGAGCTGCCGGGGCGGGCGCGGGAGCGGCCTCGGCGGCGGGGGCAGCCGGGGTGATCTCCTCGTCCTCGTCCTCCTCGATCACGGCGACGTCAGTCGCGTAGACGCGGGGCTCATCGCGCTGGACGTTGAACACGTCGACGCGAGAGAGCGCGAACTCGGGGGCGAGCAGGGTACGGGCGGCCAGGTTGGCCAGGGTCGGGGCACCGCCCAGGCCAACCTCGATGACCTGATCGACGCCAAGGCCGGGAACGCCGGGGGCAGCCTCTTCGGTCGAGAGCAGCACGCGCTGGGTCTCGATCCAACGCACCGGGGAGGCAAACTGCCAGCACAGCAGCTCGATGAGCAGCGTGCGGGTCAGGACACCCGGGTTGGCCAGGGCCGCATCCCACGCCCCGGGGGTCTCCAACAGCTCGCGCACCGTGTCGGAGGGAACCACGTCGAGGATCGACTGGGCGAACTCGCGGGTGAGCTCGAAGGGACGCGCCACCAGGTTGGGGATGTAGCGGCCCACGAGCTTCGAAGGATCGATCTCGGCGGGAATACGCTCGTCGAGCTTCGTGCGGAAGTCCGCCACGCCGCTGCGCAGGACCGTCGAGTGGAAGGGCACGTCAATGCCGGGAACGTACATGAAGGGACGCTTGCCACCGTGCTCGGCGGCACGCTTGGTGGCGTCCTCCTCGAGGGCCTTCAGGCCCGCGACCGTACCGGCGACCGCGTACTGCTGGCCGGCCAGGTTGAAGTTCACGATCTGGAGGAACTCACCGGACGCCGAAGCGATCGAGGCGACGTACTCCACGACGTGAGCGTCGTCGACGCCGAACTGGTTCGGGCGCAGGGCGCCCATGCGGTAGTTCGAACGGCCGTTCTCATCGCGGGGCACGAGCGAGTGCATCGTGGAACCGCGCTGGAAGACCAGGTCGAGGACGGTTTCGAGCGGGAAGACCTCGGCGTATGCGGCCAGCGCATCGTATTCGCCCAGCGAGTGACCGGCGAAGGCAGCACCCGGAACCAGGACGCCCTCTTCGCGCATGCGGGCCGTCTGGCCGATCGCCAGCGTCGCCAGGGCCACCTGCGTGAACTGGGTGAGATTCAGGATGCCCTCGGGGTGACGGTAGGTCACGCCGCGCGCCACGATCTCGGTCGGGTTGTCGCGCACGATCGCCAGGATGGAGAAGCCCATCGCCGAGCGGGTGTGCGCGTCGGCGCGGCGCCACACCTCGTCCACGGCCTTGGACTTGGCGCGCTCATCCAGGCCCATGCCGGCGCTCTGAATGCCCTGGCCGGGGTAGACGTAGGCGACCTTTGGGGCGAAGGTGTAGGCCGACGCGCGAGAGACGACCTGCTTGTTGATGCGGCAGGTGACCTCGAGGGACAGGCCGCCGCCGACGACGCGGCCCACGCGCTCGACGGTGATCTCAACCTCGTCGTTCAGGTCGACGGTGCCGTACATGTAGTACGTCCAGCCGGCGATCTGAGCGCCGCCCTGGGAGCCGACGATGGCCTCGGCCGCGTGCTGAGCGGTGGCCGATAGCCACATGCCGTGCACGAGAGGCGCGTCCATGCCGGCGACCTTGGCGGCCGCGTAGGAGGTGTGGATCGGGTTGTAGTCGCCCGAGACGATCGCAAAGGGCGTCATGTCGTCGGGAGCCTTGACGCTCACGCGGCGCAGGACCGAGCGGGGCGTGTCGACGACCTCGATGTTCGCGCCGCCGAAGGGCGC
The DNA here is from genome assembly GCF_024584435.1 of Schaalia odontolytica. GTDB lineage: Bacteria > Actinomycetota > Actinomycetes > Actinomycetales > Actinomycetaceae > Pauljensenia. The sequence continues at coordinate 529,666 of NZ_CP102197.1, forward strand.
GGCCTCGGAGGGCGCGCGGTTGCCGGTGGCGCGGCCGCGGATCGCGAAGCGCTCCTGCGTGGAACCCACGTGCTCGCCGTTCGAGGTGAGCTCGAGGGCCACCGTGACGATGCGTCCGGAGGAGGACTCGTCGACCGCGGCCACGTGGCTGGTCACATCGATCGTGTGGAAGCCGCGCTCGAGCATCTGCTCGGGCGTGTACTCCAAGGTGATCGAGTGATCGAGGTGGACGGCGTTGAGCAGGCCCTCGATGACCGGGTAGTCATTGTGGATGGCCGAACCCAGGGCCGCGTAGATGGCGGGCCAGGCAGGGCCGAGCAGGGCGTCGGGAGCCCAGGCGGCCAGCTCGTAGTCGGCGGGCAGGGTAGCGCCCGTGGCCTGCGCGTGGTCGAAGCCGAGCGTCGGGGCGAGCGTGAAGGAGTAGTGGGCCTCGCCGAAGACGGACTTCGAGGAAGGCACCATGACCGGCAGTGCGTCGACGGTGTCGCCGGCGACGGACACGGAGGTCACGCCGGCGGTGGCGGCCAGCATCGCGTACATGTGCTGGGGCAGCTTGGCCTCGTCGATGACCGGGACCGCGCCGTCTTCGCCGGACAGAACCAGTGGGAAGACCAGCTCGCGCACCGCGTGCTTCTCGGCGCCGCGCGGGTCGTTATCCCAGGCGGTGTCCAGGTGGATGACCATGTCCACGCCGGTGTCGGTCGGGTTCAGGGACACGCGCTCGGGATCGAGGATGGAGGCGGGGTTGGTCATCAGGTGGCCGGTCCACGAGATGAAAGGAACCTTGCGCAGCCATTCCTCGCGGGTGGCGGCGGGCTTGCCGTTGCCCAGGCGCGAGGCGACGGGCGTCGCGACGGCACCCGAGGCGGCGAGGCGCTCGGCGGCGGCCGCCTCGAAGCGGCCAAGCAGGGAGGCGACGGGCTCGTCGACTCGGTCGATGCCTGCGACGGAAACCGGGCCGGGGATGATGCGCACCTGATCGGCCGTGTAGCGCTCGTCCTGGGCCTGCCACAGGCAGTCCTGGCCCCACCAGCGGATGAGGTCGTCGTCCAGGATCGGCACGAACGGCATCGGCTTGGGGTAGGAGCGGCACAGGGCCGGGAACCACGCGGCGTCGATCGGCGTGACGTGGGTGGTCGCCGCGTTCGGGTAGGCGGCCATCAGGCGGTCGGCCGCAGCGTGAGCGTCGGCGACGTCCTCGACGGTCGGGAACAGGGTTTCGACCTCGCCGTGGTCCACGGGCGCCAGGCGCGCCTCGACGCGCTGGAGCAGGTCGTGGTAGCGGATCTGCCAGGTGGGATCAACCCACGGGTAGGACAGGTCGGCAAAGCGGCGCACCCAGGCCTCGTAGGTCATCTCTTCCAGATCACCGAAGTAGGGCTTGGCCGTGTGGGACAGGATCTCAACGATCTCATCCTTGCGGGCGCGCACCTGAGCGCCGTCCGAGCCGATCTCGGCGATGATGCGTGCGGCAGCAGCAGCAGCGTTGGACACCTCGTGCATGTCGGCGCGCAGGTGGGACAGGCCCGACGTCATTCCGCCGCGGCTGACTCCCTCGCCAACCCAGCCGTCTGAGTCGTCGTCCGCCGGAACACCAGGCGTGGCGACCAGCAGCTCCTTGACGGCCCTGGTGGTGTGCGCCTCCTTTGTCGTCATGGCGGCCGTGCCCACGAGGACGCCGTCAACGGGCATGGGTGGGCGGCCGTAGCGGGCCGACCAGTCGCCGGTCAGGAAGTCGGCGGCGCGCTCGGGCGTGCCGATGCCGCCGCCCACGGTTAGGACGATATTGGACTGGGCGCGCAGCTGAGCGTAGGTGGCCAGCAGCAGGTCGGACAGGTCCTCCCAGGAGTGGTGGCCGCCCGAGTGGCCGTCCTCGACCTGCACGATAATCTTGGTCGGCGCCGCCTCGCGAGCGATGGCGATGACCTTGCGGATCTGGTCGACCGTGCCCGGCTTGAAGGCCACGTAGGGGAAGCCGTCGGCGCGCAGCTGCTTGATGAGGGCGAGGGCCTCGTCCTGCTCGGGAATACCCGCCGAGATGACGACGCCGTCGATGGGGGCGCCGGACGCGCGCGACCGCGACACGATACGGGCCTGGCCGAACTGCAGGTTCCACAGGTAGCGGTCCAGGAACATGGAGTTGAACTCGGCCGTGTGGCCGGGGCGCAGCTGGGCACGCAGGCCCGCCAGGTTCTCGTTGTAGACCTCCTCGGTGACCTGGCCTCCGCCGGCCATCTCCGCCCAGAAGCCCGCGTTGGCGGCCGCGGCAACGATCTCGGGGTCAACGGTCGTCGGAGTCATGCCGGCCAGCAGGATCGGGGAACGGCCGGTGAGACGAGAGAAGGCCGTATCGACGACGGTCTTGCCGTCGGGCAGCGTCACGAGGCCGGGACGCAGACTCGACCAGTCGCTTCCGGCCTCGGGCTCCCACCCGGGGGTCGCGGCCTTGTCGCGATCCGCCGCGGTGCCTGCCGCAACGATACCGACGCCCGTGCCCTCCACGAGGGCCCGCGTCATGCGCACGGTCGTCGCGCCGGGACCCATGTCGACGATCCACGCGGCGCCCGAGGCGGTGGCCGACCGGATCTGCTGCGGCCAGTCGACGGGCGTGGTCAGGACGGCTGCGGCGAGCGAATGCGCGAGCGAGGCGTCAATGCCGCACTGCAGTGCCCACTCATCCACCAGCTCCAAGGCGTCTGCGAGCATCGGGGAGTGGAAGGGCGCGTACACCGGCAGGTATTCGCACACGGGAGACAAGGGACGTCCCCCGCGCTCGTGTGCGTCGTGGGCCGCCTTATCCTTCGCGGCCGCGCGCTCAATGGCGGCGACGAGCGAGGCCAGGTCAGCGGGCGCGCCGGAGACGACGTGCGTGTCGGTGTCGTTGCGCAGCGCGATCGACAGCGGGTGGGAGGCGGAGGGCAGAGACTCAAGGATGCGCGCCAGGAGGGAATCCGACACGCCGCGCACGGACACCATGTAGGTGGCGTCCCCGGCGTGCGGGGCGCGCGCGCGACGCGTCACTCGCGCAGCAGCGGCGCCGATCAGGCGAGCCAGCGCGAACACGGAGGCGGCCCGGGCCTCGTCGCCCTCAATCCAGGCCCGTGCGATCTCCACGCCGAGCACTCCCTGCGAATGTCCCTCGAAGGCGCGCGGCTGGTTGGCCACGATGTTGAGGCCGGCGCGCGTCAGATCGATGAGAGCGCCGAGCTGCGCCGCGACTATCCCGGGGACAGACAGGGCGGCCTCGTCTGGACCTGCGGCCTCCCGGGTCACTGCCGCCTGCCCGTCCTCGGCGGGAAACTCGAACGGCAGGGAGGCCACCGACTGTGTTGCCAGCGAGCGGCGCACGGGAGAGAGCACCGCATCGGAGGCCTTGACGACGCCGCCGACGATCGCGGCGATCTCGGGGTCGTGGGCGATCTCGTCGAGGGCGGAACGCCACGGCGTGGCCTGGCCGGCGAACGTCAGCGCGTAGGGGATCTCATTGAGGGAGGAGACAAAAGACATGGTCGTACTTTCCTTCGGGGACATTACTTCTCAAACGGCGACGGTCACAGGGGGCCGTTGTCGTGACGCTTCACGTGGGGTGCACGCTGGTCCTTGGACGCCAGCAAATGCAGGGAGTTGATAATGGTCTGGCGGGTGTCGGCGGGGCGAATGATCCCGTCGAGCTGGCCCGAGGCCACGGATACTTCGGGGTTGACCGTTTCCTCCTCGTAACGAGCGACCAGGGCGGCCTTGGTCTCGTCGAAGGTGCCCTCCTCCCGGGCGGCCGCCAGCTCGCGGCGGTACATGATCGACGCGGCACCCTCCGCGCCCATGACGGCGATCTGCGCGTCGGGCCATGCGAAGGCCAGGTCGGCACCGATGGACTTCGACCCCATGACGATGTACGCGCCGCCGTAGGCCTTGCGCAGGATCACGGTCACCATGGGAACGGTGGCGTTGGCGTAGGCGACGATCACCTTGGCTCCGCGGCGAATGATGCCCGCTTGCTCCTGCTCGGTTCCCGGGCGGTACCCGGGAACATCGACGAAGGTCACGATGGGCAGGCCGAATGCGTCACAGAAGCGCACGAAACGAGCCGCCTTCTCCGACGCATCCACGTCCAGGGTTCCCGCGTCACTCATCGGCTGGTTGGCGACGACGCCAACGGAGAAGCCGTCGACGCACGCGAAACCGATCGTCACGTTGGGCGCGAACAGGTCCTGAATTTCGACGTACTCGCCGTGATCGACCAGGGCGCGCACGACGTCGCGCACGTCGTAGGGCTGGCGGGCGGAGGTGGGCACCAGGTCCGCAACCGCGTGTGCGGCGGCCTCGTCTTCGGGGTTCGCCAGGTACTCATAGCGCGGGGGAGCGGCTTCGCACGAGGAGGGCAGATAGTCCAGCAGCGAGCGGACGTAGTCGATGGCTTCCTCCTCGGTGTCTGCCATATGGTGGGCAACACCGGACTGGAAGTTGTGGATGGCAGCGCCCCCGAGCTCGTCGAGGGTGACCTTCTCACCCGTCGTCGCCGCGACCACGTCGGGCCCGGTCACGAACATGTGCGAGTTCTCGCGCGTCATCACGATGAAGTCGGTCAGGGCCGGCTGGTACACGGCTCCGCCCGCGCACGGACCCAGGATGATCGAGATCTGGGGGACGAGGCCGGAGGCCTCACACGTCTTCTTGAAGATGCGCCCGTACTGGGCCAGTGCGACGACGCCCTCCTGGATGCGTGCGCCGCCCGAATCCTGGATGCCGACGATTGGAATGCGCATGCGGATCCCCAGGTCGATGAGGTCGACGATCTTATCTCCCTCGACCTTGCCCAGGGTGCCGCCCAACACCGAAAAGTCCTGCGCGTAGGCGGCCACCATTCGTCCCTGCACGCGCCCGTAACCGGCGGCAACGGCCGAGCCGACGCGCCCGGCCCGCACGGAGCCGCCGATGAACTGGCCGACCTCGTGCCACTGCCCGTCGTCAAAAAAGAGTGAGAGGCGCTCACGGGCAGTGAGCTTGTGCTTGGCGTGCTGGCGCTGAGCAGCCTTTTCTTCGGCGGCGCTGGCCAGTGCGTCCTGCGCCTGGATGAACCCGTCGCGGGTCAGTGTGCTGGCTGTGCTCATTGTGCCTCCTCGGTGCTGATGTGGGCGATGCGCGTTCCGGCGCTCACCGTGTCGCCCTGGCTCACGGCCAACGACTCGACGGTTCCCGCGCGGGGAGCGAGCAGCGGCTTTTCCATCTTCATGGCTTCGAGGACGGCGACCAGCTGTCCCTCCTCGACGCGTTGTCCTTCGCTCACGGCCAGGGCGACGACGATGGCCTGCATGGGAGCGACGATGTCGCCGGGGGCACCCTGGTGCGGGCCGGAGTGCGGGGAGACCGAACCGGCGCGGCGGGGGGTGGAGCGCAGCGGCTGCGGCGGGCGCGGGGCGGGGTTGGCCGGCGCGTTGAACATGCCCGCCGGGAGGGTCAGGCTCACGCGGCGCCCGTCCAGCTCGATGATGTAGGTCTGGCGGGGCAGGTCGGCGGTCTGCGAGGCCTCGGCGGGGATCGCGAGGTCGGAGTAGTCGTGGCGGGGCATGAAGCTGGTTTCGAACCAGCGGGTTGAGACGCTAAAGCCGCCGACACCGCAGAAGTCGGGGTCGCTGATGATGTCCTGGTAGACGGGGACCGGGGTGGCGACGCCCTGGACAGAAAACTCTCCGAGCGCGCGGCGCGAGCGGGCGAGAGCCTGCTCGCGGTCGGCTCCCGTGACGATGATCTTGGCGATCATCGAGTCGAAGGCGGTTTGGACGGTGTCGCCCTCATCGATGCCCAGCTCGAGGCGGATGCCCGGGCCGAGCGGCCAGTGCACCTCGTCGAGGCGCCCGGCGGTGGGGGTGAGGTCCTGGGAGGGATCCTCGGAGGTGATGCGGAACTCGAAGGAGTGTCCGCGCGGGGCCGGCGGCGTCGTGAGGGCCAGGCCCTGAGCGATGCGGATCTGTTCGCGCACCAGGTCGACTCCGGTGACCTCCTCGGACACGGGATGCTCGACCTGCAGGCGGGGATTGACCTCGAGGAACCAGATGCTCCCGTCGGGTTCGAGGAGAAACTCCACGGTCCCCACGCCCACGTAGCCCACCTGCTCAAAGAGCGCGCGGGACGCGCCCACGAGATGCTCGTGGGCGCCGTCGGGTAGGAAGGGCGCGGGGGCCTCCTCGACGAGCTTCTGGTTGCGGCGCTGAACGGAGCAGTCGCGCGTCGAGATGACGTGGAAGTTGCCGAGCGCGTCGCGGGCGCATTGGGTTTCGACGTGGCGTGCGACCTCGACGAAGCGCTCGACGAAGTGGGCGCCAAGGTCGGCGCTGTCACCGTGGCGGGCGAAGAACAGGTCGAGGTCGGAGGTGGAACGAACGACGGTGATGCCGCGTCCGCCGCCCCCGTCGGCCCGCTTGAGGACCACGGGATAGCCTGCCTCCTCGATGAAGGCCTCGACCTCCGTGCGGGAGGTGACGGGCTGGGAGACACCGGGCACGGGGGAAACACCGCAGGCCTCGGCGACCAGGCGAGCCTTGATCTTGTCACCGAGGGCGTCAATGACGGCGGAAGAGGGGCCGAGCCACGCGATGCCGGCGTCTTCGACGGCCCGCGCGAACTCGGAGTTTTCGGAGAGGAAACCGTAGCCGGGATGGATGGCGTCGGCACCGGTTTCAATCGCGATGGCGAGAATCTTCTCGCCGTTAAGGTACGTCGAGGCGGCATCGTCCCCTCCGAGGGCGAGAGCCTCGTCCGCTTCGCGGGTGTGGGGCGCCGCCATGTCCTGATCGGCGTAGACGGCGATGGTGGAGATGCCCATGTCGGTGGCGGTGCGGCAGACGCGCAGGGCGATCTCCCCTCGGTTCGCGACGAGGATTCGGTTAATTGTTCGCACGCTTCTCCTTGGTTGTGTGAGTGGTTCTCAAAGGTGTTCCGGTTGTCAGCACGTCCCCGGCGTTGATGTCGTGGATGCGGCCGTCGTCGGTGCGCAGTTGCAGGGCGCCCGTGTCGGCCAACCCGATGGCCGTGCCTTCGATCGCCGCGCGTCCGGTCGGGTCGGTCGGCTCCGCCAGGGCGATGCGCTTACCGATGAGCGGCATGGCTGCGAGCACCTCGTCCGCGAGGCCGCTGGCCGAAACGCTGCCGTGCGTGACGAGGCTTCGCACGCGTGCCTCGAGTCTGACAAGGATCGTGGACAGGAGGGCGTGCGCGGCGGCGCCGGAGTCTTCCCCGGCGGGGGTGTCGCCTTCGGCACGCAGGGATGTTGCGTGCGCGGTGGGCAGATCGGCACCCTCTTGGGCGATGTTCACCCCGTATCCGAGGAGCGCGGTCGTCGTAAAGGGGGACGAGGCCGGGGCCAGCTGGGCGAGGATGCCGCAGATTTTGCGTTCGCCGTCCACGAGGATGTCGTTGGGCCACTTGAGGGTGACGTCGTGGTGAAGAGGGGTCAGGCGCAGGCTCAGCGCGTCGCGCACGCTGAGTGCGCAGGCGTAGACGAGCCATCCCAGGGTGGCGGTCGGCAGCGAGGTGGGAACGGAGACGATCGTCGTGGCAAGGAGCGCTTGGCCGGCGGGGGCAATCCAGGAGCGCCCGAGTCGGCCGCGCCCAGCGCTCTGGTGGTCGGCGATGATCGTCGTCAGGTGCGGCGTGGGGGTGGCGGTATCGGCGAGGAGTGATGCGGCCAGGTCGAGGGTGGAGGAAGTGGAGGGAACGTGGTACACGGGCGCGTGAATCCCCTCGATGGTGATGCGGGTGGGCGCGCTCATGTCGGCTCCTTCCTTCCTTCGTGGCACGGGAGATGGCGGGGCGAGACCCCGCAGTACTTCAAAGTTTGTCTTAAAAGTCAGGGACGCGCACATGCTTCTTCAAAAGTTGCAGTAGTTGTTCGTGAATCACTACGCTTGCGTAACCAAGCGCGATGCCAGGAAGTGCGCGGAAGGCGCGATTTTCCCACGTTTTTCCCCTGAGAGAAGGATCACCGGTGCGCCGGGCGTGCTGGTCGGCCCGTAGCCGCGTCCGGGGTCGCTACGATAGGGGAGACACGCGCGCGCTTGCGCGCCCCGAACCACCCGAACGGAGTAACGTGGCGGAGTTTATTTATCAGATGATCAAGGCCCGCAAGGCCATCGGTGACAAGGTCATCCTCGACGATGTGACCATGAGTTTCTTCCCCGGAGCGAAGATCGGCATGGTCGGCCCCAACGGGGCCGGTAAGTCCTCGATCCTGAAGATTATGGCCGGACTCGACGAGCCCTCCAACGGCGAGGCTCGCCTGACCCCCGGATACTCGGTTGGCATTCTCATGCAGGAGCCGGTTCTGGATGAGTCCATGACCGTCATCGAGAACGTGCGCCTGGGGGCCGCCGACACCTTCGCCAAGCTCGCCCGTTTCAACGAGATCTCCGAAGAGATGGCCAACCCGGATGCGGACTTCGACGCGCTCATGGAGGAGATGGGCAAGCTCCAGACCGAGATCGACGCCGCAGGCGCATGGGACATTGACTCCCAGCTGGAGCAGGCGATGGACGCGCTGCGCTGTCCTCCCTCGGACCAGCCCGTCTCCGTCCTCTCCGGCGGTGAGCGTCGTCGCGTCGCCCTGTGCAAGCTCCTCATTGAGGCGCCCGACCTGCTCCTGCTCGACGAGCCGACCAACCACCTGGACGCCGAGTCCGTCCTGTGGCTAGAGAAGCACCTCGCGTCGTACCCGGGCGCCGTCATCGCCGTCACCCACGACCGCTACTTCCTGGATCACGTTGCCGGCTGGATCGCCGAGGTTGATCGCGGCCACCTCTACCCCTACGAGGGCAACTACTCCACCTACCTGGAGACCAAGGAGAAGCGCCTGCAGGTTCAGGGGCAAAAGGATGCGAAGCTGGCCAAGCGACTGAAGGAAGAACTCGAGTGGGTCCGCTCCAACGCCAAGGGGCGCCAGGCTAAGTCCAAGGCGCGTCTGGCCCGCTACGAGGAGATGGCCGCCGAGGCGGAGCGCACCCGCAAGCTCGACTTCGAGGAGATTCAGATTCCGCCGGGGCCGCGCCTGGGCAGCGTCGTCATCGAGGCGAAGGACCTGAAGAAGGGCTTTGACGGACGTTCCCTCATCAATGGCCTGTCGTTCTCCCTGCCGCGCAACGGAATCGTCGGCGTTATCGGCCCCAATGGCGTCGGAAAGACGACGCTGTTCAAGACGATTGTCGGTCTCGAGCCCCTCGACGGCGGTGAATTGACGATCGGGGAGACCGTCAAGATCAGCTACGTCGACCAGAGTCGCGCGGGCATCGACCCGGAGAAGACCCTGTGGCAGGTGGTCTCCGACGGCTTGGACTTCATCCAGGTCGGCAACGTCGAGATGCCCTCGCGTGCCTACGTCTCAGCCTTCGGCTTCAAGGGACCGGATCAGCAAAAGCCGGCGGGCGTTCTGTCGGGTGGCGAGCGCAATCGCCTGAACCTTGCGCTGACCCTCAAGCAGGGCGGCAACCTGCTCCTGCTCGACGAGCCCACGAACGATCTGGACGTCGAGACCCTCGGCTCCCTGGAGAACGCGCTCCTTGCGTTCCCTGGCTGCGCCGTCGTCGTCACGCACGATCGCTGGTTCCTGGACCGGGTGGCGACCCACATCCTGGCATGGGAGGGCACGGAGGATCAGCCCGACAACTGGTACTGGTTCGAGGGCAACTTCGAGGCCTACGAGAAGAACAAGGTGGCGCGCCTGGGCGAGGCGGCCGCGAATCCCCACCGTGTCACGCATCGGAAACTGACGCGCGACTGACAGCGGTCGCGCGCGGGGGAGGGTCTGAGGGCTCTCCCCCGCGCGCAGCTGCGACGGGTGGGTGGCGCATCGGAGAGTGTCCCACATGGCCGACGCGCCTCCTTGCAGGCCAATCATCGGGAGCCAACGATCGGGCATGCGTGCGCGCGTCTCGTGGGTCCAAGGTCCCGGCGTGTGTGCGCTGCCCTCTTGACAATGGAGCCGTCGAGGACGCTCGTCGGTCAATGGCGAGGAAGTCTACCCTGCATCGTGGGCTTGACAGGCTGGCAACTCGTGTAGCGAAATGCACTTGCCTTTCGCGTAGGTCACATCTACCATGTGACTCGTATCCCAAATTACCGACGGTGCGAAAGGGGCTCCGATGGCGATCGAGCAAGCGCTCATTGACGCGCTGGGAGGACACCTCAACATTGTCGAGGTCGAACCCTGCACGATGCGTATCCGCATCCAGGTGAAGTCTCAACGGGCCGTCGATGAAGCAGCGCTGCGCGTTGACGGCGTCTTGGCTGTCGTGCGCTCCGGAGACGTCGTACAGGTGGTCTGCGGTGAGCCCTCGGATGATATCGCCGGTGCAATGATCTCCACTCTTGATTCCGTGGCCCATGACACGCCAGTGGATGTTCTTCCCCAGCGCGCGCACGCCTAAAATGAAGAGTGTTCTCAGCCCACAACGTAGAAGGCTTTGTCGTGACTCTCCCCGCTCCCGCATCTGACAACATCGAACAGCTGAGGCGGCTCGCCGACGCCAACGGCGTCGCAACCGGCTTCTGGGACTGGTATGGGAATTGGGTGGGCGTCGGCGCCCACACCCTCCTGAAGGTTCTCGGCGCCCTCGGCCTGCCCCTTGACGAATCCTCGAGCACGGCTGACGTTGATGACGCGCTTCGTCTCACCGAGGAACGTCCCTGGCGCAGAACCCTCCCACCGACCATCGTCGCCCGACAGGGCGGAGGCTACGAGTTCCCCGTGCACGTCCCGGACGGCTCCTGGGTGAACGTCCAATGGGTCCTGGAGGATGGCCGCAAGGGATTCTGCGAGCAGCTCGACCGCTACGTCCCGCCGCGCATGATTGACGGGCGGATGATCGGCCGCGCCACATTCGACGTGCCGCACTGGCTGCCGCTCGGGTGGCACCGCCTCGTCGCCACTGTCGAGGGAGGACACGTTGAGTCGGCGACGCTCATCATCGTCCCCCATGCCCTGTCTGTGCCCCTCCTGGAATCCCCGCGCCGTGCCTGGGGTGTTAATGCTCAGCTGTACTCAACGCGGTCGACCGGCTCGTGGGGGATCGGTGACGCCTCCGACCTTGCCGACCTCGCCGCCGTGTGTGCCGACCGGGGCGCCGACTTCCTCCTCATCAACCCCGTTCACGCCTCCCAGCCTGTCTCACCCCTCGAAACCTCGCCCTACCTGCCGGTGTCGCGTCGCTGGCTCAACCCGATCTACATCCGCCCGGAGGATATCGATGAGTACGGTGCCCTGCCCGAGGCATCACGGGCAGCCATCGAGGAGTTGCGTCAGGAGACCCGACAGTTCGCGACCCGCGAGGACCTCATCGACCGGGATCGTTCGTGGGAAGCCAAGCGTAAGGCGCTCGAGCTGATCTTTGCTCAGCCGCGCTCCTACCATCGCGAGTCCCAGCTCCAGCACTTCGTGGAGAACGGCGGAACGGAGCTGTCCAACTACGCGCTGTGGTGTGCCCTCGTGGAACGCGAGGGAAGCATCGAGCTGCCCGAGGACCTGTCCCGTTCGTCGGCACCCCGCGTTGAGCTCGAACGGCTTGAGCTCGCCGATCGAGTCGACTTCTATGAGTGGTGCCAGTGGGTTGCTGCCCAGCAGCTGGAGCGCGCCCAGCAGGTCGCGCGCGAGGTCGGCATGGAGATCGGCATTATGGCTGACCTGGCGGTGGGAGTCCACGGCTTTGGGTCGGAGAAGTGGAGCCGACCCGAGCTCTTCGCCTCCGGTATGTGCGTGGGTGCTCCGCCGGACGTCTACTCGCAGCAGGGGCAGAACTGGTCCCAGCCGCCGTGGTCTCCGCGCAGCCTCGCCGAGTCGGGCTACCTGCCCCTGCGTGACATGGTGCGCGCTGCCCTGGCGAACGCGGGCGCCGTCAGGATCGACCACATTCTTGGGATGTTCCGGCTGTGGTGGATTCCGGACGGCTGTGGCGCCACCGAGGGAACCTACGTGTACTACGACCACGAGGCGATGATGGGCGTGATCCTCCTGGAAGCCCAGCGCGCCGGGGCCGTGGTCATCGGTGAAGACCTGGGCGTCGTCGAGCCGTGGGTACGCGACTACCTGCGCGAGCGCGGCGTGCTGGGTACCTCCGTGGTCTGGTTCGAGAAGGACGGGGGCGGGTGGCCGCTGCGTCCCGAACATTACCGTGACCGTGCGCTCGCCGCCGTCAATATTCACGACCTGCCGCCAACATTGGGCTACATTCGAGGCATCCAGACCACCCTGCGCTCGGAGCTGGGCCTGCTGACCGACGACATCGACACCGTTCGTTCCTCGGATCGACTCGAACTTGAACGGGTTGTCGCCCGTCTTCACGAGTACGGCTGCATCGACGGCGCCGAGCCCAGCGAGCGCGAGATCGTCGAGGGGCTGTATCGCTACGTCGCCCGAACGCCGTCGAAGCTGGTCGTTGCTTCCCTCGTTGACGCGGTGGGGGACGTGCGTCCGCAGAACATGCCGGGAACGGGCGCCGACCTGTACCCGAACTGGTGCGTGCCGCTGTGCGATTCGGACGGCGAAGAGGTCGGAACCGAGGACCTGTCCTCCAACGAGCGCCTGACCTCACTGTTCGCCCTGCTGCGCGAATCGGTGCGATAATCCGGTCGTGCAACAGTTGAGCCCCGCGGCGATCATTCCGCGGGGCTCAATCGCATGGTTTCGATGCTATTGGAGTGCCGCAACCTCGAAGAGTGGGTCGAGCACGGTGCAGCGTGCGGGCAGATCATCCGGACCGCGGAGGAGCGCGGTCTCATGCCCACTGATGATGATCAACGGGACGTACACGCACAGCCGAGCCGCGCGAGCGGGCATGAGATCCCAGTGGATGAGCGGATCTCCGGCGGCGACGATCTCGCCCTCGTCGACGAGCGCGGCAAAGCCCTTACCGCGCAGATTCACGGTGTCGATTCCCAGGTGAACGAGAATTGACGCGCCGCCCGTCGACGTGACAATGGCGGCGTGCGGCTTGAGCTTGGTAACGACGCCGTTGATGGGGGAATGGACGGTGAGACACCGAGCCTGTGAGGAAGGCTCAAGGGCAAGGCCCGGTCCGACGACACCGCTGGCGAACACAGGGTCGGGCACGCCGGACAGCGGCAGGACGCGCGCCGCGAAGGGCGCGCGGACAACCACGCTCACCGAGTCTCGTTCATGGCCGCGACGATGTCCTCGGAATCGGGGCCCATGACGACCTGAACGGCGTCGCCAACGATGACGACGTCGAAAGCGCCTGCGGCCCGCAGCTGCGCCTCGTCAACGAGATCGGTGTTGGCGCAATCGAGGCGGATGCGCGTGATGCAGGCCTCGAGATTGGAGATGTTGTCCCACCCACCCAGGGCGTCAACGATGGTCGTTGCGGTGCTCATGGCGTCCTCCTTGGCTCGATCACCGAAACAGGTGCGGTTTTCCTCACACTTATGGTAACGCCTGCGATGCCTCGGCGACACGATTGCGAGATCGGGAGCGCGTCACATTATGAGATCCCGGGAACGAGGCTGGCGCCCCGGATGCGTGCCGCGGGTGTGAAACCCATGGCGACCCCCGACGCAACGGCCACCGCGATGACGACGTACATCGCGGCTTCCACCCCCACCCACGTCGCGAGCGTACCCGAGGCGAACGCTCCCAGTGGCATCACTCCCCACACCGCGAAGCGGAACGTCGCGTTCATGCGACCCAGCATGGCGGTGGGACACACCTCCTGACGCAGGCTCATCTGCGTCACGTTGTAGATCGTCTGGAAGTACGAGGAGATGACCCCGGCCCCCGCGATCACCCACGGAGCCAAGCCGGGAAAATGGACGGCTGCCGGCTGGAACACCAGAACCGTGACCCCGGCGATGTTGGTGATGACAATGGATCGACCGATCCCGAGCCGGTTGATCCACGCCGAGCGTGTGAGCGCTCCGAGGAGCCCCCCGAGCGCGCCGACACTCAGCACGATGCCCAGCCCGGTGGCGCTCATGCCCAGCGTGCGCAGCACGAGAACGGGCAGGAGCACGTTGATCCCCGCTGCGGCACAAGCGGCGCACGCGATGCACGAAAAGAGCGGAAAAAGCAGGCGGTGGCCGCGCACGAAGGCCACCCCCTCACGGATCTGGGTGCCCAGGGAGGACGTGGGACGCAGGCGCTCACACTCGGGGGTGCGAATCCGCCAGATCGCCCACGTTGAGAACGCGTAGGTCGATGCGGTCAGCAGGTAGGCCAGGGGAGGGGCAACGACGCCGAGGAGCCAGCCGCCCAGGCCGGGGCCACCCGCACGCCCAACCTGAAAAGAGATCTCGAGGCGACCGTTGGCCGCCCCGATGTAGCGCTTGGAGGCCACTTCCGGAACGTAGGACTGGTAGGCCACGTCGAAGAAGACCGTGGAGAGGCCAAGCAGGCCGGCGACGAGCATCAGGTGGGTGAGAGTCAGCGAAAAACACGCGTAGGCGAGCGGAACCGAGACGAGGGCGGCGATGCGCGCGAGGTTGGCGCTGATCATGACGCGGCGCTTCGACCACCTGTCAACCCAGGCGCCCGCCGGGAGGCCGACAAGCAGGAACGCCAGGGTCTGCACGGCCGCGAGGGCGCCGACCTGCGACTCGCTCGCGTGAAGCATCGTAATCGCGATGGCCGAGGTGGCCAGCGTCCCCACCTGGAAACCGACCTGCGCGGCGCTCTGTCCCGCCCACAGGTGCATGAACGCCGAGTTGCGAGTCAGGGGGTGGCCAAGCCACTGGCGAATCGCGCCGCTCACCCGCGGCCACCGGATTGGGCCTGCCCGCGCGGGTCGGCTCCCGCCAGGGCGGTGGCCAACCCCCAGGCCAGGCCGCCAGCGTCAACCGACGGAGCGATGATGTCAGCGACCTCGACGAGCGCCTCGCACCCCGAGCCAATGCTGACACCGATCCCCGCCGCGGCCACGGCCTCCACGTCGTTGTTCGAATCACCGATCGCGACACTTCGCGACAATGGGATCCCCACGTGCTCGCACACCGCGCGGATGCCGACGGCCTTCGACAGGTGCGAGGGAAGAACCTCGATGGGCACGTAGCCGCCCGCGCCCACCGACCCGATGATCGCTCGGTAGCCTGTGGGCAGTGCCTCCTGCACGGCATCGAGCACAGCACCGGCGGGCGGAACATACGCCGTCACCTTCGTGAAGGACCCCGAGCCAATGTCCGTGATGAAGGGGCAGATCGATTCCGCGTACTCCGCCCAGTCTCCCGGTTCGATACCCGCCCCGGCAACAAAGAAATCCAAGTATCCCTCGCACGGCCCCATCTGATCAGGCCCCTGCCATATGTAGAAGGCATCCAGGTCCTCCCACAGGCGGCTCAGCGCGTCGATGTCGCCTCGAGGCATTCGCTCATCAAGCAGCACGCTCTGCCCGACGGCCGCGTAGCCTCCCGCTCCACCGACCAATCCTTCGAAGCCCAACTCCCAGAAGCGGGGGTACACCTCCGGCACAGATCGCCCCGTGCACGCGAACAGGCGGTGGCCGCGCTCGCGCACCTCCCGCAGCGCCCTGACCCCCGAGGAGGGAACCCGCTGACGCGAGTCGCACACGGTCCCATCAATGTCGACGAAGACCGCGTAGGGGCAGACGGCTGCGCGACCATCAGGCACGCGCTGTGATAGCACACTCATCTCCTCATCCTACCGCCACGCCCGCCACCGCCACCGCGCAGAACAGGGGCCGCAAACGACAGATCATGCGCCCACCCCTCCCGTCAACGAGTGCCTTGCCCACAATGGAAGCAACGACCCAATCGGCGAGGGAGCGAAAGGCAGTTCACACCCATGACACCCACACCGGTCACCGACGCCCGCAGCCTCTCGCTCGTGCAAGCCGCCGCCCTGGCGTCCGGAGCGAGCCAGTGGGACTCCCGGCAGATCCCCAGTGCCGGCATCCCATCCTTCGTCATGAGCGACGGCCCCCACGGGGTGCGCCGACAGCTCGGAGACGGAGACCACCTCGGCATCGCCGCCTCCGAGAAGGCCACGTGTTTTCCCACCGCCTCCGCCCTCGCCGCGACCTGGGATCCGGAGCTCGCCCGCCTGATGGGGCAGGCCCTCGGCCTCGAGGCCCGCTCCCTCGGCGTGCACGTCCTCCTTGGTCCGGGACTCAGCATCAAGCGCTCCCCCCTGTGTGGACGCAACTTCGAGTACTTCTCCGAGGACCCCTTCCTCGCCGGAACCATGGGAGCGGCCCTCGTGCAGGGAATACAATCCATGGGAACCGCAGCATGCCCCAAGCACTTCGCCGTCAACTCCCAGGAGCTGCGCCGCATGGCCTCGGACTCCATCGTCGACGAACGGACGATGCGCGAAATCTACCTCACCGCCTTCGAGATCGTGTGCCGCAGTGCCCACCCGCGCGCCATCATGAGCTCCTACAACCTCGTCAACGGCACCTACGCCCACGAGAACGCCCACCTGCTGACCGACATCTTGCGCGCGGAGTGGGGCTTTGACGGCCTGGTCATCTCCGACTGGGGAGGATCCAACGATGCCGTCGCAGCGGTGCGCGCCGGAGGCAGCCTCGAGATGCCCGGACCCGGCCTGTACGGGGCGCGCCAGATCGTCGCGGCCGTCGCCGAGGGACGCCTCGACGAGGCCGACGTCTACGCTCGCGCCCAGGAGGTCGTGGACATGGCCCTCGCCGCTACACAGCAGCCCGACGCCCGGCCCTACGACGAAGACGAACACCACGAACTCGCCACGCGCGTCGCCGCCGAGTCCATCACGCTCCTGCGCAACGAGGGGGGCCTGCTTCCGCTGGGAGCGGGGACTCGGGTTGCCCTCATCGGCGATATGGCCGAGACCCCTCGATACCAGGGAGCAGGTTCCTCGCAGGTCAATCCCACGCGCCTCGACCGCGCCCACGACCTCCTGGCTGATGGCGGAACGCGCGCCCGAGGCCTCGTCCTAGAGGGCTACGCCCCCGGATACGCCCGTCACGGCGGCACCACCGACGCGCTCCTGGCCGAGGCCAGCGACGTGGCCGCGCGCGCAGACGTCGCCCTCGTCTACGTCGGCCTCGACGAGCTCGCCGAATCCGAGGGCCTGGACCGGCCCCACATGCGCCTACCCGACGGACAGGCCGAACTCATCGAGGCGGTTGTCCGCGCCAACCCGAAGACCGTGATCATCCTGTCGGGAGGAGCCAGCGTGGAGATGCCCTGGGCCGAGCGGGTTCCCGCCCTGGTGCACGCCCACCTGGGCGGCCAGGGTGGCGCGGGCGCGGTGCTCGACGTTCTCACCGGCGCCGTCAACCCCTCGGGGCGCCTGGCCGAGACCTACGCCCGCGCCTACGACGATCACCCGAGCGCCGCCTGGTATCCGGCCACCGGCCCCCTCTCCCTCTACCGCGAGGGACCCTACGTGGGATACAGGTACTTCACATCCGCCGGGGTGGACGTCGCCTACCCCTTCGGCTACGGCCTGTCGTACTCGACCTTCGAGTACTCCGACCTCACCGTCGACAAAGACGGGGCATCGCTGACCGTCACGAACTCCTCGACCGTCGACGGGACGGAGGTCGTCCAGCTCTACGTGAGCTCGCCGGGTGGGGTCGTCGGCCCCGTTCGCGAACTCAAAGGCTTCGCCAAAGTCCGGGTGCGTGCGGGGTGCTCCCAGAGAGTGTCCATCCCCTTCGACCGCTACACGTTCCGCCACTGGGAAACCTCGCGTTCGGCCTGGGAGACGGAAGGGGGAACCTGGACCATCTGGGTGGGCCCCAACGTGGAAGACACGCCGCTGAGCGCCACACTCGACGTCGAAGGAGCCACTCCCGGCCCGATCGACCCCGCCCTCGGTCACTACATCAACGCCGACGTGGCGGGGGCCACGATGGGTGAGTTCGCCGTCCTGTTGGGCCGCACCGTCCCCACGGCGCACCCGTCTGATCAGCTGAGCGCCAGCGATCCCCTGTCCGACATGGTGCGCGCCCGCAGCGGGCTCGCCCGTTTCGTCGCCCGCAGGCTCGTGGCGATGAAGGCCAAGGCCGACGCGAGTGGGCACCCGGACCTGAACATCCTCTTCGTCCTCAATATGCCCTTCCGGGCGATCGCCAAGATGAGCGCGGGCGCGGTGAGCGCGGACATGGTCGCCTCCATACTCGACGCCGTCAACGGCCACCCGATCCGGGGGCTGGCCCGCGCTCTCGTCGGCTACGTCGCCAATGCGCGAGCCGACAGGGCAACGCAACGACAGATCGACCGGCGTCGGTGACCCGGCGCCCACGACAGCAACGCGACAAGGAGCACTCATGCAGGCACGCACGCACTGGTGGAAGAAGTTCGAGGACAAGCACCGCACCGTCGCACAGTTCATCGTCTTCTTCATACTCTCCAACGGCATCACCGTCCTCCAGCTGGTCCTCATGCCGGCCTTCAAGGCGGCTTTTGCCCACACGGGCCTCGTGGACACGGCCCTGCAGTTCCTGCCGGTGGGGGTCTCCCACGGACACACCGTCTACCTCTTCGACTACCCCTCCGGAGCCCTTGCGGCCGGGGGAGGGGGAGGAGTCGCATACTTCCTGGCCGTGGAGATCACGCTCCTCATCGCCCAGGTCATCAACTTCTTCGCCCAGCGTTCGGTGACCTTCAGATCCAACTCTTCCGTCCTCGTGGCGGCCTTCTGGTACGCGATTGCCTACGTTCTCATCACCGTGGCGGCGGCCGCGCTGCAGGTGCTGTACAAGGACCCCATCTACGCCTGGTCGATTGACGCGCTGGGCGCGGGGGGAGAAACACTGGCCGACGTGATCACGATGATCATCAACGCCGCCGTCTCCTTCTGGGTGTTCTTCCCGATCTTCAAAGTGATCTTCAAACAGAAACCCGAGGAGGACGCGCAGGTCGGCGGCGGGCAGTAGACTACGGGGAGACTATCGAGAGGAGACCCCGTGAGCACGCCACTGCTGACCGTGATCGTTCCCGCATACAACTCTGAGGACTACCTCGATCGCGCGTTGACGACGCTGGTGGGGTACGGCGACGAGTTGGAGGCGATCATCGTCAACGACGGTTCCAAGGACCGTACGGCGGAGATTGCTGACGACTGGGCGGCACGATACCCCTCCGTGAGAGTCATTCACCAGGAGAACAAGGGACACGGCGGGGCAGTGAATGCGGGTTTGGCGGCTGCCACCGGCACGCACGTGCGCGTCGTGGATTCGGATGACTGGTTGGACCGGCGCGCGGCAAACGCCGTGCTGGACGTGCTCCGCGAGGAACGGGAGGCGGGGCGAGACCTGGACCTCCTCGTGACCAACTACGTCTACGAGAAGCAGGGGAAAGCTCACAAGGTCACGATCCGCTACCGCAATGTCCTGCCGCGTGGGCGCACCTTCGGGTGGGACGAACTCGGGCGCTGCCGCTACGACCAGTACCTCATGATGCACGCGCTCACGATGCGCACCGACGTTGTGCGCAGCTCGGGCTTGGTGATGCCGGAGCACACCTTCTACGTGGACTACCTGTATTCCTTCGTTCCCCTTCCCTACGTGCGCACCATCAGGTACCTGGACGTTGACCTCTACCGCTACTTCATCGGTCGAGACGACCAGTCCGTCAACGAAAAAGTGATGATCACGAGGCTGGACCAGCTGGCCCGGGTCAATCGAGCGATGACCGAGGCACTGCCGGCGCGGGCCGATGTGGAGGACAAGCTGTGGCGATACATGGTGCACTACCTGCGCATCAACGCCGTCGTGTGCTCCGTCATGGCCCAGCTCTCGGGAACCCCCGAACACCTCGCGCTCAAGGAAGAGATCTGGGAGACGATGGACGACATCAACTCGGAGGCCACCGAGCGCCTGCGCAAGGACCTTCTCGCAGGGCTGGTGCGCCACGCCTCGCCCGCAGTCGTGCGCGGGGGCTACAGGGCTGCGGGATTCGTCCTCGGCTTCAACTGACAGTCGGCCGCTACCCCTGGGTGAGCGCCATCGCCGTGCGATGGAGGCTAACACGCTTGCCGATGAGGGGGAACTCCACGCCCTCTTCGCGCCCCTGCCACGTGAATCCGAGCTTGTGCGCGACCCGGCGCGAGGCCTCGTTGCCCTCGAAGTAGGACAGAGTCAGCGTCGCGTAGCCCAGGTGGGCGGCGCGGTCCACGATCGCCCGCCCGGCCTCGGTGGCGTAGCCATTGCCCCAGTAGGGGCGGCCGGTCCAGTAGCCAAGGTCGGCGACGTTGCGTTGATCCGCTGCCTTCATGCGTAGCGCGATGGCGCCCACCAGCTCGTTGCTCTCGCGCAGCGTCACCGCGTAGCTTTCGGGGGCTGCCAACACGGTGGAGAGGCCGTCGTAGGCGTCGTCAATGCGCGTGTAGGGCCGCCAACCGCACGCCATGCCGATGCGCGGTTCCTTCGCCAGCTCATAGAGAGCGGGCGCGTCACTGCGGTTCCACGGACGCAAGCGGAGCCGCTCGGTGTCGATGATTGTCACTGTTCCTCCAAAAGCGTTGTCGAGGGCAGCAGAACCGTCAGAGTGAACCAGTGATCGCGTGCCCGGGTGACGGCTTGTCCGCCGTACTTGCGTGCCGTCCATTGTATCGACTTCACGCCCCATCCGTGACGCATGGCGTCGGCCTTGATCGTCGTGAGGCGCCCGCCGGCGTCAACGTGCAGCTGACCGTCGAACCAGTTATCGACCCGGAGCACGAGCATTCGTCCGCGCCGAAACAGAGCCAGTTTGATGAGGCGCTTGCTCGGCTCACCGACCCTGCGCGACGCTTCGATCGCGTTGTCAAGGGCATTGCCGAAGAGCGTGGCGATGTCCATCGAGGACATGCCCGTCAGGAGGGATCCGTCGGCGACCGCGGTGAAGGTGATGCCCTCGGCGCTGCACACCTTCCCCTTTGCCGTCAGGATGACGTCCAGGACCGGGTGCCCGCTGTGGTAGTGCTGGCCGATCTGCGCGATCTGGGACTCAAGTTCCTCGAAGGAGACAGCCGCCCGCCCCGGGTCCAGCTCGGCTCGGATCGCGGCCACCTGGTGTTTGAGGTCGTGGTGGGCGCGGGCCACCTGCTCCATGTCCGCCTTGGCCAACAGGTACTGGCGGTGCTGGGCCTCCAGCGACGACTGGATCGATGCGAGCTCGCGTTGCGTCTCGCTCTGCTGGATGCGCTCGTACTGCGCGAAGAGGATCGCGTAGCCGCCCAGGTCGACGAGCGTGCGGATGTAGAAGACCTCCAGACCCGCGCGTCCCGAGAAGGGTGTCGCCGTCGAGACGAAGCTGAGGTTTGACAGGGCGAAGATGGCGACCCCGACGACGAGCGTGGCTGCCAGCTCGCCGCGCGTGAGGGGCGCCGACAAGCCCTGGCGTAGGACCCGTCGCTCGCAGTAGTAGACGATCCCCAGGCACGCCGAGGCTAGAGCGATGAAACCGCCGAGAGATTCGGGGCGCCAATACTCACGATCAGCGTGGAAGAAGACCACGACCTGCCACGCGAGCGACGCCGCCAATTCGGCGACGATGAACGCGCGTACACTCACGTGCGTCACCCACCGCCACGGTGCTCCCGTCCCCGCCTCGATCATGCCCCACAGGAGAAGGAACGCGAGCCCCATGCCGGGAATCCACAGGCTCAGGGGAGAGTGGCCGAGGAACTCCTGAGTGACGACGAAGGCGACAATCCCGCCCGCTGCCGTGACAGCGATACGCCACCGGGGCATCGAACGCGATGGAGCGAGGTCGTGTGGGCAGGAGGCGCGTGCGATGGCGAGCACGTACACGAGGCCAGCGCCCCACTCGGCCAGCGCTGTGAAGAGTCGGGGAATGTCGGGCAGCGACTCGAACACGTCAGTCGATCCCGCCCGCATAGTCGGCCAACGCGCTCATGAAAGCCTTCCTGCGGGGGCGTGAGATGCGCAGGCTATCGCCGCCCGTCATGAGGCACTCCTGATCCGAGACGCCGCGCACGTGCGCCAGGGAGACGAGGTAGCACGAGTTGGATCGGAAAAAGTTGTGGCCCGCGAGTTCGGCCTCCATGGCCTTGAGCGTGGAGACGACCGAGTACACGCCGGACAGCGTGTGCACGTCGATCCGGTGCTTGACGGACTCCGCGTAGACGATGTCCGCCACGTCAACGCGGTGCGTGGTCGCCCCCGACTGCAGCAGCAGGCTTGCCCTCTGGCGTTTGGCCAGTGCGCGCATGCAGCGGTCGAGCTCCTGAGAAAACGCGAACCAGGGGAGGGGCTTGAGCAGGTAGGACAGGGCGCCCACTTCGTAGCCGTTGATCGCAAACTGCGGTGCGGAGGTGATAAACACGAGGATCACCTCCTGATCGACCTCGCGGATCGCTCGCGCAGCACTCATTCCATCCAGGTGCGCCATCTGGATGTCCATCAGGATGATGTCGTAGACGGGCTTGTAGTCCCCGACAATTGCCGCGCCATCGGTGAAGGACGTCGCGTCGATGTGGAGGGTGCGTTCCTCGCCGTAGCGCCTCAGATAGTCGCGAAGAAGCGTGCGCGAGACGGCCTCGTCCTCGACGACCGCTATCCGAACCATCGAGCTACCCCCTTATCCCCTCGGCTTGCCTCCAGGATATCCGAGCCTCGGGGCCGCTTCCCGAGGCGTCCATTGCCCCTGGCCCGTGAGCCAGCGCTGTGCCGGGCGCGGAAGCTAGGATGGGACCAACAGCGCGAAAGGGGAGCAACGTGGATCTGCTCGTTGTTGGTTCTGGTTTCTTCGGCCTGACGGTTGCCCGTGAGGCGGCGGAACGCTACGGCATGGACGTGACCGTCATTGAGCGCCGCGATCACATCGGCGGCAACGCGTACTCCTCGATCGACGAGGCCACCGGGGTGGAGGTCCACCGCTACGGCACTCACCTGTTCCACACGTCGAACGAGCGCGTGTGGAGCTACGTGAACCGCTTCACGTCCTTCAACGACTACCGTCACCGCGTGTACGCCAACTACCGGGGCGTCGTCTACCCGCTGCCGATCAACCTGGGGACGATCAACCAGTTCTTCGGTGCCGCCTACTCCCCGGACGAGGCTCGCTCGCTGATTGCGCGCCAGGCCGCCGAAGTCTCGGGTGAGCCGCGCAACCTGGAGGACAAGGCGGTCAGCCTCATTGGGCGTCCCCTCTACGACGCGTTCATCGCGGGCTACACCGCCAAGCAGTGGCAGACCGACCCGCGTGAGCTTGACGCCTCGATCATCACGCGGCTTCCCGTGCGATTCACCTACGAGAACCGCTACTTCCAGGACCGCTACGAGGGGCTGCCTCTCCACGGGTACGGGGCGTGGATCGCGAACATGGTGGATCACCCGCGCATCAGCGTCCACACGGGGGTGGACTTCTTCGACGACTCCTCCGCTTTCTCCAAGCGAGCAACCGTGGGGCAGGTCCCGGTCGTCTACACCGGCGCGATCGATCGGTACTTCGACTACGAGGCCGGGCAGCTGGGATGGCGCACCCTCGACTTCGAGACCGAGGTCGTTGATGTGCCCGACTTCCAGGGGTGTTCGGTCATGAACTACTCCGATCAGTGCGTCCCCTTCACGCGCATCCACGAGTTCGCTCACCTGCACCCCGAACGAGACCGCAAGGACGCGACCAACACGATCATCCAGCGCGAGTACTCCCGCTTCGCGCGCCGCGGCGACCAACCGTACTACCCGATCGCGTCCCCGTCGGATCGTGCGACCCTGGCCGCGTACCGCGAGATGGCGGCAGGCGAGGATCGTGTTCTCTTCGGTGGCAGACTCGGCTCCTATCAATACCTCGACATGCACATGGCGATTGCCTCCGCCTTGACGAAAGTGGACGAGGCCTACGCCACCTGGCGTTGATGGGAGAGCGTGGCTGCCCCTTCGATGCGCGGGCCTTCGCGTCGATTGCGCCACGGAGTGGGGGCCGGGAGCCGACGTGATGACGGGCCAGGCGGCGCGCTCCGCACGCGGAACATCCTATATCGTGGACTTTTGCTGACATCGGCGTTCGCGGGTCCTAGTCTGACTGGGAATTATCCCGAATACACACGAACGCAAGGAACTCACCCAATGTCATCCTCCGCATCCGGCCCCGCGCCCCGCGCGCGCGACTCGTGGAGCGGCCAGACCGGCTTCCTCCTGGCGGCCATCGGCTCCGCGATCGGACTGGGCAACATCTGGCGCTTCCCCGGCGTCTCCTACTCCAACGGCGGCGGCGCCTTCCTGATCCCGTACCTGGTCGCCCTGGTATTCGTCGGCATTCCGATGCTCTGGCTCGACTACGCGGTCGGACACAAGTTCCGCGGCTCGCCGCCGTGGGCGCTGCGAAAGATCATCGGCGGCGGCGAGTTCATCGGCTGGTTCCAGACCTTCGTCTGCTTCGTCATCATGGTCTACTACGGTGCTGTCCTCGCGTGGGGCGTGCAGTACACAATCTACTCCGTGAACGAGGCCTGGGGTGGCGATCCGACGAGCTTCTTCCTGGAGTCCTTCCTCGAGAAAGTCCCCGGCAACACCTTCTCCTGGGCCCCCGCGTGGTCCGTGATGATCCCGCTCGCCCTCGTGTGGGTCCTCGCGCTGCTCGTCATCGGCCGCGGACTGTCCAAGGGCGTCGAGGCGGCGAACAAGATCTTCCTGCCCCTCCTCATCGTCCTCTTCCTCGCGCTCGTCGTGCGCGCCCTCTTCCTGCCCGGTGCCGTCGAAGGCCTCAATGCCTTCTTCACCCCGAACTGGGCGGCGCTGGCCGACCCCAAGGTGTGGCTGGCGGCCTTCGCGCAGATCTTCTACTCGCTGTCCGTGGGATTTGGCATCATGCTGACCTACGCCTCCTACCTCAAGCCCAAGTCGAACCTGACGGGCACAGCGCTCGTCGCCGGCTTCGCGAACTCCTCCTTCGAGATCCTCGCGGGCATCGGCGTGTTCGGCGCCGTCGGCTTCATGGCCCACCAGCAGGGCGTCGCCGTCGCCAAGGTTGAGGGTCTGACCGGTCCGATCCTGTCCTTTGTGACCTTCCCGCAGATCATTTCGATGATGCCCGGCGGCCCCATTTTCGGTGTCCTCTTCTTCTCCTCCCTGGTCCTGGCCGGCGTCACCTCGCTGCTGTCTCTGCTCCAGGTGGTCTCCGGCGGCCTGCAGGACAAGTTCGGCTGGTCGCCCGCCCGCTCGGCCCTCGTCTTCGGTGTTCCCGCCACCGTGATCTCCCTCGCGCTGTTCGGTACGCGCTCCGGGCTCAACAACCTCGACATCGTCGACAACTTCATCAACTCGATCGGCGTGGTCTCCTCCGCGATCATGTTCGCCGTTCTGTGCGCGGTGGCTGGACCCCGCCTGGGAGCCCTGCGTGCCCACCTCAACTCGGTGTCCAGCGTGAAGGTCCCCAAGGTTTGGGAGCCCCTCGTCGGCATCGTCATCCCCCTCGTCCTCTTCATCATGATGGCCATGTCCGTCGTCGATCTCGTGACGAAGGGATACGAAGACTACCCGGGCGGCTACGTGATGGTCTTCGGATGGGGCGCGGTTGCAATCGCCGTCATCGCCGCCCTGATCTTTACCTTCATCCCGTGGAGGCACCGCACGGTAGACACCCACGCGACGGTCACCCAGATTCTCGCGGATGACGCCGACGCAATTGCTTCGACCGAAGGAGATGCCCAGTGACCGCTCCCGCTATTGCTCTGATGATCCTGACGATTCTGCTCGTCTGGGGTGGACTTGTCGCCTCGGTCGTCCTGCTGCAGGTCCTGTCGGTGCCCACCGACGAGGAGACCGAGGCCGCGCAGCGCGCTATCGATGCCACTGCAGCCGCGAAGCGGTAGGGGGAGATCGTGAAGCTCGTAGCCTTTGATCTCGACGACACCCTGGCACCCTCGAAGTCGCCGCTGCCCGCACGCATGGATGTGGCTCTGCGTTCCCTATTGGATCACGTGGAAGTGTGCATCATTTCCGGCGGCCAGATGGGCCAGTTCCGCGCCCAGGTGCTCGACAACCTCCACGCCAGTGACGCGCAACTTGCGCGCCTGCACCTGATGCCGACCTGCGGGACCCGCTACTATCGGTACGACAACGGTGCGTGGGTTGAGCGCTACGCTCACGACCTGGATCCCGATCTCGCCGCGCGTGCCGTGTCCTCGCTTGAGCGCCACGCCCGCGCCCTCGGGCTGTGGGAGGAGAATCCGTGGGGACAGATCATCGAGAACCGCGGGTCGCAGATCACCTTCTCCGCGCTGGGGCAGGAGGCACCCCTGGAGGCCAAGCGGGCGTGGGATCCGGATGGGACGAAGAAGGCCGCCCTGCGCGACGCCGTCGCCCCCGACGTTCCGGAATTGGACGTGCGGGGAGGAGGGTCGACCTCGGTTGATGTCACGACGCGCGGCATCGACAAGGCGTACGGCATGGGCAAGCTCGTGGAGGAGACGGGCATTGCCGCCTCCGAGATGCTCTTCGTCGGGGATCGGCTCGACCCCGAGGGCAACGACTATCCCGTCAAGGCTGCGGGCTACGCGACGCGAGCGGTCTCGGGCTGGGAGGAATGCGTCAGCGTCATCGAGGAGATCGTGGCCGCCGTGAGGTGACGCCAAAGATGCGCATCATCGAGGCCGGGGCCGGGGGAGCGGCTCCGGCCTCTTCCGCCTCTTCGCGACGGGGCGCCTAGGCTCCGACGCCTCGCGTTGCCCAGAACACCACCGCTGAGGCGGCCGCCACGTTGAGCGAATCGACTCCGTGGTCCATCGGAATCTTCACGGTGTAGTCGGAGGCCGCGATCGTGTGCTTGCCCAGGCCATGCCCCTCGGTTCCCATCACGATCGCCAGGCGCGCATCGGGGCCGCGCAGGGCGGGGAGGGCGGCGAAGTCGTCCAGTGAGATGGAGTCTTCGCACAGGGCCAGTGAGGCGAGAGTGAATCCCGCATCACGCAGGAGCGCGATGTCGCCGGGCCACGATTCGAGGCGAGTCCACGGAACCTGAAACACGGTCCCCATCGAGACGCGGACGGAGCGCCGATACAGGGGATCTGCACACGAGGGCGTGACCAGCACCGCGTCGATCCCGAGCGCCGCGGCGCTGCGGAATGCCGCTCCCACGTTGGTGTGATCCACCAGGTTCTCCAGGATGACGACGCGGCGGGTCGGCTGCGGGGGCTGGGCACTCGTCAGGAGCTGCACCACCGAGGGAAGCTGGGGGCGCTGCATGGCGGCCAACGCGCCGCGATGCAGATGAAAGCCCGTCATGCGTTCCAAGACCTCTTCCGGGGCAACGAACACGGGAACCTCCCCGCCTTCGAACGATCCGGTTGCCGCGGCGATGAGCGGGCGCAGGGTGGGAAGCCACCGTGCGCTGACCAGGAAGGAGCGGGGCCGATGGCCCGCGGCAATGGCGCGCTCGATGACGGTGGCCGACTCCGCCATGTAGAGCCCACGCTCGGGTTCGATGCGGGAGCGCAGCTTCACGTCCTTGAGTCGCGTGTAGTCGGTCAGGCGCGGGTCCTCGCGCAGGTCGGCGTGCGCCAGCTCGATGATCATTGCGTGCCTCTCAGGAGCGCTGGAGGGCGCGGGAGACCTCTCCTGGCCACGACGGTCCCTCGAAGATGAAGGCGGAGAATGCCTCGACGAGGTCCGCCCCAGCCCCGATCATGCGCAGGGCGTCGGCCTGGGAGGACACGCCGCCCGTGCCAATGAGGATCTGGGAGTCGTCCAGGTGAGCCGCCACCAGTGAGATCACCTCGAGGGCACGGCCGAGCAGCGGTGCGCCCGAGACCCCGCCCGGTCCCAGATCGTGGTCGATCGTCGTGTTGGTGGCGACCACGCCAGCGAGTCCGAGCTCCTTGGTGAGTTCAACGATCGCCACGATGTCCTCGTCGGCGAGGTCGGGGGCAATCTTGACGAAGAGTGGCATGGGGCGGTCGGGGGCACCCGCCTCGCAGCCGCGCCGTGCCGCCGTGAGAATGGGACGCAGCTGGTCCACGGACTGCAGGTCTCGCAGGCCCGGCGTATTGGGCGAGGAGACGTTGACGACGACGAAGTCCACCCAGCGAGCGAGGACCTTCGCGCAGTACTCGTAGTCGGCGCTTGCGTCCTCCTCCGCGGTGAGCTTGTTCTTGCCGATGTTTGCTCCCACGATCGCGGCGCGCCCCGCGGGGGTGGCACGCAGGGCCCGCAGATTCGCTGCGGCGGCGTCGGCCCCGGCATTGTTGAAGCCCATGCGGTTGCGCAGCCCACGCTCGTCCATGAGCCGCCACAGGCGAGGGGCCTCGTTGCCCGGCTGGGGACGCGGCGTGACCGTGCCGATCTCGACGAACGCGAAGCCGAGGGCGCTCATGCCCAGCACGGCCTCCGCATCCTTGTCCATGCCGGCCGCCAGCCCGAGCCGCGAGGGAAGAACGCGCTGGCCGAGCGTGAGGGGTACTTCGGCGCCATCGATGGTGCGCGTGGGGCGACGGAGGGGATCGAGGTGCCCAAGGGTGGCCCGCATGAGGGAGCGCGTGGGAGCGCATCGTCCCGCACGGGAGATGAGGCCGAGACCCAGGTGGTGTGCCTGCTCCGGGTCGGTGAGGGAGATAAAGTGTGTGAATGCCCAGTTGTACGCGCGTCGGATCATGACTCCTAGGGTAGATGATTAGTCCCACCATGCCCACCACCAGCGCTCGGACGAGCCGGTTCTGGTGAGGAAGCGAATCTCGTCCGGCGCAGGAGCGTCGGCAGGCACCGCGAGGACCCGGGCGAGAGCGAGCCAATGGAGGTAGCTGGGGCACGCTTGCTCGGGCGCGGGCGAGCCCGTGATGGCGCTGATTGCCGACTCGGGCACGCACACCGTGTCGATGCTGACTCTCTCGTCCCTCCTCGGAGCGCGTATCATGTAGCCCTCAAGGGTGAGTCCGTCGACGCTGGCGGCCGCGCGCAGGAGGGTGGCGATGGTGGGCGCGTTGTTCTGCCGGTCGCCGCGTGCGAGGCGAGGCAAGAGGGACAGGAGGCGCCTGGCGTCTGCGCCCTCCAGGCCCCCGATGCGAGCGTAGTCGTCGCCGCCCCATCCCTCGCTGACGTATGGAGCCAGCAGCGCGGTGATGCCGCGGTCGTCCAGCCAGTGCATGGGTCCGTAGAGCCCGTCTCGCGGGTGGTCCTCCTCGAATTGGACGTCGGCGCCTGCGGTAGTGCGAGGCGAGTGGTTGCTTCCCTGGGATGAGGGGGCGGTCACCGGGGTGGCGCGATCTGCTGGTGGGTCGTGGCGGGGCGAATCCTGGGGAAGAGGGATGGTCGAGGTGGTGAGCGTACGCATGGGCTGGGTCCTTTCCAAACGGTGCGGCGCAAAGTGCCGCTGTTCCCAGCATGTGGCCTCAACGCTTTCGAGAAAGGGGTCGTGGGCCCCGCCTGTGCGCTGCGCAGAGGCGGTGAAGGTGCCTGTGGGCAACACAGAAGAGTCCCGGACCCCTGTGGATGGGATCCGGGACTGGGCACGCGAGCGCGGGCCTACGCGGGGTACTCTCCCCGGGCGACCTGGGGGCGCGGCGAACGCCAGCGGCGCGGCATGATCATGCGTGAAAACGTGTAGTAGCCGGTGCCGCTGGGAATATCCTCGCGGGGGTGGCTGGCCGAGAAGAGGCGTTTAATCTTGCGCCACACGACGATGGCTTCGACGGCAGTCACGATGAAGGAACCGTACATGAGGATCGACGA
This sequence comes from Schaalia odontolytica, assembly GCF_024584435.1. Taxonomy (GTDB): domain Bacteria; phylum Actinomycetota; class Actinomycetes; order Actinomycetales; family Actinomycetaceae; genus Pauljensenia. The sequence continues at coordinate 559,269 of NZ_CP102197.1, forward strand.
ACCATAGAGCATGTAGGCCTGCCACTGCAGCGGCACCCGGTTGGCGAAGGTCGACAGCCCGAGCAGCAGGATGATCGAGACCATCATGAGTGCCATGATCCACTCGGCAAACGATCGGCGCGCGTCGACGTAATCGCGCACGTAGCGGCGGGCACGTCCCTTGTCTCGCGCCGGCAGGAACTTCTCCTCACCGGTGATGAGGGCGCGCTGCTCCGCATCGTAGCGGGCGTTGCGCTTGGCTCGTGCCGCGCGCTTGGCCTCCTTGCGATCGGCGGGCACCAGGGGATGAATGCGGGCCGCCTCGGCCGCCTTGCGCTTCGGCGTGGGCCGCCCTTTCTTGCCGGTGGGCGTCGTCGAGGCCTGCGCGGCGTGAGCCGATTCGTCCTCGCCGTTCTTCTTGCTTCGTCCAAACACGCTTCAAGGCTAGCGGAAAGCCCCGCCGCCTCGCACTTCCATGGTCTACCCTGGGCGTATGGCTGATACTTCACATGCTCTGTCGTCGTCCGTCCTGAAGGAACGCCTGGAGGAGGTCTTCCCATCGCTGCTGGAGGAGCTCACGCAGCTCGTCGCGATTCCCTCGGTCTCCTCCGACCCGGCGCACGCTGCCGACGTGGAGCGCAGCGCCGCCCACCTGCGCGAACGCCTTGAGGCCCTGGGCATGCACGCCCGGGTGCTGAGTGAGACGGCCGCGGACGGAACGCCGGGCAAGCCCGCCGTCGTCGCGCGAAGCCCTCGGATCGAGGGCGCGCCGACCGTGCTGCTGTACGCCCACCACGACGTGCAGCCCGTCGGCGAACTGGATCGATGGACCCTGGACCCCTACAGGGCGCAGGTGCGCGGGGATCGAATCTACGGGCGCGGAAGCTCCGACGACGGGGCGGGAGTGGTCGTGCACCTCGGCTCCCTGCGTATCCTGGGCGAGGACCTGCCGGTCAACGTCGTCGTCTTCATCGAGGGCGAGGAGGAGATCGGCTCCCCGTCCTTCACGGCGTTCCTGGATGCCCACCGCGACGAGCTCGCGGCCGACGTGATCGTCGTGACCGACTCGTCGAACTGGAAGCCGGGGGAGCCCGCGCTCACCACGACGCTGCGCGGTAACGCGATCGTCACGGTTGACGTGACGGTCGCCGATCACGCCGTTCATTCCGGAGCCTTTGGCGGTCCGCTCCTGGATTCGGTGACGATCTCATCCATGCTTATCTCCTCCCTCTTCGACGAGCGCGGGGACGTGGCTGTGCCCGGTCTGGGCGGCTCCGATCACGCCGATGTTGATTGGCCCGAAGATGAGCTGCGTGAGGCCGCCGGCATGGTCGAGGGCATGGAGCTGGCCGGCTCGGGTGACATCGCGGCCCGGATCTGGACGAAGCCCGCGATCTCGGTGATTGGCTTTGACGCCCGCCCCGTGGCCAACGCCTCGAACACGATTGCGCCGCACACGCGGTTCCGCCTCTCGATGCGAACGGTCCCGGGCATGGACCCGAGCCAGGCGCAGGATCGACTCGTCGACTATCTCCTCTCTCACGCGCCCTTTGGCGCTCGGGTCGAGGTGACGCGAGAGGAGGCGGGGGCCGGATACCAGGCGGACATGGATTCGCCGGTCACGGCGGCTCTCCACGAGGCCCTGACCGAGGCCTGGGGCGTTCCGTCGGTCAACATCGGCGTCGGCGGATCGATCCCCTTCATTGCCGATTTCCAGCGCATCTTCCCGGGTGCCCAGGTCGTCGTCACGGGAGTGGAGGATCCGCTCACGAACGCTCACTCGGAGGACGAGTCTCAGTCCATCCCCGACCTCAAGGCTGCGATTCTTGCCGAGGCGCTGCTCCTGGAGCGCGTGTCTCGCCTGTGAAGAAAGTCGTTGTCGCCGGCCGCTGGGACGGTAACGGGGAGCGCCGTAGCGGGGGAGCTCTGGAGGAGATACGCCGCGGGATTCTTGACGTCGCGCCGCGCGCCCGCGTCTTTGCGCTGCCCTTCGGTCCGGGGCCGACCTGGGACGAGGCCGTCGTCGCCTCCTCCTCGTCCGCCTCGTTCGTGCGGGTACCCCTCGGCGCGTCCTCGACGAGGCACTACGGCTCCCTCGTGCGCGAACATGCGGCTTCAGGTGGCACGGTTGTCGTTGAGGGCGGTCACGGCGAACACCCCGACTACGGGCTTGGTTTCCTTTCCGGATTGCTCGCAACGCCAGCCGTGCACGCCTCCGACTCCTCCCTGGAGGACGCGCTGAACGCGGCCGAGGAGTTCGTGTCGTGCACGGGAGTCGACCTCATCTGTTCGGCCTCGACGGCGCGCCCGCTCCTCGGGCTTGACTCGGTGTTGGCCGTCGCACCCGATCTGTCCGCCGTCGACGAGCAGGACACCGAGACGACGGCGCTGCTCACCCGCGCGTTCGCGCGACGCCCGCATCGCCGCGAGCTCTTCGCGGGTCCGCAGGTTCACCCCGCCCGGGCGTACGGTTCCGGTGCCGGCGGAGGCGTCGGCGCAGTCGTGGCCGCAATCGGCGGACGCATTGTGGCGACGGGCGACCTGCTGGCGCGCCTGACACCCCTCGAGGCGCAGCTGGAGGAGGCGGACCTCCTGCTCGTCGCGGAACCCGAGTTGGCCTCGCCCCTCCTCGCAGAATCGACCGTGGACGCGCTGACGAACGCCGCCGCCACCCGAGCTCTTCCCGTCGTCGGCCTCACCCGGCGCTCGTCCCTGTCGCATGTCGAGAGAGCACAGTGGGGCCTGCACGGAGTCTTCGAAACAGAGGGATCGATCACGCTCGAGGACGCGGGACGTCGGATCGCGCGCACCTGGTTACGCTGAGCGCGCAGCCCACCCCTCGCGCCGGGCGGGGGCGGGGGAGTAGTGTGTCAAGCGCATACGTCTATTCATGACCGTTAGGAGTGTCATGTCCGAGTCAACAACTCAGGCCCCCGCCCACGAGGTTACCCTCACCGACGTCGCTGCTGCGAAGGTCAAGAGCCTCCTCGAACAGGAGGGGCGCGACGACCTGCGCCTGCGCATCGCCGTCCAGCCGGGCGGTTGCTCCGGCCTGATCTACCAGCTCTACTTCGACGATCGGAGCCTCGACGGGGACGCCGTGCGTTCCTTCGACGGCGTCGAGGTCGTCGTTGATCGCATGAGCGTTCCCTACCTGAGCGGAGCGACGATCGACTTTGCCGACACCATCGAACGTCAGGGCTTCACGATCGACAACCCGAACGCCCAGAATACCTGCGCCTGCGGCGAATCCTTCCACTGAGCCGAAAGACCACGCACCTATGAAGTTCTCCCTGCGCCGCCTCGGCGCCCTCGTTGGATCCGCCACGCTTGCCCTCTCCCTGGCGGCATGCTCGAACGCCTCCTCCACGTCCTCGACTTCCTCGCCCGCATCGATCGACTACTCCGCCTGCGCCACCGATGATTCGGCCGAGCAGGACGCAAACGTTGATCGCAGCGCAAGTGGGAGCTTCCCCGACGTCACGGGTGAGGACAAGCCCGTCATCGCCGCGGGCACGGGCGCCGAGCCGACGACGAAGGCCCTGGTCAAGACGCTGTCCGCCGGGGACGGCGCGATCGTGTGCCCCGGAGCAAAGGTCAAGGTCAACTACGTCGGAGCCCTGTGGAACGGCACCGTTTTTGACTCCTCCTATGAGCGCGGCGAACCGGCCGAGTTCTCGCTCACCCAGGTGGTCAAGGGCTGGACATACGGGCTCGCGCACGCCCGCGTCGGGGACCGCCTCGAGGTCGTCATCCCCGCATCCCTGGGCTACGGAAGCCAAGCCAAGGGCACTATCCCGGCGAACTCGACCCTCGTCTTCGTCGTGGACATCCTCGGCGTGGGACGCCAGAACATTGCCGATCCATCGGTGCTGAGCAGCGGCGTCGCGACGGGTGAGGAGCTGCCCGAGGGCATCACGGTCGCCGGAGACGCCGGCGTGGAGCCGACCCTGACGATCGACGAGAGCGCTCCCGTGCCGACCGAGCAGAAGATCTACACGATCTACAAGGGCGCGGGAGATCCCCTCGAGGCCAGCCAGACCGTCCTGTACAAGCAGGTGGTCGGCGGATTCGGCGCCAACGGACAGACCCAATCCTCGTGGGCCCAGAGCCCGCTTGAGGCTCCCGTCGGATCGGCGGAACTGACCGGCTACACGATCGGTTCGCGTCTGCTCGTCGTTGCCCCGATCCAAGGATCCGGGCAGTCGGACGGCCAGGCCCAGGCCAACGTCTTCGTCGTCGACATCGTGGGGACTTCCTCCATCGAGTAGAGCCAGAGGCGTCAGTATCGCGATGCGGGCGGTTTCCCGGGTGAGGGAGCCGCCCGCATGCCGTTAGAATGGGTGCCATCGCGTCGAACTCACCGACCCACGCAAGGAGAAGCCATGAGCGACACATCCGTCAAAGTCCTCGTCTTTAGTGACGATTCACACAAGCGTCGCGCCGTCATGAACGGCATCGGGCTGCGCGCCTCCAAGGACACGCCGCGCATCGAGTGGGTGGAGGCAGCCACGGCGTTCGGGGTTCGCGACGCCGTTGACGCACAGGACTTTGCGGCGCTCATCCTCGACGCGGAAGCCAAGAAGGAAGGCGGCATGTCGGTCGCCCAGGACCTGCGCGAGACCCGCGACGACGTGCCCCCGGTGATCTTCCTGACCGCCCGAGTCCAGGACGACTGGCTCGCCACGTGGGCCGGCGCTGCGGCCACGGTCGCCGACCCGTTGGATCCGATCATTCTTCAGGAAACCCTCGCCGACGTGCTCGCGGGAGCCCACTGATGAGCGAACGCCAGTGGGGTCCCATCATCGCGTCCGCGTTGCGCGGGCAGGCCCTCGACTACGGCCAGTCCTATTGGCTCATGGACCAGGTGATGAGCGGCGAACTCGGTGAAGCCAGGCTGGCTTCCTTCCTCACGGCGATGGCCATGAAGGGAGCCACTGTCGAGGAGATCCACGGTCTCGCGGACGCCATGCGGGATCACGCCCTGACCGTGGACCTGCCGAGCCGCGCCCTGGACATCGTCGGCACCGGCGGAGACGGACACAAGACCGTCAACATCTCCACCATGGCGGCCGTCCTCGTGGCCGCCCTGGGCGTTCCGGTCGTCAAGCACGGCAACCGCGCGTCGACCTCCCAGTCGGGGTCCGCCGATGTCTTGGAGGCGCTAGGTATCAACCTGAACGGTGATGCGGTGACGCTGCGCCGGGTGTTCGAGCAGGTGGGTATCGCTTTCCTGTTCGCCAACCATATGCACCCCTCCATGCGTTTTGCGGCTCCCGTGCGGCGTTCCATCGGTTTCCCGACCGTCTTCAACATCCTTGGTCCGCTCACCAACCCCGCGCGCGTACAGGCGTGCGCGATCGGGTCAGCCCGTGAGGACAACGCCCGCCTCATGGCTGGCGTGTACGCCTCGCGCGGCGCCTCGGCCCTCGTGTTCCGCGGGGCCTACACCGGACTGGACGAGCTGACCACCGCGGACCTCAATCAGGTGTGGATCGTCGCCGACGGAAACGTCACCCCCACCGAGTTTGACGCGCGCTCGGCCCTGGGAATGGCAGCCTGCACGATCGACGACATCGCCGGGGGCGAGGCGCAGGACAACGCTGCGGTCGCCCGCGACGTGCTCGCAGGAGCAGGGCCGCAACCCGTGCGCGACGCGGTCGCTCTTAACGCTGCGGCCGGGATTCTGGCCTGGGAGGGCTTGGACGCTCCCGTGACGCCGCGCGACTTCGTCGATCGCATGCGTGACGCGGTCGAACGCGCCCGGAGCGGCCTGCGTGCCGGAGCCGGTGCCGCCCTCATCGAACGCTGGAAAAAAGCCTCCGCGAAGTAGAGGGGCGCGTTATCTCCCCCGCCTACCGGGGTGCGAGCTCGCCTGTGCCAGTAGATCACGCAGGCTCGCGTCGCGAAGCGGGCTGAGCATGGGGTGCGCCCACGGCAGCGCGCCGCGCCACTCGATGAGCCGAGTTCCAGGCGCGCTCAATTCGGCGCAGATCAGCGCGGTTTCCGCCCACGAGGCCACCTCGGCTGCTCGCGTCGGTTGCTCCAGCGCCGCCTCGGAGAGCACGTCGATCCACGGGGAAGGATCCGTACGGGGAGGCACGACGACGGAGGACACATAGCGACCAAACGACGCCGCGTGCGCGACCCAACCGGCCTCGCCGTGCTCGCGGCGCGTCGCCCACACGATGCGTTCGGCAACCAAAATGGGGCGCATCGTCGCTCGCTCGACTCCGGTGATATAGGCGCTCAGGTCGTCGCGCGTGCGCGCGGCCGACTCAAAGAGACCACTGCTGGCCAGTCGCGACATGATCCGAGTCAGTGCCAGGGGAACGGTGCTGGACGAGGCCGCGATCGCCTCATCGATGCTCACCCGGTCGCACTCGCCACGGGCTTGAGCGATCGCGTTGGCCGCGCGAGTGGCGTGCGCCCGAGACCCGAAGGGACCCAGGGCGCGAGCTACCTGACCCAGACCTATGCGTGCCTCGACGCGCGGATTCTCCCCGTCGCTCACGACCCAGTACTGAGACCCCTGCCGCATGGACGCCGAATTGTAGGGCGGAGACAGGGTCGATATGTCGCGAAGCTCGCGGATCCGGGCCTCAATGACGGAGGCGGTGGGAAACGAACGAACACCGGCGGCCAGCGAGACCATTCGTTGGATCTTGGAACGCTTCTCCGAGCGCGAATAGTAGCTGGCCACGCGCGAACGCAGCGACGAGGCGGAGCCCACGTAGAGGGTGTCGCCGTCGGTGTTGATGAAATGGTAGACCCCCGGGGAGGGTGGCAGATCCGCCACGAAAGATGGTGTCTTCGGGGAGACATTGGGTGCCTGGGCGCTGAGCGCCACCAGGTCCTCCACGTCGCTCGCCCCGGCACCGGCCAGGAGGTCCACAAAACCGAGGAGAACCTCCGCCGTTGCGCGCGCATCACCCAGGGCGCGGTGCCCCGGAACGGTCGCGGTACCGAAGTAGGAGGCGACCGTGGCGAGCTTGTGGTTGCGAACGATGGGGCGCGGCAGGGCCAATCGCGCGAGAGCGAGCGTATCGACGACCCTCACGCGCGGCCAGGGGAGCGAGCACGCCGCAGCGGCTCGACGAAGAAAACCGATGTCGAAGGGTGCGTTGTGTGCCACCAGGACGACGGGGTCCTTCGCCTCGAAGCCCGCCCACGTCAGGAAGCGGTCGAGCACGGTGGCGATGGGATCGGCGCCGCGAACCATGGCGGGCGTGATACCGGTCAACGCGGTGATGGCGGGAGGGATGGGGCCGACGGGGCGCACGAGTGAGGAGAACTCCTCGCACAGGCGCCCCTCGCGTACACGCACCGCCCCGATCTCAGTGATCTCGGCACGCGCACCCAGGCCCGTCGTCTCCAGGTCGACCACCACCCAGCTGCCCGTGGACGCGGGCGTTCCCACCGAGTCCAGGCTCAGCTGTATCTGGGGCGCTGGCGCCCTCAGGAGCGCTCCCGACACGGCCGAACGAGCAAAGGGACGAGGCGACTCGCCAGGCGATATGGTTTGCCCACAATCGCGCATGGGAGTCTGTTTCGTCATACAGTTGATACTAATTCCTCCGCGCTCGCGCGCGCCCGTCGACAGTTCGAGGAGTGACAGTGGCGTTCTACCAGGCTCTCAAAGCGACCGGCAGCCCCATACTCAAGGCGGCCTACCATCCGTGGATCCGCGGCAAGGAGAACATTCCGAGCGAGGGAGCCGCGATTCTGGCATCCAACCACAACGCGGTGTGGGACTCCGTCTTCCTGCCGATGATGCTCGACCGCGAGGTCGTCTTCATGGGAAAGGCCGACTACTTCACGGGAACCGGCGTCAAGGGGTGGATGACCAAGGAATTCATGCGGGCCGTGGGCACCATTCCCGTGGATCGTACGGGGGGCCGAGCCTCCGAGGCGGCACTCAACGCCGGACTGAAGCGCCTGAAGGACGGACAGCTCTTTGGCATCTACCCCGAGGGGACGCGTAGCCCCGACGGGCGTCTCTATCGCGGCAAGACCGGAGTCGCGCGCCTCGCCCTGCTCTCCGGTGCGCCCGTCATTCCGGTGGCCATGATCGGCACCCACGCCGCCCAGCCGATCGGCCAGAAGATCCCCTCGCGGACGAACATCGGGATGGTCATCGGCGAGCCCCTCGACTTCTCGCGATACAAGGGGCTGCACAAGGACCGCTACGTGCTGCGTGCGATCACGGACGAGATCATGTACAACCTGATGCTTCTGTCGGGCCAGGAGTACGTCGACCTCTACGCCGCAGACGTGAAGGCCCAGCTAGCCGCCGAGGGAGCCTTCGAGGGCCCGGTTCCCTCCAATGGCCGCGCGGCGCCGGGAGGGCGAACCGCACCCGACGTTGCCGTGCCGACAGCTCCCACACGCGATGACGAGGAGGACGGGCGGGAGGAAGGCCAGGAACCGCGCGGGTGAGCCCGCACTCCGGCGGATTTCGCGGGACGGGCGTCCCGGGCGAAAGCGCGCGCGGGACGCGTAGAATGAGTGTGCCCTGCGCTCACGCGCGGTTGTGCACGGGCCAGCCCCACCGGGTCGGCCGAGTCACGCCCCGCCCGTGCGAGCGCGGGACCGTACCTAACCAACCTGAGAAAGGTGACATTCATGTCGGTCCGTCGTGTTGCCCTGCTGACCGCAGGTGGCTTCGCCCCGTGCCTGTCCTCCGCCGTCGGTGGACTCATCGAGCGTTACAACGAGATTGATCCCACGGTCGAGATCATCGCCTACCAGAACGGCTACCACGGCCTGCTCACCGGCAACTACGTGCTGGTGGATGAGGAGGCACGCAAGAACGCTGCGGTCCTGCACCGCTTCGGTGGATCCCCGATCGGAAACTCGCGCGTCAAGCTGACGAACAAGAAGAACCTCGTGGAGCGAGGTCTCGTGGCACAGGACGAGGATCCCCTGCAGAAGGCGGCCGAGCAGCTGCGCACGGACGGTGTCGACGTGCTGCACACGATCGGCGGTGACGACACGAACACGACGGCTGCCGATCTGGCCGCCTACCTGGAGGAGCACGACTACCACCTGACGGTCGTGGGGCTGCCCAAGACCATCGACAACGACGTGGTGCCGATCCGCCAGTCCCTGGGTGCGTGGACCGCCGCTGAAGAGGTCTCCGAGTACTCCCAGAACATCATCGGGGAGCACCGTTCCAACCCGCGCATGCTCATCATTCACGAGATCATGGGCCGCCACTGCGGGTGGCTCACCGCGGCCGGTTCGCTGCGCTACCACGAGTGGCTCAAGACCCAGGAATGGGTGCCCTCGATTGGCCTGTCGAAGGAACGCTGGGACATTCACGCCATCTTCCTGCCCGAGATGAAGATCGACCTGGATGCTGAGGCGGCCCGCCTCAAGGCGATCATGGACGAGCAGGGCAACGTCAACATCTTCCTGTCGGAGGGCGCCGGCGTGCCCGAGATCATCGCCGAGATCGAGGCCGCGGGTGGCGAGGTGCAGCGCGATCCCTTCGGCCACGTCAAGCTCGATACGATCAACCCCGGTCAGTGGTTCGCCAAGCAGTTCGCCGAGAAGATCGACGCCGAGAAGGTCATGGTTCAAAAGTCCGGCTACTTCTCGCGTTCCTCGCGAGCCAACGCCGACGACCTGCGCCTCATCAAGTCGATGACCGACCTGGCTGTCGAGTGCGCTTTCAAGGGCGAGTCCGGCGTCATCGGCCACGATGAGGAGGACGGCGACCGTCTCAAGGCGATTCCCTTCCCGCGCATCGCGGGCGGCAAGCCCTTCGACATCACCGCATCCTGGTTCGTCGAGATGATGGCCGAGATCGGCCAGTCCGTCGAGCCCGCTGGCGAGTGAGTCTGCCCGCGTGATTCCTTCCTTCACTCCCGGACGCGGCGGAGAGCCCGTGCGTAAGCCTCGCTCCCGCCGCGTCCCCGAGCGCCTGTGGTCGCCCGAGTCCGGGGAGCGTGCCCCCTGGGATACGTGGCGTGGTTTGGATGCTTCCCAGCAGCCCTCGTACGCCGATCGCGAGAGCGTCGGTGAGGTCACGGCTCAGCTGCGCCGCCAGCCGCCGCTCGTCTTCGCCGGTGAGGTCGACGACCTACGCACCTGGATGGGCGCCGCCGGGCGCGGCGAGGCTTTCGTCCTGATGGGCGGGGACTGCGCGGAGACCTTCGCGGAGGCGACGGCCGACCACGTGCGGCTCAAGATCCAGACGCTCCTGCAGATGGCCGTCGTCTTGACCTACGGAGCGTCGCTGCCCGTCATCAAAGTGGGGCGCATCGCCGGACAGTACGCCAAGCCCCGGTCGGCCGACACGGAGACGCGAGACGGGGTGACTCTTCCCAGCTACCGCGGCGACGCCGTGAACTCCATCGAGTTCACTCCCGACGCACGTGAACCCGACCCGCAGAGGCTCCTGTCGCTGTACAACCATGCGGCCTCGACGCTCAACCTGATCCGCGCGTTCACGAAGGGCGGATACGCGGATCTTCGCCAGGTGCATCGCTGGAATCAGGGGTTCATGTCCAACCCCGCGTACGCGCGCTACGAAACGCTGGCCAAGGACATTCACCGGGCCATCAAATTCATGGGGGCGGCGGGAGTCGACTTTGAGACCCTGCGCGACGTTGACCTCTATTCCTCTCACGAGGCACTCCTCCTGGAGTACGAGTCGGCGATGACGCGCATCGACTCGCGCACCGGCGAACCCTACAACACGTCCGCCCACTTCCTGTGGGCGGGAGAGCGCACCCGCGAGGAGGAAGGCGCTCACATTGAGCTGCTGTCTCGCGTGCGCAACCCCATCGGCGTTAAGCTCGGCCCCTCGACCACGCCCGAGCAGATGTGTTCGCTTATCGACCGTCTCAACCCAGACGGCGAGGACGGGCGCCTGACCTTCATCACCCGCATGGGGGCATCGCGCATCCGCGAGGCATTGCCACCCCTGCTTGAGGCTGCGCGCGACGACGGACGTCCCGTCACGTGGGTGACGGATCCGATGCACGGCAACACGATCACCTCATCCACGGGATATAAGACCCGCCGCTTTGAGACGATCATGGACGAGGTGCGTGGATTCTTCGATGCGCACGAGGCCTGCGGGACGGTTCCCGGTGGCCTGCACGTCGAGCTCACGGGCGACGACGTCACCGAGGTGATTGGCGGGAGCGAACACATTGACGAGGAGACGCTGCGCAAGCGCTACGAAACGCTCGTGGATCCGCGTCTGAACCACCAGCAGAGCCTGGAGATGGCCTTCCAGGTCGCCCAGTACCTTGCGAAGGGTGCCGCCGAGGAACGCTGATCCCAGGCAACACGCGTGTGCCCGGCCTCGCTATGAGGCCGGGCACACGCTTCAGGCGACGACCGCATCGAATGGGACCGGTCTGGCGAGTTCGCTTAGACGACGGTGATCGTCACGACGGACCCCTTCTTCAGCATCGTTCCTCCCGCCGGATCGGTGGCACGCACCGTGCCGAAGAAACCGCCGAGAATCGACTCCTCCTGCACGGTGAATCCCGCTCCCTCGAGCGCGGCCCGGGCCTCGTCCCTCTGGCGGCCGACAACGTCCGGGACCGCGACCTTCTCCGGTCCCTTCGACACGGTGTAGGCCACCTGATCCCCGCGATAGAGGGTGCTTCCTTCGGCGGTCTGCTGAGAGATGACCTGTCCTTCGGGGACCGTGTCGGAGTAGGCTTCGGCGACGTTCGCGGCCAGGCCGAGGGCTTCGACGGCGTTCTTCGCGGCCTCCGCGCTCATGGCGGCTAGGCGTGGGACCGAGCGGGGCTCACGTCCCTTGGACAGGACGAGATCAACGGAGGAATCGTGTCGGACGGCGGATCCGGCCGGCGTTCCCTGGGAGAGCACGTGCCCCGCGGGGATGTCCTCGGAGTAGGCGTTGCTGATTGCTCCGACCTGCAGTCCCACCTCCGACAGCGCCGCCTCAGCCTCATCCCGGGGGAGGGAGACGACGCTGGGCACGGTCCTCATATCGACGCCCTTGGAGACGTAGAGCTGGACCTCGGCGCGCTTGTGCACGGAGGCGCCATCCTCGGGATCGGAGCGCGTCACGGAGCCCGCTGGCGTGTCGTCGGAGAACTCCTCGTCCACGACGGAGGGCAAGCCCAGCTGCTGAAGTTCGGCTTGAACGTCGGCGAGGGGTCGACCCGTCGTGTGCGGCATCGTCAGGTAGGAACCCGGGCCGTACTCGGTCCACCACCAGCTGCCGCCCACGCCCGCCGCGACCAGGAGGAGCGCGACGAGCGTCGCCCACAGCGCCACGCGTCGCGGTGCTCTGGAAGGCGGGGCCGCGGCGACGGAGAGATCCGGGGCGGAGGTGTGGACGGTGGCGGCATTCGTTGGAACGGAGGGAGGCAGGGGCCTGGTGAACTGCGCGGAGAGCACCTCCGTGTTCAACGCGCTGGTTCGGGTGCCATCGTTGCGCTCGCCGGGGGACACGTCGGCGCGGCGGCTCGCAAGTTCGGCGGGGATCGCGGCGGCCGTGCGCGCGACCAGGTCGATGGCCTCGGACGCGTCTGCCGGGCGCGACGCGGGTTCTCTCGCGGTCAGGGCGGCAACGAGGTCGTCGATTTCACGGGGAATCCACGGCTGGGAAGCCGACGGGCTGGGAACGTCGTCGGCGACGTGATGGGAGGCAATCTGGAGGGGTGACTCGCCCGCCCACGGCACCGTGCCCGTGAGCATTTCGTAGAGCATGATGCCCACGGAGTAGATGTCGGAGCGCGCATCTGCGCGTGCGGTGGTCGCGATTTCGGGAGCAATGTAGGCCACGGTGCCGAGCATGTTGCCAGTGGACGACATTGACACCTCGGAGGCGGCGCGAGCCAGCCCGAAGTCTGTGACCTTCGCCGGCCCATCCGTGGGAACCAGGATGTTCTCGGGCTTGATGTCGCGGTGGATGACTCCCATGCGGTGAGCGGCTCGTAGCGCCTCGAGGGTATCGGAGGCGTAGCGCAGCGCCTGGGGGATCGTGAAGGCCCCCTGCGCGCGAAGAAGCTGACGAAGATTTGTCCCGTCGATAAGCTCCATCACCAAGAATCCTTGGCCCGTGACAACACCCTGGTCGAAAACGGAGACGACCCCTGGGTGAACGATTCGCGCGGCCGCGCGTGCCTCTCGGCGAAAGCGCGCGACGAAGTCCTGGGAATCGGCAAGGTGGGGGTGCATGACCTTGAGGGCAACGGGACGGTCAAGGCGCTCGTCCTGCGCGATGTACACCGTCGCCATGCCACCGCGGGCAAGCCGACGCACGACCCGGTATCGTTCGTCGACCAGGAGGCCGATCAGCGGATCGGTCTGGTCGAATGTCTGTTCATCGCTCACTTGGTTGATTCTATGGGATCTTTCGCTCAATCTACGGAGATGCGGGTGTCGGAGCGCCGCCGCCTTGGGGTAGTCTTGCGGTCATGACGAGTGCTGACATGACCCTGGCAAGCATGGACGAGGCCTGCCGACTCCTCGGCATCGAGGAACGCCGCCTGAAGCAGCTGATCCGTGATCGAGTCCTCATTGAGGCGCGCGGAGCAGACGGGAGTCGAGGGATCCCGCGCGACGTGATCGTCAAGGGTGCCAACGGCTGGGAGCCCCTTGCGGTCCTGCAGGGAACGCTCACCCTGCTGGCCGATGACGGGTTCACGTCCGACGAATCCCTGGAATGGCTGTACACGCTCCAGGAGGAACTGGGGGAACGCCCGATTGACGCGCTCGTGTCGGGGCGTCACCACCGCGTCAACCGCATCGCCTCCACGCTCGCCTTCTAGGCGCGGCTGCCCATCCGGGAGCGGCCACCGTGGCTCCCTTGAATCGGCGCGGGAGGGGTGCTACGAGCGCCGTGCGGTGAGAAGAGAGCACAGCTCGGCGAGCATGCGTCGGGCCTCATCGCCCACGTTCGCCCGCTGAAGGGCAGCGTGCCCGTCGGCGACGAGACGAGCAATCGTTTCCTCGTGTGCGTCGCGGCCGTTGCGTGCGACGATGCGTGTCGCGGCGCCGATCTCGCGCGGCGAGGCGGTGGGCACCGCGAGAACACGAGTCAGCTCGCGCCGTTCGCTCGGCGTGGATGCCTCCCACGTGAGGGCCAGCAGCACGGTCCGCTTGCCCTCCCTGAGGTCGTCTCCCGCGGGTTTGCCCGTCACCTGAGGATCCCCAAACACGCCCAGGTCGTCGTCGCGCAGCTGGAAGGCGAGCCCCCACGGCGTCAGCACAGAATCGAGGATCGCCAGGAGGGTGCTCACCTGCCCGGGCGGGGCGGACGCACAGATCGCGCCGAGCGCCGCGGGATGCACGACCGAGTAGTGTGCCGACTTGTGGAGTGCGACATCCAGAGCATCGGCGCCGCTGACCGCGTCGTCGCGATGCGGGTCGAGCGGGGTTTGCTCGGCGACGATGTCGAGATACTGGCCCAGAGCAACCTCGGCGTGCATGTCGGCGAAGCGGCGGGTGAAGGACTCGGCGGCGGCCTCGTCAAGGAGGAGCGCCTGCGCATCTGCCGCATCGGTGGCGGCAGAGAAGAGGAAGTCGCCGACCAGGATCGCCGCGTGCTCGCCGAAGTCGGTGGGGCTGCCCATCCACCGCCTGCGGCCGTGGTGATCGGCTAGGAGACGATGAGGCGTGGGGGCTCCCCGACGCTCGTTTGCGCGATCGATAATGTCGTCGTGAACGAGGGCGCTGGCCTGGTAGAGCTCGAGTGCGGCACTCAGGTGGGGGAGAAACACCTCGCCCAGCGCAAGCCCGGCGCCCAGACAATAGCCGACGTGAGCCATGAGGGCGCGAAAGCGCTTGCCGCCCGACGCGGCTGAGAGCACCGCCTGAGTGAACTCTTCACCGCGGGTGGAGGCCCCCGCGCGCACGAGGAGGCCGCTCAGGTGCTCGGACGTGGCCTCGTCGATGAGGGGACGCAGAACGGAGAAACTGTCGCTCAGACTCATGGTGCAACTCTAACCGACGGCGGCTCCCGGGCGTGGCTTCGCGGGGGGCAGGCTCACATCGACCACCAGGAAAACTCCCAAGCGAGGCACTAGACTGGCGGTGGTATGCCGATTTGCAATCGGCTCAACTGTGCATGCCCATCAATGAAAGGGACCCGTGTGAGTGCATCGCGCGCTTCGGTAAAGGACTCCGCGACAAACGAGGAGATCACGGAGGTGACACCCGCCGCGAAGAAGAACACCCGCGGCAAGAAGGCGTCCTCCGCGTCCAAGAAGACGCCCGCGGCCGTGCCTGAGGGTGGGGAGAAGGAGTCTGCCGACCGCAAGCCCGCCGCGAAGAAGGGGAGCGCGAAGAAGGCGAGTGCGAAGAAGGCCGCCCAGGCGGCCTCCGACGCGGGCGCGGACAAGCCAGCCAAGAAGAGGAGCGCGAAGAAGGCCGACGCCTCGGACGCGGGCGGGGACAAGACCGCTAAGAAGACGACGCGAGGACGCAAGAAGAAGGAAGCCGAGGTCGCCGAGGAGGTCATCGACGACATCGAGACCGGTGACGACGAGGACTTCGAACCCACGGGGGAGGATCTGAAGGATCCGGACCTGGAGACCGACGCCGACGACGAGGATGAGAGCGACGTCGAGGAAGAGGCCGAGGAGGAGGATCCCAAGGCCTTTGAGGGAGCGGCTCTGCGCGAGCGCACCAACGCGGGAATCCACGTCAAGGGCGGTTTCGTCGTCTCCGACTCTGACGAAACCGACGAGCCGGTCCAGCAGGTCACGGTCGCGGGAGCAACCGCAGACCCGGTGAAGGACTACCTCAAGCAGATCGGTAAGGTATCCCTGCTGAACGCCGAGCAGGAGGTCGACCTCGCCCGACGCATTGAGGCCGGCCTGTATGCGGAGTACAAGCTGAAGAACCAGGCCGACGAGATGACCAGTCGCGAACGCCGCGAATTGCACTTCCTCGCCCAGGACGGACAGCAGGCCAAGAACCACCTCCTCGAGGCAAACCTGCGCCTCGTCGTGTCCCTGGCCAAGCGCTACACGGGGCGCGGCATGCAGTTTCTCGACCTGATCCAGGAGGGCAACCTCGGCCTCATTCGAGCGGTCGAGAAGTTCGACTACACGAAGGGCTACAAGTTCTCCACCTACGCGACCTGGTGGATTCGCCAGGCGATCACGCGCGCAATGGCCGATCAGGCGCGCACGATTCGCATTCCCGTGCACATGGTCGAGGTCATCAACAAGCTCGCCCGCGTGCAGCGTCAGATGCTGCAGGATCTGGGACGCGAGCCCACGCCAGAGGAGTTGGCCAAGGAACTTGACATGACGGCCGAGAAGGTCGTTGAGGTCCAGAAGTACGGTCGCGAGCCCATTTCGCTGCACACCCCCCTGGGCGAGGACGGCGACTCCGAGTTTGGCGATCTCATTGAGGACTCCGAGGCCATCGTTCCCGCCGACGCCGTCTCCTTCACGCTCCTGCAGGAGCAGCTCCACCACGTGCTCGACACCCTGTCGGAGCGCGAGGCCGGAGTCGTGTCCATGCGCTTTGGGCTCGGCGATGGTCAGCCGAAGACGCTGGACGAGATTGGCAAGGTCTACGGCGTGACGCGCGAACGCATCCGGCAGATCGAATCCAAGACGATGTCGAAGCTTCGTCACCCCTCGCGCTCGCAGGTGCTGCGCGACTACCTCGACTAACGCGCCTCGCGTACCCGGCGGCGCGGCGGTCGGGACGCGTGTCTTTCGACCGCCGTGATTATTCAGCTCACAAAGATGCGTGCGACGGGAGGCCTCGTCGCGCACGGACGGTCCATAGGGCAGGATGGGAGCATGCTTGAGGGTTCGCTGATTCTGGTCCTGACTGTCGTCCTCGTTCTGCTCGTGGCGGGCGCGGTTGTCGCCGGGTTGGCGTTGTCTCGGCGCAGCGCTGACGAATGGAAGGGCGTCATCAAGCGTGAGGGCGAAGAGATTGTGGATGAGGTGCGCAATCACTCTGTGCCGCGCCGATCCTCCCCGTCCAGCCTCCGCCCGGTGGTTCCCGCTTCCTCCTCGCTTGACGCGTTGCTGCAAAGCGGTGACTCTTCCAGCGCGTACTTCGACGCGGATCGGCTTCCGGGAATAGACCGTCTCGAGTCGGTCACCGGGCGCGTGAGCGACAGGCTCGACCGGGGTCGGCGCGGTCGCGACGGTGGTTCTCGGCCGGGCGAGGATACCGCGCGCTAGCGGGAGGTGACGCGTTGCTCACGCTTCCTTGTCGGGGCGTCCATGGGGGATAATGTACCCATGGACGCTTTCGTTTCTTTCCTTCAGACGCCCTGGGCGATCGTCATTGCACTGGCGATCGCCGTGGTCATCGGGATGGTCATCCGCCTCGTGGTTTCCTCCCGCCGCTCCTCCAACGAGGTCACCTCGGCGCCGCACGAACAGGTGCCCGCCTCCGGTGACGTCGCCGCTCCTGCCGAGGCCGAGGGCGAGGCAACCGACCAGCCGCGTGACGGCCCTGCGACCGAAGAGTCGCCGACGGGCGACGCCGAGCCATCGCCCGACAAGGCCGCACCCGCGCTCGTCGAGCGCCCCGAATCCGTTGGCGGGCGCATGGAGCGCCTGCGTAGCCGCCTGGCCTCCTCCGGCGCCCTCGGGCGCGCGATCCTCGGGGTCCTCAGCAGAGGCAAGCTCAGTGCGGCAGACTGGGAGGAGATCGAGGAGTCGCTCCTCGTGGCTGACCTCGGCTTGGAGGCGACCGACTCCCTGATGGAGGCGCTCAAGCGCCGCGTCGCCGTCGAATCAACGACCGACGAGGTTCGCGTCCGCGAGATCCTGCGAGAGGAGCTCCTTGCGCTCGTCGGCCCCGACATGGATCGATCCCTCGATCTTGCCAGGCCGACGGTCGATGGCTGCGTCAAGCCGGCGGTGATCCTCATGGTCGGCGTCAATGGAACCGGCAAGACGACAACCGTCGGCAAGCTCGCCCGCATTCTCGTGGCCGACGACAAATCCGTGCTCCTGGGGGCCGCTGACACGTTCCGCGCCGCGGCCGCCGACCAGCTGGCCACATGGGGCGAGCGCGTGGGTGTCGACGTCGTCCGATCCGAGAGGGAGGGAGCCGACCCCGCCTCGGTCGCTTTCGAGGCGGTGCGTGAGGGCATCGAACGCGACGTTGACGTCGTTCTCGTCGACACCGCTGGCAGGCTTCAGAACAAGTCGACCCTCATGGACGAGCTCGGCAAGATCAAGCGCGTCATGAGCAAGCAGGCCCCCGTCGGCGAGGTTCTCCTCGTCCTCGACGCGACGACCGGTCAGAACGGCATGAAGCAGGCCGAGGTGTTCGCCGAGGCCACGGGAGTCACCGGCATCGTGCTCACCAAGCTCGATGGCTCTGCCAAGGGGGGCATCGTCGTGTCCGTCCAACGCTCCCTCGGCGTTCCCGTCAAGTTCGTCGGACTGGGGGAGGGCGCCGACGACCTGGCACCCTTCGATCCGCGGGGTTTTGTCGACGCGATCGTCGGCACCGCCTCCGCCTGACGCTCCCGCGATCAACGCGTTCCTCGGCCCCGGTCTCACCACCGGGGCCGAGGTGCGCTAACCTGTGCCTTGTAGAGCAGCCATCTTGGGAGTGAACACGTGTTTGGAAACCTGTCAGATCGTCTGACCCAATCCTTCCGCACCCTGCGCAGCCGCGGGGTCCTGACCGAGTCGGACGTCGATCATGCGATTTCTGACATCCGTCGAGCCCTCATCGACGCCGACGTCGCCCTGCCCGTCGTCCGGCAGTTCACCACCCAGGTACGTGACAAGGCCTATGGCGCGGCGCGCTCCAAGGCACTCAACCCCGGCCAACAGGTTGTGTCCATCGTCCACGACGAGCTCGTGGAGATTCTTGGCGGAGCGACCCGTGAGCTGAACTTTGCCGAGTCGGGACCCACCGTCTTCATGCTGGCGGGCCTCCAGGGCGCCGGTAAGACGACGCTGGCCGGTAAGCTCGGTAAGTGGCTGCGCGAGGAGGGCAAGACCGTTCTCCTGGTAGCCTCGGACCTGCAGCGCCCCAACGCCGTCCAGCAGCTCCAGGTTGTCGGCGAGCGCGCCGGTGTGAAGGTGTGGGCGCCCGAGCCGGGCAATGGCGTCGGCAATCCCGTTGAGGTTGCGCGCTCCGGCGTCGACTTCGCTCGCAAGAGCGGCATCAACGTCGTCATTGTCGATACCGCCGGTCGCCTGGGTGTCGACCAGGAGATGATGGATCAGGCCATCGCCATCCGCGACGCGGTGAGCCCGCACGAGATCATGTTCGTCCTTGACGCGATGGTCGGCCAGGACGCGGTCTCGACGTCGACGGCCTTCCGTGACGGCGTTGGCTTCACCGGCGTCGTCCTGTCGAAGCTGGACGGCGACGCGCGAGGCGGAGCCGCGCTGTCCGTGCGAGGCGTCACGGGCGCACCGATTCTCTTCGCCTCCACCGGTGAGGGCCTCGACGACTTCGAGCGTTTCCACCCCGATCGCATGGCCGGGCGCATCCTCGACATGGGCGACATCCTCACGCTCATCGAACAGGCCGAAAAGAAGATGGACGCCGAGGAGGCGGAGAAGGTCGCCGCCAAGGCGATGGCCGGGGAGCTGACCCTCGGCGACTTCCTCAGCCAGCTCCAGCAGATCAAGAAGCTGGGCTCCATGAAGAAGATGCTCGGAATGATCCCCGGAGCGGCGCAGCTGCGCGATCAGATCGACAACTTCGACGAACGAGAGGTCGATCGCGTGGAGGCCATCGTTCGCTCGATGACGCCCGCCGAACGCGACGACGTCTCCATCCTCAACGGCTCGCGCCGGGCGCGCATCGCCCGGGGATCGGGAACCAGCGTCACCGACGTCAACCAGCTCGTCCAGCGCTTCGAGGCCGCGCGCGAGATGATGGGACAGATGGGACAGATGGGTGGGGGAGTGCCCGGAATGGGGGCCCTGCCCGGTCGCGGCGGAAAGGCCAAGCAGAAGGCCAACGCCCGTAAGGCCCAGGCTCAGCGCGCCCGCCTGAAGAAGAAGGCGCGCTCGGGTAACCCCGCGAAGCGCCGCCAGCAGGAGCTGGAGGCGATGCTCCCCCCGTCGGAGCGTAGCTCCGCGCCGGGCTCCTCCTTCGGCGGACAGCAGAGCGCCCACGCCCCGCGTCCCACGCTTGACGACCTCCCCGACGACGTCAAGCGCATGCTCGGTCAGCTCTGAGCCATGCTGATCGCGGGCGTGTGCCTGTGGGCGCAGGAGGCCTCGGCGCGCCCCCGCTGGGTGAGGGGCACCTGGCGCGTCGACGACGGGGTGATTCGCAGGGTATCCGAGCGCTACGAGGACGGAGCTTGGCGTGTCCCCTTCCTCGTCCCGGCCATGGCGGACTCGCACTGCCACATCGGATACTCCGAGAAGGGCAGCGTAAGCGGCAACGAGATGGTGCGCCAGGCGAGGCACACGCTCGAAAGCGGCGTGACCCTGGTGCGTGACTGCGGGGTCCCGGTCGACAACTCCGTCGTCGTCGGCCCGACCGGGCTGCGCCTCGTTCGGTGTGGCAGGCACGTCGCGCGACCCAAGCGCTACCTGCGGGACCTTCCCATCGACGTCGAAGACCAGCGTGACCTCCCGCGTGTCGTCGGCACGTTGGCAGCCCAATCCGACGGCTGGGTCAAGCTGGTGGGGGACTGGATCGACCGTTCGGGCGGCGCAGACGCGGACCTGCTGCCCCTGTGGGACGCGCAGGTCCTGGCCGATGCGGTTGCAGCCGCCCACCACCTCGGTGCGCGCGTCGCCGTTCACGCTTTCTCTCATCGGGTTATCGACTCGCTCATCGAGGCCGGCGTGGACGACATCGAGCACGGAAGCGGCATCGACCCGGACCAGGCCGCAGAGATCGCCTCCCGGGGCATCGCGGTGACCCCGACGCTTCGCCAAGTCGAGCTCTTCGCGGACTTCGCCTCCCAAGCCGCGTCAAAGTATCCGGTGTATGCCGCGACGATGAGCGCCATGCACGCCGAGCGTCGGGAGCACTTCCAGATGCTCGTTGATGCCGGCATCCTCCTCCTGATGGGCACCGACTCGGGCGGCTACCAGGAGCACGGCTCGATTGCCGGCGAACTCGCCCTGTGGACCCAGTGGGGAGCCGACCCCGGCCTCGTCGTGGACGCCGCCACCTGGCAAACGCGCCGCTACCTGGGCTTCGAAGGGCTGACGGACGGAGCCGCAGCCGACTTTCTCGTGCTTGACGAGGACCCGACACGAGATCCGCTCGCGCTCGCGAGACCGCGCTGCGTCTACGTCGGTGGCCACCTGGTCTCGGACCGCCCATGACCGCGCCCGGCCAGGTGATGGATATTACCGTTTCGGGGCGTTAGGCCGACGTCTCCCGCTTGGGAATTGACTGAAAAGTGTGGCATAATCGCTAGCTGTACCCGGCGGAACGTAGACCCTCTCACTGCGCGCCGTCGTGTCCCGGTCCGATGCGACCCCTGTGTTTCCCACCTCGGGACGCAAAGGTCCACACCAATCTGAAATGGAGAGACCACTCAAGTGGCAGTTCGAATTCGCCTGAAGCGCGTGGGCAAGATCCACGCCGCCCAGTACCGCGTTGTCGTCGTCGATTCCCGCAAGAAGCGCGACGGACGCGTCATCGAAGAGGTCGGCTACTACGATCCTCAGCCGAACCCGTCGATCATTCGCATCGACTCTGAGCGCGCCCAGTACTGGCTCGGTGTCGGCGCTCAGCCCTCCGACCAGGTCCGCAACCTGCTGGTCCTGACCGGTGACATCGCCAAGTTCAACGGCAAGGCCGACGCGGTCTCCCGCGTCCAGGTCTCCGAGGCTGACAAGGCCGCTCAGGCCGAGCAGGCCATCAAGGAAGCCGAGGCCGCCGCCGAAAAGTCCAAGGCTGCTGCTTCCGCCAAGAAGGCTGAGGAAGAGGCCGCTGCCGAGGCCGAGAAGACCGCCGAAGAGCCCGCTGGAGAGGATGCCTGAGCATGCTCGCCGACGCGTTGGAGCACCTGGTCAGCGGCATCGTTGACCACCCCGAAGATGTCGAGGTGACGCCTCGCTCAATGCGGCGCGGCCAGCTTCTTGAGGTTCGGGTGAATCCGGAAGACCTGGGACGCGTCATTGGACGCGGTGGCCGGACGGCTCGCGCGCTGCGCACCGTCATGGGTGCACTTTCGACGCGCGGCGCTGTCCGCGTTGACGTCGTCGACACGGATCGCGAGTAGGGCTCGCGCACGTCGCGAAGGGGTCCGGCAGTGCCGGATCCCTTCGTTGTATGCTTCCGGTAGATTCCGGCGCATGACAAGGAGGACACATGCAGCTCACAGCAGCCATCATCGGACCCGCTCACGGTCTGCGCGGCGAGGTCATTCTAGACGTTCGCAGCGACGACCCCAGCGTTGTGGCGCCCGGGATGCGCCTGGACGTGGAGGGGGCCTCGCGCGTGCTGACGGTGCGTTCGGTGAAGGTACACAAGGAACGAGTGCTGGCCTCCTTCGAGGAGTGCGAGAGCCGCGAGGATGCCGAAAGGCTGCGGGGGGCGCGGCT
The DNA here is from genome assembly GCF_024584435.1 of Schaalia odontolytica. Lineage (GTDB taxonomy): Bacteria > Actinomycetota > Actinomycetes > Actinomycetales > Actinomycetaceae > Pauljensenia. Next base: position 581,720 of record NZ_CP102197.1, read on the forward strand.
GCTCGTTGAGGAGCATCCGGAGGAGGATGCCTGGTATCCCCACCAGCTCACGGGACTCACGGCTCGCACACCCGCCGGCGACGTCCTCGGCACGGTCAGCGGCCTGAGGCCCGGAGCGGCGCAGGATCTTCTTCTCGTGGACACCCCCGCTGCAACTGTCATGGTTCCCTTCGTGAGCGCCCTCGTTCCCACCGTCGACGTGGACCGCGGCGTCGTCGTCATTGATCCGCCCCCCGGGCTTTTCGACGACCACGGTGACGACGAGGGAAACAACTAGCGTGCGCTTCGACCTCATCTCAATCTTCCCGGACTATTTCGCGCCCCTGAACCTGTCCCTCATGGGCAAGGCTGCACAGGCCGGCCTCGTGCGCGTCGGCGTCCACGATCTGCGCGGGTGGGCAAGCGGGCGACACCGCAGCGTCGACGACACTCCCTACGGTGGGGGCGCGGGAATGGTCATGCGACCCGACGTGTGGTGCGCGGCCCTCGATGAGGTGCTCGCGATCGCGCTGGGCCCCCACGACGCGCCGCGGGGTGGCGAGCAGGCCCGACGTATCCTGGCGATACCCACCCCCTCGGGAACGCCGCTCACCCAGCCCCTCGTGGAAGACCTTGCCGGTGCGGACCAGATCGTTCTCGCGTGTGGGCGCTACGAGGGAATCGACGCGCGCGTCGGGGAGTACTACCGGTCCGCGGGCGTGGAGGTCCTGGAGTTTTCGATCGGTGACTACGTGCTCAACGGGGGAGAAGCCGCCGCACTGGTGCTCACGGAAGCAGTTGCCCGGTTGCTTGACGGCTTTATGGGCAACCCCGACTCACTCGTCGAAGAATCCCACTCGGGGGCGGGGCTTTTGGAGTATCCGGTCTACACCAAGCCCGCTCAGTTTCGTCAGCTCGCAGTTCCCGAGGTCCTCCTCAGCGGTAACCACGCCGCGATTGGGCGCTGGCGTCGTGATCGCGCCATCGAGAAGACCACCAGGGTCCGACCCGATCTCGCCCTCGCGCTGCATGCGGCGGACCTTAACGGGCAGGACCGTGCCACACTTGCCGCCTGCGGCATCGCCTATCCGCGCAGTGGGCCCGCACAGCACGTGACGATTCGGCAAGCCGAGGCCGCGGACGCGGGGATGGTCGCCGTGCTCGCAGAAAGAACCTTTCCCGACGCGTGCCCGAAGGGCCTGGGGCGCGACGCTATCGCCGCCTACGTGGCGAACGAACTCAGCGCCGAGGCCTTCGCGCGCATGCTCGCCGCGCCGGATCGCTTCCGCGTCTTCGTCGCGCAGGTCGGTGGCGAGCTTGTCGGCTACGTGCTCACGATCGTCGGTCGAGACGCTCTTCCACGCGACATGGTGCGACCCGGGCGGGTCGCGGCGGACAGCGCATACCTGTCCAAGTGCTATGTTGACCAGGCCTGGCGGGGAAGCGGCATCGCGGATGCCCTGGTGGAGCGAGCATGCGCCGACGGCGTAAGCCTTGGGCACAGCGCGATCGTTCTGGGAACTAACCGCGCCAACAGGGTGGCTCGGGCGTTCTACAAGCGGCACGGATTCCGTAAGCGCGCCACCCGCAGGTTCAACGTCGGGGGAATCGACAACGACGATGTCGTGATGGTGCGCGATCTCACCGCCGCAGACGGATCACCACTCGCCCGTTGAGGGATCGGTATGGGATAATTGCAAGGATTGTGCGCGGTTCATCCTGCCGCAGGGGGACACCGAGGCGCGCGATCAACCGTCAACTGAGCGGGTTCGGCCCGCCCAACCAGACGCCCCCGACCTGCGGCAGAGGCGTCAAGGAGAAGAAATGCAGAAGCTGGACGCTGTTGATGCGGCATCGCTGCGCGATAACATCCCCTCGTTCCGAGCTGGCGACACCCTCAAGGTGCACGTCAAGGTTATCGAAGGCAACCGCTCCCGTATCCAGGTCTTCCAGGGTGTCGTGATCGCTCGCCGCGGTCACGGCGTGTCCTCGACGTTCACGATCCGCAAGATTTCCTTCGGCGTCGGCGTTGAGCGTACCTTCCCGGTCCACGCCCCCACGATCGACCACATCGAGGTCGTCACCAAGGGCGACGTTCGCCGCGCGAAGCTCTACTACCTGCGTGAGCGCCACGGCAAGGCCGCGAAGATCAAGGAGCACCGTTCCGGCAAGGCCGAGTGAGGCCAGTCGCTCCGCACCTTGGCATTTTTCACGGTGAGGCCCGACACCGCGCGCCGGTGTCGGGCCTACCCCTATCCTTGTGACGATGGGACGTTCTGAAGGAGAAGCCATGACCTCGACCGCAGGCCCGCCGCTCGGACCGACGCATGCGCCGTCCTTGAAGGACCGCGATCGGGCGGAGGCTCGCAATCGTCGTAACCCCCTCGTGTGGCTGCGTGAGATCCTCATGATCCTCGTCGTCGCGCTCGTCATCTCCTCCCTCCTTCGGGCCTTCGTCGTCCAGGTCTTTTGGATTCCCTCTCCGTCCATGCGCAACACGCTCGTGGAGGACGACCGCATCGCGGTCTCGCGCGTCGACGCGCTGCGGGCAAACATCCACCGCGGAGACGTCGTCGTTTTCGACGATGCCCTCGGCTGGCTCGGCGCCAAGCAAGAGACCGCGCCCTCCATCGCGCGGCGCCTGGGTGAATTCACGGGCTTCGTGCCCGGGGGCGGCGAGCAGACTCTCGTCAAGCGCGTGATCGGAGTCGGCGGGGACCGCGTCACGTGTGCGACCCCCAGCGGCAAGGTGAGTGTCAACGGCGTCGCGCTCGACGAAACCTACCTGCCGCCCGGCCAGGTGCCCTGCGGAGAACGCACCTTCGACGTTGTCGTCCCGGAGGGACACCTGTGGGTCATGGGGGACAACAGGTCGAATTCTGCGGACTCGCGCTATCACATGGGCGCGGGTCAATCCCCCTACGTGCCGGTGTCCGCGGTCGTGGGCACGGTGCAGGTCATCATCTGGCCGGTGTCGAGGTGGTCCACCGATATCGCTCACCCGGAAGTCTTCGCCGCCCTGCCCTCCTCATCGTGATGACAGCATCAAGAGAGCTGGAATACTCCCTGGCCCAGCGGTGGGGAGTGGTTGCCGGGATGGATGAAGTCGGGCGCGGTGCCCTCGCTGGACCCGTCGCGGTCGGCGTTGCCCTCGTTGGCGCGGATGCGCCCGCAGTGCCCGGTGGACTCACCGACTCCAAGGCGCTCTCTCCCCGGCGGCGTGAGGCCCTCGTCGAGCCGATTCATTCCTGGGTCCTGGCCTCGTGCGTCGCCTACGCGTCTGCGGCCGAGATCGACCGATGGGGTATCGTGTGTGCGCTACGGCTGGCTGGACGCCGCGCGCTAGCCGGCGTCGTCGCGAAGGGGCATGCGCCCGGGGGAGTGCTCCTTGACGGCTCCCACGACTGGCTGTCCATCCCGGATGATCTCTGTGCGGCCGACGGCCCGGACTATCCCGACTGCGGCGCTCTGCCCGTGCACACTCAGGTCAAGGCCGACGCCTCCTGCGCGGTCGTCGCGGCGGCCTCGGTGCTGGCCAAGGTTGCCAGGGACCGCCTCATGCGCGAGGCCGAGGACCCGGGCTACGGATGGGCATCGAACAAGGGTTACGGCTCTGCCGCCCACGCCCAGGCCATCGCTCGGCTCGGCGTCAGCGACTTCCACCGACGCACGTGGAGGATGCCGCAGGTACGGACAAACGAGGGCACGCCGGGGTGGCGCGGCGCGTGAGCGGCATGCTTTCGGCATGATTGGTCTGTGAACGAAGAGATTGAAGGCTACGAGAACAAGCTGGAGCTAGAGCTATTCAAGGAATATCGCGACGTCATAGGCTTGTTCAAGTATGTCGTGGAGACAGAGAGGCGTTTCTACCTCTGCAATCACGTTGACGTGCAGGCCCGCCCCGTGGGAGGCGATGTCTTCTTCGAGCTGACGCTGTCCGACGCGTGGGTGTGGGACATCTACCGCTCTTCTCGCTTCGTGCGCTCGGTCCGCGTCGTCACCTATAAGGACGTCAACGTCGAAGAGCTGTCCAAGCCCGAGCTCGACATCCCCTAGGCAGCGCGCTCGCAGGCGCGAGCGAGTATCCACAGCACACCCAGCATGCCGTCGCCTGTCCACAGGCGGCGGTTTTCGCATTGAGCGTGCGCCTTCGCGGCGAGCATCGTGGTGGTGGAGGTGAACCGACATGACACGCTCAACACGTCCCGATCGACGCGCGCTCGGGATAGCCGGGGAGAACACCGCGTGCCTCGTCGTCGAAGAGGAGGGACTTCGCGTTATCGAGCGCAACTGGCGAGACGGGCGCCGCGGAGAAATCGACATCATCGCATGCGACGAGACGGACCCGTGCGATCCTCGCACCGTCGTGGTGGAGGTGCGCACCAGGGTGGGACGTCGACACGGAAGCGCTCTGGCGTCGATTGACGAACGCAAGGTCACGCAACTGAGGAAACTGACCGGAGCGTGGTGCCGTGCTCGGGGGCCTCTCGGGTCACGAGTGCGCATTGACGTCGTGGCGATCACCCTCGATGCCGCCCAGCTGCGGCTATTCCCCGGCCACGGGTGCCAGGACGTGGATCTTCGTGATCTTGGAGCACGCGTCGCGTGGTTGCGAGGCGTGCAATGAATGCTCCCGGACTGGCCCGCACGTACTCAATGAGTATCGTCGGCATCGAAGGACACCTGGTCGACGTCGAAACATACGCGGGATCGGGGCTTGTGGCCTTCACGCTTGTTGGACTACTCGACACCTCAGTTCGGGAGGCACGCGATCGAGTCCGCGCCGCCTTCGAGTCCTGCGGGCTGGATGTTCTCGACCAGCGCATCACCGTCAACCTGTCGCCGGCGGGGATCCCCAAGTCGGGGTCCGCCTTCGACCTCGCTATCGCCGCGTCGGTCGCACTGGCGACCGGCCTGGTCTCGCCCCTCGCATTCGAAGACACCGTGATCATTGGGGAACTGGCTCTCGACGGAAGCATTCAACCGGTGCGCGGAGTCCTCCCTGCGGTGCTCGCGGCGCGCTCGCGCGGGGTGCGCCGCGTGATCGTCCCGACCGCGTGCGCGCGTGAGGCATCCCTCGTGTCGGGGATTGAGGCCGTTCCCTTTGCGCACCTTGCGGACCTCATCGCGTGGGCCGGGGGAGAGGCGGTGAAGGCACCGTTCCACGGTCGCCTCGACATCGACAGTCGGACGGGAGCCGCGCACGCGGAGCACGCGGTCGACATGTCCGACGTGAGAGGCCAGCCCGAGGCGGTGGCGGCAATGGAAGTGGCGGCGGCGGGCGGACACCACGTGTTCCTCCTCGGTGAGCCGGGGTCGGGAAAGACAATGCTGGCATCACGACTGCCGACAATCCTGCCAGACCTGGATCCGGACACCGCCCTCGTGACGACGTCCCTGCACTCGGTGGCCGGCTTGGTTCCCGCAGGACTCCAGCTTCTCACTCGCCCGCCCCTACAAGCCCCCCACCACAGTGTCACGATGCCGGCGTTGATTGGCGGTGGGTCGAGGTCGCTCGCCCCCGGCGCCGCCTCTCTCGCCCACGGAGGTGTTCTCTTCCTTGACGAAGCCACGGAGTTTGCCCCCTCGGTGCTCGACTCCTTGCGGGAGCCGCTCGAGTCGGGGCGCATCCACCTGCATCGATCGGGGGTCCACGCCACCTATCCGGCGGCATTCCAACTCGTCATGGCCTCAAATCCGTGCCCGTGCGGGGGCGGGAGGGGCGGACGCGGGTGCTCGTGTTCCTCGCTCAATAGGCGTCGCTACCTCTCCCGATTGTCCGGACCGCTGCTTGACCGGATGGACATCAGGATCGACATGCACACGCCCAGCCGCGCCGACATGGCCACGGGGGCAGCGCAGGACTCGGCGTCGATGCGTCAACGCGTCTGCGAAGCCCGCGAGCGCGCACGCCACCGACTGCGCGACACCCCGTGGGTGGCCAATGCGCAGCTTCCCGGCGCGTGGATCCGCAGGTGTTCGGGCATCGCATCCGACCTGGTCGAGCAGATCGATCGTCTCGTTGAGGCTGGCCGTGCCTCGATGCGCGGCGCCGATCGAATGCTGCGCCTGGCCTGGACGCTAGCCGACCTGGAGGGCACGAAGAGCGTGACCTTGGACCACATTGTTGCCGCTGAGCAGTTACGGAATGGAAGTGATCACCGTGAATGACCAAGATGTTCGTGACGCCGCGTGGTGGTCGGCGGTCGCGGAGCCTGCGGATCGGGCAGCGCGAATCGTGCGCACGAAGCTCGGAGACTGCCAGGCGCGCCAGTGGCTGTTGGGGCGATGGCACAGCTCTCCCGACGCGCTTGCCGAGCACCCCGAAATCGACTGGCGGCGACAGTGGAACAGGTGGCGGGAGCGAGCGCTGGCGGTCGACATTGAGCGCGAGTGGGAGCGCGCAAAGCGCGCGGGAGGTGGCTTCATCACGCCGTCTGATGCGCGGTGGCCCGCGCAGCTCGGGTGCCTGGGTGACGAGGAACCGATGGGACTGTGGTTCCTTGGGCGCCTCGAGAAGAACCCCGAGGTCGACAGGCACGTCTCGATCGTGGGGGCTCGCGCATCGACGGGATCAGGGGAGCGTTGCGCGCGCAACATGGCTCACTACTTGGCTCGCGCCGGCTACACCGTCGTTTCCGGGGGAGCGATTGGGATCGACATCGAGGCACACAGGGGAGCAATGCTCGCCGGCGGTCGAACAATCTGCGTGCTCGCCGGTGGAGTTGCCAACCCCTATCCGGCCTGTCACGGGGCGGTCTTCCGTGACGTGCTGACCTCAGGGGGTGCTCTCGTGTCCGAGGTCGCTCCCAGCGCCAGGCCGGCTAAGTGGCGCTTCCTGACGCGCAACAGGCTGATCGCCGCGTGGAGCGGCGCCACCGTCGTCGTCGAGGCCGGGGCGCGCTCGGGTGCCTTGGCGACCGCGCGGTGGGCGATGGAGTGCGGACGACAGCTCGGTGCCGTGCCCGGAGCGGTTGATGCGCCCATGTCGGTGGGGTGCCTCGAGCTCGCTCGCAATGGTGCGACGATCATCCGCGACGGACGAGATGCTGCGGAACTCGCCGGACCCATCGGTGCTGACGAGAGTGTGCCGCTGTTTGGCATGCCCGTGGAGGAAGACCGCGGAGCCGATGCCCTGGCGCCCGTCCCCCGTCGCGTGTGGGAGGCGCTTCCGCGAAGCTCTCCCGCCGACGTCACCTCCATATGCGTTGCCGCCGGCCTTGGTCGCGATGAGGTCAACCGGGCGCTCCTCGAGCTGTCCGCGGGCGGGATGGTCACGGGTTCAACGCGCGGGTGGTCGCGAGCACGTATCGGGAACGGGCGCACGTGACCGACGGAGCTTTCGCGCGGGCCCTCGCGCGGGGACGCGCTGCGTGCGAAAGCGCCTGGCGAGGCGTGGAGGAGGCATGCGTCGGCGTCGTACTCGCCCGGGACGGTGCCGAAGCGACATGCGCTGGACGCCGTAGGATGGCGACATGGAAGCGAGCGTGGGCGATCGGTGGGGCGAGTACCTCAGGCACGGGCGAGGCATGAGCGATCACACGATCGAGGCGTATCTGGGGGACCTTCGCTCGCTTCTCAGCTTCGCGGGGTTGGCGTGGGAAGCCTCGGCGGCCGAGCTGGCGGAGGCGCTCACTCAACGACGTATCCGATCCTGGCTTGCCGACACGCTCGCCCGCGGCGGAGCGCGATCGACGATCGCGCGCCACACCGCGTCGGTGCGCCACTTTACGGCGTGGGCGACACGCGAGGGAATCCTTGCTCACGACCCGGCTGCGTTACTCACGAACCCGCGCGCCGACCAGCGCCTCCCGGCTCCGCTTGATGAGTCGGAGGCTCGTCTGCTGCTCAACCACGCGCGCGACGAAGCGCGCGGGGGCGGCCCGTCCCAGTTGCGTAACTGGGCGATCCTTGAGCTCATCTACGCGTGCGGACTGCGCGTCTCAGAAGCATGCGGACTCGACATCTCCTCCCTGAACCGTGAGGCGCTCACCGTGCGCGTCACGGGTAAAGGAAACAAGGAACGCGTGGTTCCCTACGGCCCACCGGCAGCCGATGCTCTCGATCACTGGCTGGTGCGCGGGCGTGCGCTTCTCGCGCGCGAAGGCAGCGGGGACGCGCTATTTCTCGGGGACCGCGGCGGGCGCATCGACCCCAGGATTGTTCGTTCGATGGTGCACGCGGCGGCGGCGCGCGCGGGCGTCCACGACGTCGCGCCGCACGGGTTGCGACACTCGACGGCCACGCACCTCCTACAGGGCGGAGCCGACCTGCGTGCCGTCCAAGAGATGCTGGGCCACGCCTCGCTGGCCACGACGCAGCGCTACACCCACGTTGACACCGCTCGCCTGAGCGCGATCTATCAACGCGCCCATCCGAGGGCGTGATGATCACGAAGGCCCCTGCCGCTCGTCGCCGTCCCAGGGAAGCAGGCGAGGCGGACCAACGGTCAAGCGCAGGGGGTTGACGTAGGTTGTCCGGCCGGTCTTGGCTCCCCAGTGGAGCGTCGTCGAGTCCTGAGAAACCGTCCCGATCTCGTCTCCCTTCTCGACGGTGTCTCCGGCTTTGACGCGCGGGTCGATCGGCAGGTACGTCGACCATATCGAGCGGTCGCCCATCGTGTGTCGAATCGATACGACTCCCCGCCCGCCGACGCGGCCCGCAAAACTGACTGTTCCCTGCGCGCAGGCGTAGACCGGACGTCCCGGCCCGTATGCGAGCGTGACTCCGCGCCTGCCGGGAAGCCAATCGTGGGCGGGCGGGGCAAAAGACGACACGACCGGCACGGGGTCTCCGGTGGGCCACTGCCACACGCCGGGGCGCTCGGCGGCGCTCGGCGACGGCGCCGACGCCAGGGCCACGCACGCAAGGGCGACACCCAGGAACGGGTGACGACAAGAGGAGAGAGAAAGGGCCATAGCCCCACGATGCCCGCCGAGGCCTCGTCGCGCCAGAGGTCCTCAACCGCCTGTGGATACGATGCACGCTCGCTTCCCGCCTGTGAACTCGGTCGCAGGCCGACGAATGAGCCTCGGCCATCCGAGCATGCGGCCAGCGCGCAGTCGGCAACCTCTCACGCGCTGTGGCTGACACGGGAAGGCCTGTGCGGTACGATTATCGGGCGCTTGCCTTGTGCAAGTGACTTCGCGTGCCATTGTCGCAAGCCCGGGGAGAGCTTCCCGGAAGGCGAGGCGCGGCAGCCTCGGTCCCCTCGGGGATGGTTGCCGGTCATGGCACCAGGGTGCGCCCTCGCGCACAGACAACCGATAACACGGGGTAAACCCCACCGATCACTCGCGACTTGCGGGGAAAGGACGAGCCATGGCAATCGTTACCATGCGTCAGCTCCTCGAGTCCGGTGTCCACTTCGGTCACCAGACTCGCCGTTGGAACCCGAAGATGAAGCGCTTCATCCTCACCGAGCGCAACGGCATCTACATCATTGACCTGCAGCAGACCATCGCCGACATCGACATCGCCTTCGATTTCGTCAAGCAGACCGTTGCCCACGGCGGCACCCTGCTGTTCGTCGGCACCAAGAAGCAGGCCCAGGAAGCGGTTGCGGAACAGGCTCAGCGTGTCGGCATGCCCTACGTGAACCACCGTTGGCTCGGCGGCATGCTCACCAACTTCTCGACTGTTGCCACGCGTCTGCAGCGCCTGAAGGAACTCGAGCAGATCGACTTCGACGATGTGGCCGCCTCCGGGCACACCAAGAAGGAACTGCTCATGATGCGCCGCGAGAAGGACAAGCTCGCCCGCACCCTCGGCGGCATCCGCGACATGACGAAGGTTCCCTCCGCCGTGTGGATCGTTGACCCCAAGAAGGAGCACCTGGCGGTTTCCGAGGCACGTAAGCTGCGCATCCCGATCGTCGCCATCCTCGACACGAACGCCGATCCGGACGAGGTCGACTACCGTATCCCCGGCAACGACGACGCGATCCGCGCTGTTGCCCTGCTGACCCGCGTGGTCGCAGACGCCGTCGCCGAGGGCCTCATTGCCCGCTCCGACGTGCGTAAAGGCAAGGGCGAGGAGACCGACGCGGAGCCTCTGGCCGAGTGGGAGCGCGAGCTCCTTGAGGGCGAGGTCAAGGCCGACGAGGCTGCCGCCGCCGAAGAGGCCGCCCCCAAGCAGGACTGAACGTTTTACTGAGAGGAATCATCCGATGGCGAATTTCACCGCTGCCGATGTGAAGGCGCTGCGTGAGCAGACCGGCGCCGGCATGATGGATGTGAAGAAGGCCCTGACCGAGGCCGATGGCGACGCCGAGAAGGCGCTGGAGATCATCCGTCTGAAGGGCCTGAAGTCCCTGTCCAAGCGCGAGGGTCGCCAGGCGGCCGCCGGCCTGCTCGCGGCCACGACCGACGGCACCGTCGGCGTGCTCGTCGAGGTCAACTCCGAAACGGACTTCGTGGCCAAGAACCAGAAGTTCATCGACTTCGCGAACGAGGTCCTGGACGCCGCCGTGACGTCCGCGGCCGCCGACCTGGATACCCTGCTCGCCGCCCCCATGGGCGAGGGCACCGTGAAGGACCGCTTGGACGCCTTCGCCGCGATCATCGGTGAGAAGCTGCAGATCGGCCGCATCGTGCGCGTCGAGGGCGAGAACGTCGACCTCTACCTGCACCAGACGAACCCCGACCTGCCCCCGCAGGTGGGTGTCTTCGTCGTCACCGATGCGGCCGGCAAGGCGGTCGCTCACGATATCGCGATGCACGTTGCCGCCTACATGCCGGCCTACCTGGATCGCGACGCGGTGCCTGCCGACGTGCTTGACAAGGAGCGCGCGACCCTCGAGAAGATCACCCTCGAGGAGGGCAAGCCCGCCAACATTGTCCCCAAGATCGTTGAGGGTCGCCTCAACGCGTTCTACAAGGACAACTGCCTCGTCGATCAGGCCTTTGCACGTGACCCCTCGAAGTCCGTGGCTCAGGTTCTGAAGGAGGCCGGCGCGCATGTGACCCAGTTCGTGCGCGTCCACGTCGGCGCCTGATTGACTCGGTCGTCGCCTTGGCGACAGTTGGGAGCGGCCCCGCCTCACGGCGGGGCCGCTCCTGGCTTTACGGGTAGTATGGTCACTAACCGTTTCGCCCTGCCGGGCCGTCACTAAGGAGAAGCGTCATGTCGACCCACCGCCGCGTTTTGCTCAAGCTATCTGGAGAGGCATTCGGAGGTGGAACGATTGGGCTGGATCCGTCGGTTGTGCGCGATATCGCCGAGCAGGTGGCGCGCGCGGTTCGCGAAGGAGTACAGGTCGCCATCGTCGTCGGCGGTGGTAACTTTTTCCGCGGCGCCCAGCTCGCCCGAGAAGGCCTCGAACGCTCGCGCGCCGACTACATGGGGATGCTCGGAACGGTCATGAATGCCCTCGCGCTGCAGGATTTCGTCGCTCAGGCGGGCGTTCCCGCTCGCGTGCAGACGGCGATCACGATGGCTCAGGTTGCCGAGCCGTACCTGCCGCTTCGCGCGATTCGACACCTGGAGAAGGGGCGGGTCGTCGTCTTCGGAGCGGGCGCGGGTTTGCCCTACTTCTCGACGGACACGGTCTCTGCCCAGCGCGCGCTGGAGATTCACTGCGATGAGCTCCTCGTTGCGAAGAATGGCGTGGATGGTGTGTACGACGACGACCCGAACCGCAATCCCGATGCGCGGCGATTCGATACCCTCACCTACTCGGAGGCGCTGCGGCGGGACCTGAAGGTGATCGACGGCTCCGCGTTGGCGCTGTGCCGCGACAACGGCCTGACGACGCGCATCTTCGGTATGGGGGGCGAGGGTGCGGTCACCCGCGCGCTCATGGGCGACGAAATCGGTACGCTAGTGACAGCGTGATATAACCTTCAGAGACGACCTACGTTAAGGAGCACACAGTGATCGACGATATTCTCCTCGAGGCAGAGGACAAGATGGATAAGGCTGTCGACTCGGCGAGCCACGAGTTTGCAAACATCCGGACCGGACGTGCGACCTCTTCCATGTTCGAGCAGCTCATGGTTGACTACTACGGCGCGCCGACGCCGATGCAGCAGCTGGCGAGCTTCCAGATCCCGGAGGCGCGCACCGTCCTGATTTCTCCCTTTGATCGCACGGCGACCCAGGAGATCATCCGCACGCTGCGCGAATCGGACCTGGGTGTCAACCCCACCGACGACGGCAACGTCGTGCGCGTGGTGCTGCCCGCCCTGACCGAGGAGCGCCGTAAGGAGTACGTCAAGCAGGCCAAGAGCAAGGCCGAAGACGGGCGTGTCTCCGTGCGCGGCGTGCGCAGGAAGGCCAAGGACCAGCTGGACCGCCTCAAGAAGGACGGGGAGGTATCGGAGGACGACACCGCGCGTGCGGAGAAGTCTCTCGACGCGATGACGAAGGCTCACACCGACAAGATTGACAAGATGCTCGCCACGAAGGAAAGCGAACTGCTGACGATCTGATGGCCTCACCGGATCAATCGTTTCTCGCCCGCGTCTTTTCCCCGGGGCCCACTCGCGTGCACCAGCCGACGAGTGGGGCGACGGGGAAGGCGGGGCGCAACCTCCCGCAGGCGGTCACGACGGCCATCGTCCTCATCGTCGCGGTTGCCGTTCCGCTGTTCACCTCGCTGCCCGCCTTCGTCGGGGTCATCGGCTTCGTGTGCCTGATCGGCATCTGGGAACTGGCGGGAGCCTTTGCGCGCATGGGCGTCACCCTCGCGGTGACGCCGCTGTACGTCGGCGCCATCGGCATGGTGACATGCGCCTGGTGGTTGGGCAGCGAGGGCATGCTCTTCGCCCTGTACATCACGGTCTTCGTGTGCGCCGCGTGGCGCCTGCTTGACCGCAGACAGGAATCGCGCATGAGCGACGTCGTCTCCTCGGCATTCACTGCACTCTACGTGCCCTTCCTGGCCTCGTTCGTCGTGTTGATGCTGGCCGCCTGGCGCTCGCCGTGGGTGTTCGTCGTCTTTGAGTTGATGGTCATTGCCAACGACACGGGTGGATGGGCGCTCGGTGTCCTCTTCGGTAAGCACCCGATGGCTCCGGCTCTGTCGCCGAAGAAGTCGTGGGAGGGCTTCGCCGGGTCCGCGCTCACCTCGACCGCCGTGGGCGTCGTCGGCCTCTGGCTTCTCGGCGCCTCCTGGTGGTGGGGAGTCGTCGCGGGAGTCGCCATTGCTTTCGTTGGCACGATGGGCGACCTCACTGAGTCGCTGATCAAACGCGAGGCCGGCCTGAAAGATATGTCGCAGATCCTTCCCGGGCACGGCGGTGTTCTCGACCGGGTCGATGCGCTGCTCATGAGCGCACCGGTGGCCTACTTCATCTTCGCGTGGGCGCTGCCGGGTATTTCGTGGGAGTCGAGCCATTGATCCAGTCCACGAGAAGAAGCCGTCGTGACGGTGGACGCCGCGACCCGCGAGTCTCCCTCGCCGGGGAGTCGGCGCGCCGGGAGGTTCGGCCCACCGACCAGCCCCCGGAGGGCGCCACTCACAGGGACGCCAAGCCGGTGCTGTCCTTTACGGCCAAGCGCCGAGGCAAGGCACCATCTCACCTGGCTGACCTTGACAGCGCCGCGCGCAAGCAGGTCGTGAAGGACCTCGGCTTTCCGGCCTTTCGAGCCGATCAGCTCTCCCGCCACTACTTTTCTCATTTCGAGGCCGATCCGGCGCGGATGAGCGACATTCCAGCCGGGATGCGCGAGGCCGTGGCCGAGGCGCTCCTGCCGCACCTGGTGACGAAGGTCGTCTCGCTCGAGGCGGACGGAGGGCGCACGATCAAGGACCTGTGGCGACTCTACGACGGAGCTCAGGTCGAGTCGGTGCTCATGCGCTACCCCCAGCGTACGACTCTGTGCGTCTCTTCCCAGGCGGGCTGCGGCATGGCCTGTCCTTTCTGCGCGACGGGACAGATGGGTCTGACTCGCAACCTCTCGACGGCTGAGATCGTGGATCAGGTGCGGGCCGCGCAGGCATCGTGCCGCGACGGGGCGTTGGCGGGAGGGCCCACGACCCTGTCCAACGTGGTCTTTATGGGGATGGGGGAGCCGCTGGCCAACTACAAGACGGTTGTCGCTGCGCTGCATCGGTTGATCGATCCTGCGCCCGAGGGCTTCGGCATGAGCGCACGAAACATCACGGTGTCGACCGTCGGACTGGTTCCCGCGATCAAGAAGCTCGCCGGCGAGGGAATGCCGGTGACGCTCGCCGTGTCGTTGCATGCGCCGGATGATGATCTCAGGGACGACCTGATTCCGATCAATTCGCGTTGGAAGGTCGGCGAGCTTCTCGATGCTGCTCGCGGTTACTTTTTGGCAACGGGGCGCCGAGTTTCGATCGAGTACGCGTTGATCAAGGACATGAACGATCAGGAGTGGCGCGCTCAGCTGCTGGCGGACGAGCTCAATAGGCGCGGGCACGGGTGGGTACACGTCAATCCGATTCCTTTGAACCCGACCCCCGGCTCGATTTGGACGGCGTCGACGCGGCGTGCCCAGCATGCGTTCGTGTCGCGGCTGCGTGACAACGGCATCGCGACCTCCATTCGTGACACGCGAGGCTCGGACATCGACGGCGCCTGCGGCCAGCTGGCGACGGCGCACTCCGGGGGTGCCTCGATGCGACAGGAGAAAGCGTGAGTGAGCGGCGAGCGTTCCGGCGCGAGAGAAGCGCGGGCTTTTGGCCTACGCTATCGGGTAGCCTCTGGTTGGGGACTGCGGGCGCGGTCGATGAGTATCTTTGTGCCAGGACAGAGAATTAGGAGTAGTGATGACTGAGTTTCCTACGGTGAGTATCTTCTCGAAGGGCTATGACCGCGCTCAGGTTGACGCGTTCTTTGAAGATGCGCGGCGCGCGTACGAGGGTGGGGTTCCGCCCGAGCAATTCAGTGCCGAGCAGGTGCGCCTGGCGACGTTTGAGCTCAAGAGCCGGGGCTACAGCATCGACGCTGTTGACGGTGCGATGAATCGCCTTGAGGCTGCCTTCGTCAACCGGGATCGAGCGGATTCGGTCGCGGCCGACGGCGAGGCCGCCTGGTATGACCGAGTTGCCGACCGTGCGACCACCCTCTATCCCAGGCTCCAGAGACCGCGCGGTGAGCGCTTCTCTCACCCGACGTCGGGACGCGGGTACGCGTGCGAGGAGGTTGACGACCTGTTGGATCGTATCGCGGCCTACTTTGACGAGGCCGCAGAGTTGACCGCGGACGAGATCCGCCACGTGACCTTCCGTCCCAAGCGCGGCAAGAAGGCGTACGCGGAGGGGCCGGTGGATGCCTACCTGGGGCGTGCGGTCGAGATTCTTCTCGCGGTTGACTGATGAGTGATTCGTGCTCTCCTCACGGCGAAACGATCCCCGTCGTCCTGCTGGGCTCGACCGGATCGATAGGAACGCAGGCACGCGAGGTCATTGAGGCTCACCGCGGGCGCTTTGACGTCGTGGGCTTGAGCGCGGGCGGATCGACGCTGGGTGAGCTCGCCGCGCAGATTGTCGCGTTGAAACCGTCGTTCGTCGCGGTGGCGCGTGATGTGCGCAGCCAGCTGGAGGCGGCCGTGCGGGAGCTGGGGGCACGGTGCCCCGAGGTGTTCGTGGGCGCGCAGGCATCGGTCGAACTGGTGCGGGCGAGCGCCGAGCTCGTCGGCACCGACCCGGGTCGCCCTCGCCTCGTCGTTCTCAACGGTATCACCGGCGGCGTGGGACTGCCGGCGACGCTTGCGGCCCTGCAATGCGGAGCACGCCTGGCGCTGGCGAATAAGGAATCCCTGGTCGTGGGCGGAGCGCTCGTGCGGGACGCGATGCGTTTTCCGGGCCAGATCGTCCCCGTCGACTCCGAGCATTCGGCCATCGCGCAGGCGTTGGCGTCGGGCGTCCACGAGAAGGGGCTGACCTCGCCGCGTTTGTCGGGGCGTTCGGAGGTTGCGCAGATCGTCCTGACTGCGTCGGGTGGGCCCTTCCGCGGACGAAGCCGTGCCCAGCTGCGGGGCGTGCGTGCCGAACAGGCCCTCGCCCATCCGACGTGGCAGATGGGTCCGGTCGTCACGATCAACTCTTCGACGCTGGTCAACAAGGGGTTGGAACTCATCGAGGCACACCTCCTGTTCGACGTCGAGCCGAGCAACATCGTTGTGACGATTCACCCGCAGTCGATTGTTCACTCGATGGTCACCTGGCAGGACGGGGCGACGACGCTCCAGGCCTCACCTCCCGACATGCATCTGCCGATCGCGCTGGGGTTGACGTGGCCAGAACGCCTGGTCGGCGTTGAGGAACCGCTCACGTGGCGCGATGCGTCGTCGTGGACGTTCGAGCCGATTGATGCCGAGACGTTCCCGGCGCTCGAGCTGGCACGTTTCGCCGTGGGCGCGTCTGCGACCCACCCGGCTGTCCTCAATGCGGCAAACGAGGTCCTCGTCGACGCGTTCTTGGCCGGTGCTGTCCCGTGGCTCGCGATCGTCGACACGGTGTCGGCGGTTCTCCAGGAGCACGAGGGAGTTGCCGCCCCCTCGCTTGATGACATTGTGGCGGCGCAAGAGTGGGCGGTTCGTCGCGCACACGAAGTGGTGCGCGCTGGCCGATGGAAGGATATGTGAGTGGGTTCGGTTTTGGGCATCGTCGTTATCGTTGTCGGCATTCTCGCCTCGGTGGCGCTGCACGAGCTGGGACACATGATTCCCGCGAAGAAGTTCGGCGTGCTCGTCCCCGATTACGCGGTGGGTTTCGGTCCGGCCCTGTGGAAGAAGAAGATCGGGGAGACCACCTACGCGCTGCGTGCCATCTTGTTGGGCGGATACGTCAAGATCATCGGCATGTATGCCCCCGCCCGTGCGGGCACGCGCCTGGTGGGGCGTAGCGGTAAGCCGACGCTCGCCCAGGAGGCTCGGCAGGGCTCCGCGGAGGAGATCCCAGCGGGGCAGGAGTCGCGCGCCTTCTACCTGCTGAGCGCGCCGAAGAAGATCGCCGTCATGCTGGGCGGGCCCCTCATGAACCTGCTGATCTGCGTCGTGCTCTCGGCCGTCACCATGATGGGAATTGGCGCACCCACTCCGTCGCGTACGATCGCCGATGTGCCGGCGACGGTGAGCACGCCGGGCGGCGAACTGGCGTCGCCGGCGCATGAGGCCGGGGTTCTGCCCGGCGACACCGTCGCGGCGTGGAACGGCACGCCCGTGTCCTCCTTCTCCCAGTTGCAGCAGCTGATCGGAGCGACCCCCGAGGGCGAGGCCGGCGTCCTCAGCGTCGAGCGCGAGGGAACACGCCTTGACCTGACTCTCACCCCGGTGACGGGGGCAAGCGGCGGACGCATCGTGGGGATTACGGCCGGTTACGAGTACGTATCAGCGTCGGTGGGCGAGGTAGCGAGCGCGAACTGGCAGATGTTGACCGGCACGCTCGCGGTTGTCGGCAGGTTGCCGGTGGCCGTGTGGGAGGTTGGTCGCTCGGTGTTCACTGATGCGCCGAGGGATGCCTCTGGTGTCGTCTCCGTCGTCGGTGTGGGGCGCTTGGCCGGGGAGGTGACGGGGGATTCCCAGGCGTTGGGCCTGCGCGATACCCGCCAGGTCGTGGCCGTCCTGTTGAGCCTGTTGGCCTCGCTCAATATGGCGCTCTTCGTTTTCAACCTGATCCCCCTGCCGCCCCTGGACGGAGGACACATCGTGGGCGCGCTCTTCGAGGGAGCGCGGCGCCAGGTGGCGCGCCTGCGAGGCGCGAGCGACCCCGGGCCCGCGGACACCGCTCGTCTGGTGCCCCTGACGTGGGCGGTTGGCTCCCTCCTGGTGGCCATGAGCGTGATCCTCATCGTCGCTGATATCGTCAAGCCGATTAGCCTGGGCTGATCGGGTGGCGTCCGGCCGGACGCGGCGGGGCGCGAAAGCGACTCTGACCACGTGATCGTTGCCCGCGTGGGACTGTTCGTCCCGTGTGCGCGATAATGGGCCGGTGAGTGAAATCAATCTTGGTATGCCCGGCGCCTCTTCGGCTCCCTTCCCGCGCAAGCCCACGCGCCAGATCATGGTCGGCGACACGCCTGTGGGTGGAGGCGCTGCGGTGTCGGTGCAGTCGATGACGACGACGAAGACGCACGACATCGGTGCGACCCTGCAGCAGATCGCGGAACTAACGGCCGCCGGCTGCGACATTGTTCGCGTGGCTTGCCCGACCGATAAGGATGCCGATGCGTTGGCGGTCATCGCCAAGCAGTCGCGTATCCCCGTCATCGCCGACATTCACTTCAAGCCGAAGTACGTGTTCCAGGCGATCGAGGCCGGCTGCGGTGCCGTCCGAGTCAACCCCGGCAACATCCGTCGCTTTGACGATCAGGTGAAGGACATCTGCAAGGCCGCCTCCGACCACGGAACGTCCCTGAGGATCGGGGTCAACGCGGGGTCTTTGGACCCGCGCCTGCTCAAGAAGTACGGTCGCGCGACTCCCGAGGCCTTGGTGGAGTCGGCGATCTGGGAGGCCTCCCTCTTCGAAGAGAATGACTTTCATGACTTCAAGATTTCCGTGAAGCATCACGATGTTCTGACGATGATCCAGGCCTATCGAATGCTGTCCGAGGCGGGGGACTGGCCGCTTCACCTGGGCGTGACTGAGGCGGGGCCGGCTTTCCAGGGGACCATCAAGTCGGTGTCGGCCTTCTCGATTCTCCTCGCGGAGGGCATCGGTGACACCATTCGCGTTTCGCTGTCGGCCCCTCCCGTGGAGGAAGTCAAGGTGGGCACGAAGATGCTCGAGTTCATGGGCCTGCGCGACAAGACGCTCGAGATCGTCTCCTGCCCGTCGTGCGGACGGGCGCAGGTGGATGTGTGGACGCTCGCCGAAGAAGTCACCGAAGGCTTGAAGGACCTGACGGTTCCGTTGCGGGTCGCCGTCATGGGCTGCGTCGTCAACGGTCCCGGCGAGGCTCGCGAGGCCGACCTTGGCGTGGCCTCGGGTAACGGCAAGGGCCAGATCTTCATTCGCGGCGAGGTCGTGGAGACCGTCCCCGAGGACCAGATCGTGGAGACCCTCATCAGGCGCGCGGGCGCCCTCGCCGAAGAACTCGGATTGGAACCCGGTTCGGGTAGCGTCGAGGTCGCTCCGGTGAGCGCCCCCCAGGCCAAGCTCCCCGGAATCGACTTCTGAGCCTGCGTCGTCACCCTCGAAGAAAAGGAGCGCAGCATGCGCATTCAGACTCTCGTTGGACTTTCCCTCGTCGCGGGCGCGTGCGCGCTGGCCGCTTCGGGCTTTCCGCGTCGGATCGGCCTGACCGCCTCGCAGGCAGACGTGTCTCTCCCGGGTGACCTGATCCTGCCCGGAGCCAACGTTATCGTTGACCGAGGGGTGGCGATCGATGCTCCCTCGTCCGTGGTGTGGGACGTGCTGGGGCGCGCCTTCGAACCCGACGACGAGTCGACGATCATCGAGATCCGCGATGAGGATTACATCCTCATGCGCGTCGCGCCGCCCGCCTCCCCGCAGGGCACGCCGGCGTCGGGCACCTGCGTGATCGCCTTGCTTCCCCTCTCACCGGGCCGCACGCTCGTCCACATCCGAGAACGCCACGAGGTCAGCGGGCGCGAGCGCGCGCTCGTGTGGGCGGGAGTGAGCGCCGAGTCGGCCTCATCGTGGTCGATGCTGCGCGATCTGCGCGACGCCTGCGTGGCGGGCGTCGTCGACGCCTGAGACCGTTTCTTCCGCTCGAATGGACATCATCCCGGGGCGATGCTGTAGTATCGGTGGGTACGCAACGCCAACGGGGATGTTGCTCTCGTCCGAAGGGGGATGGAATGGTCACCAGCTCGACCGCGCCGCTCGTTGTTGTGGGATTGTCGATCGCATTCCTGTGGGCGTGGGCGTGGTGCGGGGTGGGAGCCAGCGCGCGGCGGATGTCTCTTCGTCTTGAGCTTTCCGACGGCGACGCGCCCGGGGAAGTGTTCCGTGTCGTGTGGCCTCTCATGCCCTTCCTGTCGGTCAGCTGGTTCGTGGTAGCCGACATTGTGGGGCGCGAAGCGCGCGGCCTTGACGTGCTGGGTTCGTGCGCGATCCTCGTCTCTATCTTCGCGCTCATGACCCTCCTGGCGATTCAGTCGCTCTACCTGGGTGGGCTTCCTGAGTGGGCCTACCCGGGGTGGATGGCTCGCCGCTACTACCGTGCGCATCCCCAGGCGCGCGAGGCCGAGCTCGGTTCGGTGGCCGACGTGGCCTAGGGGCTGCTTCCCGCGTCGGTGGTGCCACTCGCCCAGCGGGCGCGAAGTAACGTACTCTTGGACCATGCTTCGAAATCTCTCGACTTTCTTCCTGCGAACCCTGCGCGAGGACCCGGCGGACGCCGAGGTTAACTCCCATAAGCTCCTGGTTCGCGCCGGTTACATTCGCCGCACCGCTCCGGGCATCTACACGTGGCTTCCTCTCGGCCTGCGCACGCTGCGCAAGATCGAGGACATCGTGCGTGAAGAAATGGATGCGATGGGCGCGCAGGAGGTTCACTTTCCGGGCCTGATCCCCGCTGAGCCCTACAAGGCAACGAACCGTTGGGAGGAGTACGGGCCGACGCTGTTTAAGCTGGAGGACCGCAAGGGCGGCGACTACCTGCTGGCACCGACCCACGAGGAGATGTTTACCCTCCTCGTCAAGGACATGTTCTCCTCGTACAAGGATTTGCCGACCACGCTGTATCAGATCCAGACGAAGTACCGCGACGAGGCGCGCCCGCGCGCCGGGTTGATTCGCGGACGCGAGTTCGTCATGAAGGACGCCTACTCCTTCGACGTCACCGAGGCCGGCCTCGACGCTTCCTACCAGGCCGAACGCGACACCTACGAGCGCATCTTCACCCGCCTGGGCCTGCGCTACGTCATTGTCTCTGCGATGAGCGGCGCCATGGGCGGCTCGCGGTCGGAGGAGTTCCTTCACCCCTCGCCCATCGGTGAGGACACCTTTGTCGCCTCCCCGGGCGGCTACGCTGCAAACGCCGAGGCGGTGACCACGGTCGCACCCGATGCGGTGGATGCCTCCGGCGTGCCGTCTCCACTCGAGGTGCCCACGCCCGACGCGCCGACGATCGAGTCGCTGGTTGACCTGCTCAACGCCGAGCATCCGCGCGAAGACCGCCCGTGGCAGGCGGCCGATACTCTTAAGAACGTGGTGCTCACGCTGACCCACCCCGACGGTAAGCGCGAGATTCTTGTCGTGGGTATCCCCGGGGATCGCGACATTGACATGAAACGGCTCGAGGCCTCCGTCGCCCCGGCCGAGGTTGACATGGCCACCGACAGTGACTTCGCGGGGCACCCCGAGCTTGTCCGCGGCTACATCGGCCCCCAGGTGCTGGGGCCGAACTCCCCAGCGCGCACGGTGGATTCAGAAGGAAACACCAGCGGTAGCGTGCGCTATCTCGTGGACCCGCGAGTGGTCGAGGGAACCGTGTGGGTGACCGGTGCGAACGCCGACAAGCGCCACGTCCTGAACCTGGTGATGGGCCGCGACTTCGCAGCCGACGGCACGATCGAGGCCGCCGAGGTCCGCGAGGGCGATCCGGCCCCCGACGGATCGGGTCCCCTCCACCTCGAGCGTGGCATCGAGATCGGCCACATCTTCCAGCTCGGACGCAAGTACGCGCAGGCCCTGGGGCTGACGGTGCTGGACGAGTGTGGCAAGACGCAGGTGGTGACGATGGGCTCCTATGGCATCGGTGTCACCCGCGTGATGGCGGCCCTCGCGGAGGCCAACTGCGACGAGCGCGGCCTGAGCTGGCCCGCCCAGATTGCCCCCTTCGACGTGCACGTTCTCGCCACCGGCAAGGGGGAGGAGGTGTTCGCTACCGCCGCGTCTCTGGGGGATGAGCTCGACGTAGCGGGACTGGATGTCCTCGTCGATGATCGGCGCAAGGTGAGCGCCGGGGTGAAGTTCAAGGACTTCGAGCTGGTGGGCATTCCCTTCGGCCTCGTGGTCGGACGGTCCCTGGCCGACGGAAAGGTCGAGATTCGCGTGCGGGCCACGGGTGAGACGATCGTCGTGCCGGTCGAGGAAGCCGCCGCGCGACTGCGCGAGCTCCACGGCGCGGCCGTGAAGGGAGAATGAGATGGCTATTCGTCCGATTCGCATCATCGGAGATCCAGTGTTGCGCACCGTGTGTGATCCGATCACGGAGGTCACCCCGTCCGTGAAGGCTCTCGTTGAGGATCTCCTCGAGGGAGTCGACATGGAGGGGCGCGCCGGGCTCGCGGCCAATCAGATCGGTGTCAGCCTGCGCGCCTTCTCCTGGAACATCGACGGAGATATTGGCTACGTGCTCAACCCCCGCATCGTGGCGCTGAGCGAGGACGAGTACCAGGATGGGGACGAGGGATGTCTGTCGGTTCCCGACCTGTGGTACCCGACCAAGCGCTCGTGGTACGCCCGCTGCGAGGGAACGGACCTGGACGGCAAGAAGGTTGTCGTCGAAGGTGAGGAGCTGATGGCGCGTTGCATCCAGCACGAGTGCGATCACCTTGATGGTCACATCTACATCGACAGGCTCGACCGGCCGACGCGGAAGAAGGCGCTGCGCGATATTCGCGCGGCAGGTTTCTGAGGCGGCGGTCGCGCCATCACGTGAGCGCGCCGGGGTATTGCAGTGCATTGCCCGGCGCGTTCGTCTATCCTGTAAGCACATCGCACGTGTTGTCGACGGACCGCTCGGCGCCTCCGGTTGCTGGTTAGGACGTAGGGGAAGACGATCCTGAACAAGCAAACAGGAGGAACAATGAGAGGGACATACACCCGCGGTGTACTTTTCGTGCACTCAACACCGCCCGCTCTGTGCCCGCACATCGAGTGGGCGCTGGGCACCGCGCTCGGCCAGGAGGTTCACCTCCAGTGGTCGGATCAGGAGGCGGCGCCGGGCATGGTTCGCTGCGAGTTTTCGTGGGTCGGACCCATCGGCTCGGGCGCCCGTTTGGCGTCCGCTCTGCGAGGGTGGGAGCACCTGCGCTACGAGGTGACGGAAGAGGCCACGGCCTCGAGTGACGGCGGCCGCTGGTGCCACACTCCCTCGCTGGGCATCTTCCACTCCCAGATGGACACGGCGGGCAACGTCGTCGTGCCCGAAGACAGGGTTCGTGCTGCCCTGGAGGCGGCATCGTCCTACGAGGAGCTGCGCGAGGGATTGAACCTTGCGCTGGGGCAGGCCTGGGACGACGAGCTCGAGTCCTTCCGCTACGCCGGCGTCGGTGCGCCGGTTCGCTGGCTCAACAACCGGGTGGGCTGATGGGGTCCATCGCCGATCTTCTCGGCGATCAGCTGCGCGCGGGCTTAGCGCAGCTGGCCGACGCCGAGGCTCCTCCCGAGGACGACGCACCCTCATCGGGAGGCGAGAGCGCGTCGGATGCCTCCGAGAGGGCGCGCGTCATCGCGATGGAGGCCGCGGCCGACGAGGCCGAGATCGATCCGGTGCGCGTGAGGGGACGGGACAGCCTGCGCGGCGATCGCGACCTCGATGACATCTCCCTCTACGCTCTCGTGGCGCGCATCGAACGCGAGGCGAAGGTGACGCTCGCGGACGCCGAGGTCGAGACGTGGGTGAGCCTGTCGGACCTGTTGGACTCCGTGTCCGAAGCCGCTTCCAATAGCTAGCGAAAGAGCCCGTTAGGGAAGTATCAACGACGTCTCCAATGTTCGTAAAGTGCCGTAATGTCGGGTCTGCCGGGCCTACCATGGAGGCGCATCGCCCGGAACGGACCGGGGAGCGAACTCATGGAAGGAACGATGGTGACCCGCACCGAAGAAGATCTGCTCGGGACCCGCGACGTACCCGATGACGCGTACTGGGGCATTCACACGCTGCGAGCGATCGAGAACTATCAGATCTCCGGACACACGATCAACGAGGCACCCGAGTTGATTCGCGCCTTCGCCCAGGTGAAGAAGGCTTGCGCGATGGCGAACATGCAGCTCAAGGCCATGAAGCCCGCCAAGGCGGAGGCGATCATTGCCGCCTGCGACGAGATCATCGAGGGCGGCAAGTGCATGGACCAGTTCCCCGTCGACCAGTTCCAGGGGGGCGCCGGGACCTCGGTGAACATGAACGCCAACGAGGTGATCGCGAATCTGGCGCTGGAGATCCTGGGGGAGGACAAGGGACGCTACGACATCATCAATCCGAACGATCACGTGAACCGTTCGCAGTCCACGAACGACGCCTACCCGACGGCCTTTCGCATCGCGCTGTGGCGCAAAGTCAACCGCCTGCGCAAGGCGCTGGATGAGCTGGCGGACGCGTTTGACGAGAAGGGAAGCGAGTTCCGCGACGTGCTGACGATGGGGCGCACGCAGCTCCAGGACGCGGTCCCCATGTCCCTGGGCGGCGAGTTCACTGCCTTCGGGCACACCCTGCGCGAGGAGGATGAGCGCCTGGTGAACAACGCGGAGCTCCTCCTGGAAACCAACCTGGGGGCCACCGCGATCGGGACCGGCCTCAACACGCCGGACGGCTATCAGGAGGTCGTCGTGCGCTACCTGCGTCGTATCACGGGCGCGCGCGTGGTGGCCTCTCCGAACCTCCTGGAGGCGACGTCGGACACGGGGGCGTACGTGTCGATGCACGCCACGATCAAGCGCAGCGCGGTGAAGCTGTCAAAGATCTGCAACGACCTGCGACTGCTCGCGTCGGGTCCGCGCGCGGGCCTCAACGAAATCAACCTGCCGAAGATGGCGGCAGGCTCCTCGATCATGCCGGCGAAGGTCAACCCGGTGATCCCCGAAGTCGTCAATCAGGTGTGCTTCAAAGTGATCGGCAACGATCAGACGGTCACGGCCGCCGCGGAGGCCGGTCAGCTGCAGCTCAACGTGATGGAGCCGGTGATCGCCCAAGCCCTCATCGAGTCGATCAATCTGCTGGTCAACGCGTGCGACACGCTGCGTGAGCGCTGCATCAACGGGATCACGGCAAATGCGCAGGTGTGCCGCGCCTACGTGGAGAACTCGATCGGCATCGTCACCTACTTCAACGACGTGATCGGCCACCACCTCGGCGACGTGGTCGGTAAGCGGGCTGCGGCGGAAGGCAAGACGATCCGCGAGGTCATCCACGACATGGAACTCCTGTCGGAGGAGGAGGTGGAGCGGATTCTTTCCCCGGAAAACCTGGCCCACCCCAAGTATGCGGGCACCGAGGAAGAGTAGGCGAAGCACGGATGGGGCCGGGGAGACCACGCAGGAATCCCCGGCCTTCGTCGTCGCGGATGCTAGGGGAGGAGCGAGTCCTTGAAGGGGCGCACGAACCTGCCGAAACGCTCCACCCGGTCTGAGAAGTACCGGTAGATGCGCCTGCGCGCATCGCCCACGTACTCGACGGTGTGCAGGTCCTCGTAGCGGAAGCGACCGTTCTCGTCGATGAGGGCAGGGGTGACCAGCCGCTGGATGATCTCGCAGCGAAAATGCGTGTAGCTGCCGTCATCCGTGGCTTCCAGGACACGGCACAGCAGGCTCATCTGAGAATCGTCGAGCACGGGGATGCCGTCGTGGTCGCTTGATGCGACGCGCGTATCGGCGAGCTTGTTTCCGCCCGAAACTGTACCCGCGTACTCGTACAAGCCCATGGCCTCGGCGCCGAAGAGGTTGAGCGAGCAGACGCCGGAGCGCTTGATCGAGCGGGCGGCGTGCGTCGTCGAGTCACAGCCGATCATGACCATCTGTCCCAGCGAGTACGAGGATGATCCCGTCGTGATGCCGACGCCGACGGCTTCGTCCGGGTAGGCCAGGATGTAGACGGGAAAGCCGTAGTAGAACTTCTCGGTGTCATAAGGTACGTGCATGCCTCCATTGTGCGCCCCACCGGGCATGCGGGCCGAGGCTGAGCCGCGTGTCGGGGGCGGCCCTGGTGGCAGCTCGTCGCTTTGCTCACGAAACGGCTGTCCCACGTCTCGGCGATGCGACGAGGCCGGGGACCCCGCGTGGGGACCCCCGGCCTCGCTACGTGGCTAGTTCCGCGAATGGAGGGACGCGGCCCTAGCGTCTCCTACTCCTCGCCGGCGTGGTCGTTGCCCTGGATGGCGTAGTTGAACAGGTCGTACTTGGCGATTGCCTGCTCAACGAGAGAGGGATCGATCTGCCCGGAGTCGGCGAGAGCGGCGAGCGTGCGAACGACCATCGACTCGGCATCGATGTGGAACCAGCGGCGGGCGGCCCGGCGCGTGTCGGAGAAGCCGAATCCGTCGGCGCCCAAGACGTGGTAGTCTCCGGGCACCCACTGGCGGATCAGGTCGGGGAGCATGCGGTCGAAGTCCGAGGACGCGACGAACGGGCCCTCGCGCCCGGCGAGCTTGGCCGACACGAAGGGGGTGCGGCGCGGCTCGGAGGGGTGCAGGTAGTTGTGCTCGTCGGCTTCGAGGCCGTCGCGGCGCAGCTCGTCCCACGAGGTCACGGACCACACGGCGGCGTCCACGCCCCAGTCGCGGGCCAGCAGCTCGCGGGCCTCGCGTGCCCACGGCACGCCCACACCGGAGGCGAGGAGCTGCGCCTTGGGACCACCGAAGTTCTGGTGCTCGTCGAGGTTGTAAATGCCCTTGACGATCCCCTCAACGTCCACGTTCTCAGGCTCGGCAGGTTGGCGGATGGGCTCGTTGTACACGGTGATGTAGTACATGACGTTCGGGTCACGTCCGCCGGCGTCGCCGTACATGCGCTGCAGCCCATCGGACATGATGTGGCGGATCTCGTAGGCGTAGGCGGGGTCGTAGGACACGAAGGCGTGGTTGGTGGCAGCCAGAACCGGGGAGTGGCCATCCATGTGCTGCAGGCCTTCGCCGGCGAGCGTCGTGCGGCCCGCGGTCGCGCCGATGACAAAGCCCTTGGTCAGCTGGTCGCCGGCCGCCCAGAACTGGTCGCCGGTGCGCTGGAAGCCGAACATCGAGTAGAAGATGTAGATCGGCACCATCGGCAGGTCGTGCGTGGAGTAGGCGGTGCCAACGACCTGGAATGCCGCGGCTGATCCGGCCTCGGTGATGCCGGTGTGCATGATGCGGCCCTGCTCGGACTCGCGGTAGGAGAGCATCATGTCGGCGTCAACGGGCGTGTAGGACTGGCCGGTCGTGTTGAAGATCTTCGCCGACGGGAAGATAGCGTCGAGGCCGAAGGTGCGCGCCTCGTCGGGGATGATCGGCACGAAGTACTTGCCGACCTCCTTGTCCTTCATGATGTCCTTGATGAGGCGCACGAGCGCCATCGTGGTGGCGACCTCGAGCTTGCCCGATCCCTTGGACAGTGCCTCGAAGGGGCGGGTCGGGAGGGCGGGGAGTTTGGGCTGACGCTCGGGGCGACGCTCAGGCACCCAGCCGCCGAGGATCTCGCGGCGCTCCTTCATGTACTGCAGGGCCGGGTGGTCGGCCGGCGGCATGTAGTAGGGAGGCTGGTAGGGATCGCGCTCGAGCTCCTCGTCCGTGATCGGGATCTGGAGGCGGTCGCGCAGCTGCTTGGCGTCCTCGAGGGTCAGCTTCTTCATCTGGTGCGTGGAGTTGCGTCCCGCGAAGTGGCTGCCCAGCGCGTAGCCCTTGATGGTGTGGGCGAGGATGACGGTGGGTTGGCCCGTGTGCTCCATGGCGGCCTTGTACGCCGCGTAGACCTTGCGGTAGTCGTGGCCGCCGCGCTTGAGCTCCCAGATCTGCTCGTCCGTCCAGTTCTTCACCATCTCCTTGGTGCGCGGGTCGCGACCGAAGAAGTGCTCACGCACGTACGCGCCGTCGTTGGCCTTAAAGGTCTGGTAGTCGCCGTCCAGGGTGTCGTTCATGAGGTGAACGAGCGCGTCGTCCTTGTCGGCGGCGAGCAGCTGGTCCCAGCCGCGTCCCCAGATGACCTTGATGACGTTCCAGCCCGCGCCCTTGAAGAAGGCCTCAAGCTCCTGGATGATCTTGCCGTTGCCACGCACGGGGCCGTCGAGGCGCTGCAGGTTGCAGTTGATGACGAAGGTCAGGTTGTCGAGGCGCTGCTGGGCCGCGAGCTGCAGCATGCCGCGCGACTCGGGTTCGTCCATCTCACCGTCGCCGATGAACACCCACGTGTGCTGCTGCGAGGTGTCCTTGATGCCGTTCATGAACAGGTAGCGGTCGAACCAGGCCTGGTAGATACCTTCCGCGGGACCCAAGCCGAGGGAGACCGTGGGGTACTCCCAGAAATGGTCGAGCTGGCGGGGGTGCGGGTAGGAGGGCAGGCCGTGGGCGGTGGACACCTGCTGACGGAAGCCGTCCATCTGTTCTTCGGAGAGACGACCTTCGAGGAAGGCGCGGGCGTAGGGGCCGGGGGAGGCGTGTCCCTGGAAGAAGACGTGGTCGCCGCCGCCGGGGTGGTCCTTGCCGCGGAAGAAGTGGTTGAGGCCGACCTCGTAGAGGGTGGCAACCGAGGCGTAGGAGGAGATGTGTCCGCCGACCTTGACGCCGGGGCGCTGGGCGCGCGTGACCTGCACGGCGGCGTTCCAGCGGATCCAGCGGCGGTACTCGCGCTCCATGGCTTCGTCGCCGGGGAAGTAAGGCTCCTGATCAACGCTGATCGTGTTGACGTAGGGGGTCGTGTACTCCTGGGGGAGCTGAACGCCGTTGCGCCGGGCCTCATCGAGCATATGCAGCAGGATGTAGCGCGCGCGGGGACCGCCCTTTTCGTTGATGAGTCCGGACAGGGACTCGACCCATTCGGCGGTCTCCTGGGGGTCGTTGTCGGGAACCTGGGGGACCAGCCCGTTGACGACGGGGTGGAACTCGTGGAGTTGGCTCACGGTGTACCTTCTCGCTTGACTCGGTGCTGCTCGCGCAGCCTGCGTGGGCGGTGCCCTGTGGCGACACCGCACATATCGGGACTATTGTCCCACTATTGGCGGTGCTGTGCGAGCGATTTGCGTGGCCGCGCACTATGACGTGCGTATCACCGAGGCGCGTGCACCTAAAGGATTGGGCGCGGTGGCTCGGTAAACCTGCTGGTCAGCCTCCTTCGCCCGCATCGTTGCCTCGTTGAGAGGCGCCCCTTGCGTTTGATGGTGCCTCATGCCCTAGGATGAAGGCGTGAACGTTGATATGACACTGAGCTTCGGCTCCATGAGGGGCGGTGCTGCACGATGGCAGTGAGCCTGGGTTTTGCATCCGGCGCGATCGTGCAGGAGTTTTACGTCGATGACGACGTGGACCGCTCGATTCGCGACTCCGTTGAGGCCGAGACCGGCCAGGCCCTGGTCGATGTGGACTACGGCGACGTGGTGGACGGGGCGATCGTGTGGTGGAGGGCCGAGGATGCCGAGGAGGAGGACCTGGCGGACGTCCTGGTGGATGCCATGAGCAACCTGGACGACGGGGGGCTGATCTGGGTGCTGATCCCCAAGGCCGGACGCCCCAACTCGGTGCGCGTGGGCGACGTGGAGGAGGCCGCGGGGATCGCTGGCCTGCACGCGACGACCTCAACGGCGCTGGGGGAAGCCTGGGCGGGGGTGCGCCTGACCGCGCGTCCGCGTTCGCGCCGCTAGCATCAATCACGAGGCCTCGGCGCGGCAGCGCTGTCCTGTGCCGTGTCGCTCGGCCTCGGATATGACCGTGCGCGGTGCTTCTGGTAGATTGGCGCGTGCGTGGGGCCTTTAGCTCAGTTGGCTAGAGCGTCTGGTTTACACCCAGAAGGTCATCGGTTCGAGCCCGGTAGGGCCCACAAACGGCTGGGGCCGGAAGCAAGTGCTTCCGGCCCCACACCATTTGCCTGCAGTTTTGTCAGTGCGCTGCCACTGTTCTCGACCGCGCGCCAGAGCAAACCGTCAGAGCGTGGCCTGCTCAGGCCTCGTGGCTGCGCTCCTCGACCACGTCCTCGCCGGCGACGAGCTTGCCGGAGGCTCCCGCGCCCAGCTGCTCCATGGCCAGGCGGCCCACCATCTGCTGGTTCGTCGTCGTGCGCTGGGAGCGCGCGCCAGAGAGGAAGCTGAAGAACCAATTCACCAGCGTGCCCACCTGCGACTTGAAGCCGACGATGTAGAGCAGGTGCAGGAAACACCAGGCCACCCACGCGGTGAAGCCCGTCATCTTCGTGTTACTCATCTTCACGACCGCCTTGAAGCGCGCGATCGTCGCCATCGACCCCTTATCGAAGTAGGAGAACTCCGTCGCCCTCGGCTTGCGGCCCGCCAGGCGCGCCGCCACCGTGTCGGCGGCGAAGCGCGCCGACTGGATCGCGCCCTGCGCGACGCCTGGCACGCCGGGGAAGGCCATCATGTCACCGAGCACGAAGATCTCGGGGTGACCTGGCAGCGTGAGGTCCTTGTTGACGGTCACGCGGCCTGCGCGGTCCACCTCGGCGCCCGTCGCCTCGCCCAGCGCGCGGCCCAGCGGGCTCGCGGACACGCCCGCAGCCCACACCTTGCACACGGACTCGATCCGCTCCTCCTCGCCGGACTTGTACTTGAGGGTCACGCCCTCGGCGTCCACGTCGGTCACGAACGCGTTCATCTTCATCTCGACGCCGAGCCCCGCCAGCGCCTCCTCGGTCTTGTGGCCGAGCTGCTCGCCGAACGGGGGGAGTGGGTGCTCGGCACCGTCCACCAGGATGACGCGGGCCTTCGTCGGATCGATGTTGCGGAACTCGCCCTTCAGCGTGTGAGAGGCGAGCTCGCGGATCTGCCCGGCCATCTCGACGCCCGTCGGACCCGCGCCCACGACGACGAAGGTGAGGAGCTTGCCCACCAGAGCAGGGTCGGTCTCGATCTCCGCCAGCTCAAACGCGCCGAAAATACGCGCGCGCAGCTCGAGCGCGTCATCGATCGTCTTCATGCCCGGCGCGAACACCGCGAAGTGGTCGTTGCCGAAGTAAGACTGACCGGCACCCGCCGCGACGATCAGCGTGTCGTATTCGGTCTGCTCGTACTTGTTGTGGTTGCGCCACTTGACGGTGCGCGTCTCGACGTCGATCGCCTCAACGAGCGCCTGCAGAACCGTCACGTTCTTCTGCTTGCGCAGGATCTCGCGCGTCGTGGGGGCGATGTCGCCCTCGGAGAGGATGCCGGTGGCCACCTGGTAGAGCAGGGGCTGGAACAGGTGGTGCGACGTGCGGGCCAGGATGGTGATGTCGGCGTCGGCCTTCTTCAGTCGACGAGCGGCGCTCAGGCCAGCGAAACCGGAGCCGATGATGACGATGCGATGGCGGGGCATAAGACTCTCCTTCAATTATGCAAGGCTAATCTTACCTAAATGTGGTGCGCATAAATTGTGAAGTGTCGCGCACTCGTCTCTAGCGTTCCGACGCCGAAAACAGCTCCGCCGCCCCGAGCGGATCAGGCTTGCCCGTCGCCGTCGTCGGCAGCTCGTCCACGACCACGATCCGCCGCACCTTCTCCCACGGTGCCAAGGCCTCGCGCAGGGCCTCCGACAGCGCGTCGGCGCTCAGGGACGAGGCCTGGGCGCGGCCCTTGGGAGAAGGCACGATGAGCGCGGCGACGATCTGCCCCCAACGCCCATCCGGCAGTCCCACGACAAGCGCATCCGACACCTCGTCCAGAGAGCGTAGAGCCCTCTCGACCGTCGGGGGAGCGACGAGCTCTCCGGCGGTGTTGATCATGCGGTGGGCGCGTCCCACCATGTGCAGCCAGCCGTCATCGTCGCGCGTAGCAAGGTCGCCGGTATGCAGCCACTCCTCGCCGCTGACGACGCCGGGGCCGCGCACCCAGATCTCGCCCATCTCATCGACGCAGGCTTCGCGCTCGTCGGTGGCCATGACGCGCAGGTCTACGTAGGGGAAGGGAACACCGAGTGATCCGGCGGGCGCGCCAGAATCTGGGGTGGCGACAGTTCCCGCGCCGGAGGTCTCCGTCATGCCCCACACGTGAATGGGGGACAGGCCGACCGAGCGCATCGCCTCGGCGAGGTCCGCCGTCATCGCGTCGCCGCCGATGAGGGGACGAACCCACGACGAAAGGTCCCCGCCGCCGCGCTCATGCTCATCGAGGATTGCACGCACGATCGCGGGCACGGCGAACATCATCGTGATCCCGTAGCGCTCGATCGCGTCGATGACGCCGCGCGCGTCGAAAGACCCCGGGAAACCGAGGGTGACCAGGGTGCCGCCGTGCGTCCACACGTCCATCGACGTGCCGTTGAAGCCCCCGATGTGGCTCGCGGGCGCACATACGCCCACGACCGACGAGGTCGGCGCGTAGTCGAAGCCCTCGCGGAAGTTCGTCGATCCCCACCACATGACTTCGTGAGTGAGCTCGACCGGGCGCGGCATGCCCGTTGAACCCGACGTGAAAAGAATCGCCGCGAGCTCGGCGCCGCAGCGCGCGGGTTCGCCCGCGATGGGTCCGCCGTGCCTCGTCCAGGAGCGCAGGTCGTCCCACGGGAAGGCTCGGACCCCCGCGTCGGCCAGCGCACGGGCGTGCAAGGATGCGGACTCGTCGACGAACGCCCAGGTCACACCCACCCGCACACACATCGACGCGAGCGCCGAGGAGGGCAATCGGGGAGAAAGAGGAACCGTCACCGCGTGCAGCCAGGAGGCTGCCGCGTGGCACAGGAAATGCCACGCGGAGTTTGTTCCGATCAGCGCAATACGGGTTCCGGCCCCGAGTCCCCGCCGCCGAAATGCGCCGGCCAGGCGCGCCACAGCATCGAAGGACTGCGACACGGTCCAACGCTCGCCCGTTGCTGCGTCAACCAGGGACAGTCGACCGGGGCTGCGCCGCGCAGCTCGGGCGAGCGCCCGCGCGGGCGAATAGTCGGGCCTCACGAGGCCGAGGCGGCCTTCGCGGCTTCCATGGCCGCGTGACGCTCCGAGCGTTCCTTCAGGCGCGCGAGGACGGAGCCGGCCTCCTGCAGCGTGGAGCCGGAGTTGGCGATGTGGCGCAGCTGCTCAGGGATCTCGAAGCCGCGTGCGCGCATGCCCTTGGCCCACAGCAGGCCCGCACGGTAGGAGGAACGCACGAGGGGGCCGGCCATGACGCCCGCGAAGCCCATCTCCTCGGCCTGCGCGGCCAGCTCAACGAACTCCTCGGGGTGGACCCAGCGGTCGATCGGGTGGTGCAGGGGAGAGGGGCGCAGGTACTGCGTGAGCGTCAGCAGGTCGCAGCCGGACTCGTGCAGGTCGCGCATGGCGGCGCTGATCTCCTCGCGAGTCTCGCCCATGCCCAGGATCAGGTTCGACTTGGTGACCATGCCCCCGTCGTGGGCGCGCTTGATCATGGCGAGTGAACGCTCGTAGTTGAACGCGGGGCGAATCTTCTTGAAGATGCGTGGCACCGTCTCCAGGTTGTGCGCAAAGACCTGCGGGCCTGCCTCGATGACCATGTCGATCGAGTCGGCCTGGCCGCGGAAGTCATCGACGAGCAGCTCCACGCCGGTGCCCGGGTTGAACTCGTGGATGAGGCGGCAGGTCTGCGCATACAACCACGCGGCTCCGTCGGGCAGATCGTCGCGGGTCACTCCCGTGATCGTCACGTAACGCAGGTCTAGGTCGCGCACCGACTCGGCGATGCGGCGCGGCTCGTCCCTGTCGTACTCGGTGGGACGCCCCGTCGCGATATCGCAGAAGTCGCAGCGGCGCGTGCACAGGGCGCCGCCGAGCAGGAACGTTGCCTCGCGGTCCTGCCAGCACTCGTAGATGTTGGGGCACCCGGCCTCGGCGCACACCGTGTGCAGGCCCTTGGCGTGGGAGAGAGCGCGCATGTCCTGGTAGTTCTCACCCGCCTTGGCGGTCGTGCGAATCCACTCGGGCTTCTTCTCGATCGGCGTTTGCGAGTTGCGTACCTCGATGCGCAGGAGCTTGCGTCCTTCGGGATCGGGCAGGGTGCTCATAGCGGTGACCTCGTCGTGTAGGAAACGGAAGCGGGAGCGGTCGCCAGGCAGGGGGAGATGCGCTCCACCATGCGCGGGAGAAGCTCGGATGCGGCATCGTGCACGGTCGTTGCCACGCCCTCCCATGACAGGGAGGTGACGTCGGCGTCCGTGAGACCGCAGGGGATGATGCCCTCGAAGGCGTGAGCCGGGTCGATATCGACGTTGAGGGCGATGCCGTGGAGGGTCGCGCCGCGCGCAACCTTCAAGCCGATCGCGCAGATCTTACGGTCGCGCCGTCCCTCTTCGGTCAGCCACACGCCCGCACGCCCCTCGACGCGGTGCACCGGCAGTTCCCAGACCTCACGGACGGTGTCGATGACCGAGGCCTCGACGGCGCGAATCCACTGCACGAGATCGACGTGCTCACGCAGGCGCACGACGGGGTAGACGACGACCTGACCGGGGCCGTGCCAGGTGGCAGAACCCGCGCGGTCGGTGCGGATGACGGGGATCGTCGTGGAGGGAATGTCCTCGGGCTTCGTGTGGCGCCCGGCCGTCCAGGTCGGCGTGAACTGGGAAACGATGATCGTGTCCTCGCCGCCTGCGAGGACGGCTTCGTGCGTGGATCGCTGGAGCGCGTCGACCTGGGTATAGTCGACCAGGCCGCGGTCGAGAAGGCTCACAATCTGCACGGATGTGATCATAGTCGCGGGCAGGGTCCCTTGCCTGTTGGGCCTCCGCTATGCTTGACGCATGACAGATTCCTCACCTCTTGCGCGGGCGTGCCCGGCCGCGCCATCAGCTGAGCAACCGTGGAGCGTCGGCGACGTCATGGCCCTCATGGAATCCTGGTATCCGGCGGCGACGGCCCAGTCGTGGGACCGCGTCGGCCTCATCGTCGGAGACCCGGCCGCGCCCGTGCGTTCGATCCTCCTCGCCCTCGACCCCACCGAGGCCATCGCCCGGCAGGCCGTTGCCGGACCCGCCGGGAACGCGGCGCCCTATGACATGGTGATCACCCACCACCCGCTGCTCCTGCGCGGGGCGTCCTTCCTGCCGACCTCAGACCCCAAGGGTGCGGTCGTTACCACGCTCATCCGTCACGACATTGCGCTCTTCAACGCGCACACGAATGCCGACGTCGCCGAGGGCGGCGTCGCCACCGCCCTCGTCGACCTCATCGGCCTGCGCGACACCGTTCCCCTCGAACCCTGTGGCACGGACGCCAAGGGGCGCCAGATTGGCCTGGGGCGGGTGGGCACGGTACCCGAGACGACCCTTGGTGCCTTCGCCGACCACGTCGCCGCGGTCCTTCCCGCGGGTCCCACCGGACTGCTTGTGGGAGGCGACGAGGCGACGTCCGTGCGCCGCGTGGCCGTCGTCGGTGGTGCTGGCGACAGCGCCCTGGACGCCGCCCGCCAGGCTGGCGCGGACGTGTACCTGACGGCCGACCTGCGCCACCACCCAGCCTCGGAGCACCTCGAGGGAGGGCGCCCCGCCCTGCTGTGCGGCTCACACTGGGCCACGGAGTCCCCGTGGTTGCCCGTCCTGGCCCGGCGACTGCGCGGAGCGGCCGCCGACGCCCGTGTGGAAGTTCGCGTCGAAGTCTCTACGATTGTCACCGAGCCATGGACCAGCCACCGAATCACCCAGGGGGAACTAGCGTGAAAGCGACGTACACCGACCAGCTCGACCTCCTCGAGCTTCAGAAGCTTGACCAAAAGGAGTCGGCGCTGCGCCACAAGCGCGATTCGCACCCCGCTCACGCCACGGTTCGCGAGTTTGCGGGTCGAGTCGCCGATTTGCAACGCGCCGCAATCAGCCAGAACGCCGTCATCTCCGACACCGGGCGGGAGGTGCGCCGCATCGAGGAGGAGATCGCGAAGGTTTCTGAGCGACGCTCGCGCCAGCAGGGGCGCATCGACGCCAACCTGGTGCCGCTGCGGGACATCTCGGCCATGGAACACGAGATCGCTCAGATGGACCGGCGCCTGGCCAAGCTGGAAGACGACCAGGTTGACGCGGAGGAACGCGTCGAGGCGGCACGGGCGGCGCAGGAGAAGATGAAGGCGGAAGCCCAGGCGATCACGGAGGACATCGAGCGCATCAAGGCCGACTTCCAGGCGGACGTGGCCGAAGCCGACGATGAGTTGCGGCGCGTCATCGCCGCGCGCCGCGAGCTGACCGATCGCCTTCCGAGCGATCTCCTGAACGAATACGAGGAGGCTCGCCGCCGCAACGGCGCGCTGGCCGTCATCGAGGTTCGCGACGGCTACGGCATCGGCGTCGCAGCAGACCTGAGCCCTATGGAACTCGAACGCATCCGCCTGACGCCCGCCGACGAGGTGTACCTGACCGAAGAGACGACACAGATCGTCGTGCGGACGGCGGAAAATACCCCGCGCTGAGGACCCTCACGCCCGCACGGCGTAGGCGTCGGCCAGGTGGAATCCCCGCCTGCTCGCCACCACCGCGATCCGCAGGACCCGCGCCTCGACGGGGGAGGGAAGCGTCACGATGCGGCGGTAGCCCACCGAGTGGACGCGGGCGATCTCTGACTCCTCGCCGGCCTCGGTGAGAGCACAGATGATGGCCTCGTCGATGCGCTGCCCCCGAGCGATGTCCTCCTCCAGGACCACGGCACTCACGCGCTCATTGGCGGCAAAACGCAGCGTCACGACCTCGTCGTCCTTGCGCTCGGCCTCGATACGGCGCGAACGGAAGTCAGCGATGCGGGCGCCCAATTGGGCGAGGACCTCAACGTCGGCGTCGGCCAGCAACCCGTGACGATTCGGCGGAACGTTGAGAAGGAAGGTCGCGTTGCCGCCGACGGACCCCAGCCAAATCGAGAACAGCTCGTCAACGCCACGCACCTGTGTGTCCTCGGCCTCATGGTGGAACCAGCCCTTGCGGGTGGAAGTGTTGACCTCGGCCGGATACCAGGCGAGCGGGCCGTCGTAGTCGGCCAGCGCCTTGCGCGAACCCAGGTCCTCGTCCGCGGATGCCACCTGGCGAGAGAACTCGCCGTCGTCAACCTTCTGGGAGTTCTCAGCCGTGCGCTCGGCCTCGCGCAGCGACGCGGGGACCACCGACCACTCGTTCGCGCGGACGCTTCCCGCCTCGTTACCGCACCAGCGCACGTCCGGACCGCACACGGAGATCACGGCCTCGGGCGCGAGCGCGCGAACCGTGTCGTAGATGCGCTGCCAGTCGTAGGCCTGGACCTTGCCGTTGGGGCCCTCCCCGCACGCACCGTCAAGCCACACGGAGAACACGGGACCGTAGTGGGTGAGGAGCTCAACGAGCTGATTGAAGTAGAAGTCGTTGTAGGCCCGGCCCTGCCCGTAGGTCTGCTCCGTCATGTCCCACGGAGACAGGTAGATGCCGAACTTCAATCCGTGGCGCGCCGCGGAGTCCGAGACCTCACGGACGAGGTCGCCGCGTCCCTCGCGCCACGGCGAGGATGCCACGGTGTGTGTGGTGTAGGCCGAGGGCCACAGGCAAAAGCCGTCGTGGTGCTTGCACGTGAGAATCACGCCGGTCATGCCCGCGCTCACGAGGGCACGCATCCACTGGTCAACGTCGACGCGATCCGGGTTGAACAGCGACGGGTCCTCGTGGCCCTCACCCCACTCGCGGTCGGTCATCGTGTTCATGCCGAAGTGAATGAACGCGTACATCTCCATCTTCTGCCACTCGAGCTGGCGATGGGTTGGCCGGATGTTGGCCAGGTAGTCCTCGTTGATCATGCCTATGGTTTCCGCTTCATGGCCGACGAATCAGCCGGGCCTGCACCCTGCAGGTTCCGGAAAAAGGATAGCGTAACGATCAGTTCGTGACCAACGTAACTCTGCGCGTTGATCCGCCCTGCTTCGTGGCCTTCTCCCGACCAAACTCCACGTCGATGACCCGATGCGTGACGCCGTGGGCGTCAACCAGCTCCACCGCCCGCGCGGAGTCCGAAATCGCCCGCTCGCAGTACGTTGTCTCCCACGTGTCCCAGCCGCCGCCGGACAGGAGAGCGCCCGTGAGCGCGCCGCGCCATCGTTTCGCGTCGTGGGAGATGACGGCGCGTGTCCCCGCCCGCTCTCGTTCCACCCGCAGCTCCCACACGCGTGCCCAGGTGGCCTTGCACGCGGCGCGGTAGGGGCCCGAGCGTGCGTCGAGGATGACGCGAGAGGCGGCCTCGTCGCGCAAGACACGATCGAGGCGAGGCGCCCACCAGGAGGAGAGTCGACCTAGCCCGGGCAAGGACACCCCCATTGCGAGCCGGTGGTCGGGGACCGGGTCGCTGGGGGCCAAGACCCCGAAGAGCCCCGAGAAGATAGCGATGTTCTCGGCACCGACGCCCGACAGCACCCCGGGCGCGGCGGACTCAATCGCCTCGAAGAGGACGCCGGTGAAGAGCCGGGATGCCGGGGCGCACGGCGCGCTTTCCAACGCGGTATTAGCCCCCAGATCGATCTTCGGACCGACCCCGAGGACGCGGGCGGCGTCCGGGCCCGAACCGAGAGCCCCGAGGCTGCGGCAGACCGTGAGGCGATCTGCCGTCAGGTCTGGGCGGGACAAAGACCGGACGGCCAAGGCGCGTCCCGAGGCCGGGGCATTCTTACCCTCCGATGGAGGCAACCACATGAGCATGCCGACAGCCTATCGCGCTGGCAGGGTGGGCGCGTTAGAATCTGACAACGGATCGGTCGGCCGGGCGGCCGCGCGCGGAAACGCTCGAGGAACGTCCGGGCTCCGAAGGGCAGGGTGATGGCTAACAGCCACCCGGGGTAACCCGCGGGACAGTGCCACAGAAAACAAACCACCGTCGCGTTGCGTGGCGGTAAGGGTGAAAAGGTGAGGTAAGAGCTCACCAGCGGCGCGGGTGACTGCGTCGGCTTGGTAAACCCCACCCGGAGCAAGACCGAGCAGCAGGTAGGGCGGCCCGTCCAATGCCTGCGGGTAGGTTGCTGGAGACCGTCGGCAACGACGGCCCTAGATAGATGGTCGCCGCCGCGCTTGTCCGGAGACGGGGCGCGGGACAGAACCCGGCGTACAGGCCGACCGATCCGGGAAGGCCCCCAACGCTTGCGTTGGGGGCCTTCCCGTACACGTGCCGGACCTAGGCGCGGTTCGTGGCGGCGTAGTAGGCGGCGCCAACGATGCCCGCCGTGTTGAGTAGCTTCGCCGGGATCATCGGCGTCTTGAGCGACAGGAGGGGCATGAACTTGTCGTGGTTCTCCGACACCCCGCCGCCGACGACGAAGAGATCCGGATTGAGCAGGAACTCAACGTGGCTGTAGTAGCGCTGCAGGCGGGCCGCCCATTCCTCCCAGCCCAGGCCCTGCGCGGTCTTCTGGCCAGAAGAGGCCATCTTCTCGGCGTCGTGTCCGTCGATCTCGAGGTGCCCCAGCTCGGTGTTCGTCAGCAGCGTTCCGTTGACGATGATCGCCGATCCGATGCCTGTGCCCTGCGTCGTAAAGACAATGACCCCGTCGCGGCCCTTCGCCGCCCCGTAGGTGACCTCGGCGATGCCCGCCGCATCCGCGTCGTTCAATGCAACGACGGGGCGCCCCAGGTGAGTCGCCATGAGGGCGCGAACGTCGACGTTGACCCACGACTGATCAAGGTTCGCCATGTAGGGGATAACACCGTCGAAGACGGGCGCGGGAAAGGTGACCCCGACGGGCACGTCGGGACCCACCCCCAGTCGGTCAATGACCGTGCGGCACACGGCCGCCACGGCGTCCGGCGTCGCCGGATCGGGCGTGGGAATACGAACCTGATCGCCAACGTATTCGCCTGATTCCAGATCAACGAGCGCGCCTTTGACGCCCGATCCTCCAATGTCAATGCCGCATGCAACCGTGGTCATGACCCCTCCTTGGGTGACGTGTGTGCCGTCCGGTACGAGGCCTCCCCCCGCCCTACCGCAATTGTAGGCGAGGTCACCGAATGAGGCTCGGCCCGTGCCGCACTGTGAGAGCGAGCCGCGCGCCGTGCGTGGCTAGGGGAGGGTGAGGATGTCGGCACCCTCCTCGGTCACCACGATCGTGTGCTCGAATTGGGCGGTGCGGGAGCGGTCGGCGGTGACGATAGTCCAGCCGTCGTCCCACTGCTCCCACTCGATGGTGCCCAGGGTGAGCATCGGTTCGATGGTAAACACCATGCCCGGTTCCATGATCGTGTCGTAGGAGGGAGCCGCATCGTAGTGAGGAACGATGAGGCCGGAGTGGAAGGCCTCTCCCACGCCGTGGCCGGTGTAGTCGCGCACGACTCCGTAGTCGAAGCGCTTGGCGTAGGCCTCGATGACGCGGCCGATGACGTTGATCTCACGGCCCGGGCGAACCGCCTTGATCCCACGCATGAGCGCGTTGCGCGTGCGTTCGATGAGGAGGTGGGACTCTGCGTCGACGGTGCCGACCTCGAACATGGCGCAGGTGTCTCCGTGGACGCCGTCCTTGTAGGCGGTGATGTCGATGTTGATGATGTCCCCGTCTCGCAGGGGACGGTCGTCGGGGATGCCGTGGCAGATCACCTCGTTGATCGAGGAACAGATCGCCTTGGGGAAGCCCATGTATCCCAGGCACGACGGGTAGGCGTCGCGAGCGATGATGTACTCGTGAGCGATCCGGTCGAGCTCGTCCGTCGTGACGCCGGGGGCGATAGCCGCCGCGACCGCGTCGATCGCGCCGGCCGCGATGCGTCCGGCTTCGCGGATCCGAGCGACGGTGCGAGGGGATTTCACGTCCGAGGCCGTGACTCGTTCGGGGCCGTCGTGGAACATGTACTCGGGGCGTTCGATATGCTCGGGAACCGCCCGCATCGGTGAGACCCTTCCGGGCGTGAGCGTTCCCAGCGGTGCGCGGCGTGCCAGCGCTGATGCTTCCATTGGTATCGTCCTAATCGTTCTTGTAGTTGTCGGGTCCCGGGAACTTCCGGGCGCGCACGGCTGCCACGTAGTCGCTCGCCGCGTCGCGAAGCGCCGGCCCGAGCTGGCCGAACTTGTGCACAAAGGAGGGCACCCACTGCGAGTAGCCCGCCATGTCGGACCAGACAAGAACCTGACCGTCGGTATCCGGTCCCGCCCCGATGCCGATTGTGGGGATTGCCGCCGCTTGGGTGATCTCCCGCGCGACCGAGGCGGGCACCATCTCCAGGACGAGTGCGAAGGCGCCGGCCTCCTCGACCGCCTTCGCGTCTGTGCGCAGAGGTTGCGCGCCATCTCCGCGTCCCTGCATGCGAGGCCCACCCAGGGTGTTCTCGGACTGCGGGGTGTAGCCCAGGTGGGCGCACACGGGAATTCCGGCGGCGACCAGGGCGGAAATAATGTGCGCTCGCTTCTGGCCCCCCTCGAGCTTGACGGCATGCGCCCCCGCCTTCATGAGGCGGGCTGCGGACGCAAACGCGTGCTCTGGAGTGTCTTCATAGGTGCCGAACGGTAGGTCCGCGATGATCATCGCGCGCGAGGTAGAACGGGCGACGGCTGCCGTCGTGCGCTCCATGTCCTCGAGCGTGACGGGGAGGGTGGAGGAATGACCGAGCATGACGTTGCCGAGAGAGTCTCCGACGAGCAACATGTCGACTCCCGCCGCCTCCAGGATGGGCGCGGTGAGCGAGTCGTAGGCCGTGAGCATCGTGAGGGGAATGCCCTCGGCCTTCGCGCGAGCGATGTGCTGGACGCGCACGCGCTTGGCAGGCAGGGCACAGGGAGTCGGAGACGAGTCGGTGGCGTCCTCTGGTGGCGTGACGTGAGACATGAGTATCCTCCCGTGAGACGGCGGTTGCGCATCAGCGCATTCACGTCCTACAGCGTAGCGCGATGGCGGACCCGGTGAGCTGTGAGGACGGGCGAACGGGTAAGATGGGGCGCGGTGCGCGTGAGAGCTACGCGGACATGACCCCAGTTGGACAGAAGAAGGAAGCAGGACATGGCTGGCAGTGCCCCTGACCTTGATCCTCTTGACGAGGCAGCTGTCGAGGCGCTTCGCGTGCAGGGCCTGGTCGATATTGAAGCAGCCGACTCGTTGGACGCCCTGAAGGCGGTGCGGGTGGCCCTCCTCGGAGATCAAGCCCCACTCGTGAGCGCGAACCGCACGATCGGAACGCTCGACCCGTCCAAGCGCGGCATCGCCGGCAAGAACCTTGGGCAGGCTCGCAAGGCACTGACGGAGGCGCTTGAGGAACGCAAGGCCGAGCTCGCCGCGGCCCTCGAGGCGCGCATGCTGGTGGAGGAGGCCGTCGACGTGACGCTTCCGACGCAGCGCTCCACCCAGGGGGCGCGACACCCCCTCGAGACGCTCATGGAGGAGGTCGCCGACTTTTTTGTCGGCATGGGCTGGGACATCGCCGAAGGCCCGGAGATCGAGCACGAATGGTTCAACTTTGATTCGCTCAACTTCGACATCGACCATCCGGCTCGCCAGATGCAGGACACGCTCTACATCGACGGACGAAGCATCGGTGGGGAGCGCGAGGACTCCGGCCACCTCGTCATGCGTACGCACACGTCGCCCGTCCAGTCTCACGCCATGCTCTCCCGCGGCGTTCCGCTCTACGTTGCCTGCCCGGGCAAGGTATTTCGTTCTGACGCGCTGGATGCGACCCACACGCCCGTGTTCCACCAGGTGGAGGGACTCGCCGTGGACAGGGGGCTGACGATGGCCCACCTCAAGGGGGTCCTCGATCATTTCGCCCGGGCGATGTTCGGACCCGAGGCGAAGACGCGCCTGCGCCCCTCGTACTTTCCTTTCACCGAGCCCAGCGCCGAGATGGACCTGTGGTTTCCGCAGAAGAAGGGAGGCCCGGGCTGGATCGAATGGGGTGGTTGCGGCATGGTCAACCCGAACGTGTTGCGCGCCAACGGTGTTGATCCCGAGGTCTATACGGGATTTGCCTTCGGAATGGGACTCGAGCGCACGCTGATGCTCCGTCACGGCATCGCGGACATGCACGACATCGTCGAGGGAGACGTGCGTTTCTCCCTGCAGTTTGGATGCAACGGAAGGGGTAACTGACATGCCTATGGTGACGCTGAGCTGGCTCGCTGACCACGTGGATGTCGCCGAAGGAACGGACGCCGAGGCGCTGGCTGCGGCGCTTGTCAAGGTCGGCCTGGAAGAGGAGGAGATCCACCCCGCTCAGGTGGTTGGACCGCTCGTCGTTGGTCGCGTCCTTGCGCGCACGGAGGAGACCGCCTCGAACGGCAAGGTCGTGAACTACTGCCGAGTGGACGTCGGCGAGTACAACGATGCCCCCGGAACTGGCAAAGAACCCTCGGACCTTCCCAGCCGCGGAATCATCTGCGGTGCCCACAACTTCGACGTCGGTGACCTGGTTGTCGTCTCGCTGCCCGGCGCGGTTCTTCCGGGCAACTTTCAGATTGCCGCGCGCAAAACGTACGGGCACGTCTCGGATGGAATGATCTGCTCGGCCCGCGAACTCGGCCTGGGCGAGGACCACTCGGGCATCATCGTCCTGCCGGAGTTCTTCCCCGATCGCGAGATTCCGCCGGTGGGTACCGACATCGTCTCCTGGCTCGGCTTGGGCGAGGAGGTCCTGGAGATCAACGTGACGCCGGATCGGGGCTACTGTTTCTCGATGCGCGGAATCGCCAGAGAGTACTCGCACGCGACGGGCGCCGCGTTCAGGGACCCGGGGCTTCCCGGCGTCATCGCCTCGTGCCCGCCCGTAGCCAACGACGAGGGGTTCCCGGTCGTCTTCTGCGATGACGCTCCGATCCGCGCACGCCTCGGCGTCGACCGCTTCGTTGCCCGCGTGGTGCGCGGGACGAATCCGTCGGCTTCCACGCCCCGGTGGATGGTGGAACGCCTGGAAGCGGCAGGAATGCGCTCGGTCTCCCTGGCCGTCGATATCACGAACTACGTGATGCTGGACCTGGGTCAGCCGATGCACGCCTACGACCTGGGTGCGCTGGCAGCGCCGATCGTCGTGCGCCGCGCGCGAGCGGGCGAGACCCTGGTGACCCTGGACGAGGAGAAACGTGAGCTGGACGAGCAGGACTTGCTCATCACGGACTCTCCGCACGCACAGGGCTCTCGGATCATCGGGATTGCCGGCGTCATGGGAGGTGCGTACTCCGAGGTGGGCGAGAGCACCACGGACATTCTCTTCGAGGCCGCACACTTTGACGCCGTGTCCATCGCGCGCAGCTCGCGCAGGCACAAGCTGCACTCCGAGGCGGCCAAGCGCTTCGAGCGGGGAACCGACCCCGCCCTGCCGGCGCTCGCCGCGCAGCGCGCCGTTGAGCTCATGATTCGCTACGGCGGTGGGAACGTCGATCCGGGAGTTACCGACAACGACCAGCGCCCCGATCCGGTACGCATTGTGTTG
Source organism: Schaalia odontolytica (assembly GCF_024584435.1). Taxonomy (GTDB): domain Bacteria; phylum Actinomycetota; class Actinomycetes; order Actinomycetales; family Actinomycetaceae; genus Pauljensenia. The sequence continues at coordinate 625,748 of NZ_CP102197.1, forward strand.
CCCATGGGCGAGGCCGAGCGCCTGACCGGTGTGTCGCACAGCCCGGAGCGCATCGCCGAACTCTTGAGGGCGGTGGGGTGCGTCGTCGATGAGCCCCGGGATGGAGCGATCAAGGTCACCGCCCCGTCGTGGCGTCCGGATCTGACGATGCCGGCTGACCTCGTCGAGGAGATCGCCCGCCTTGACGGCTACGACAAGATCCCCGTGATTCTGCCGAGCGCCCCCGCCGGTATCGGCCTCACGCTCGCCCAGAAGGCCCGGCGTCTGAGCGCCGCGGCGCTGGCGGAGGGAGGGCTCGTGGAGGTCGAGTCCTATCCCTTTGTCTGCGACACGTGGGATCGTCAGGGCATCGCCTCTTCCGACCCCCGCCGGAGCGCCCTGCGTTTGCGTAACCCCATGGCCGACGATTCTCCGTGGCTGCGCACCTCGGTGCTCGATACGCTGCTGGACGTCGCGGGCCGTAACGTCGCTCGCTCGAACGCGGACGTGGCCATCTTCGAGGTGGCGAAGGTCGCCCAACCGCAGGGAACGGTGCCCGCCGAGCTGCCCGGCGCCGACCAGCGTCCCTCGGATGAGGTTCTTGCCGCGCTCGAGGCGGGAATTCCCGCTCAGCCGTGGCACATCGGCGGGGTTCTGACCGGGAATGCGCAGCGCTCCGGGGTGCTCTCCCAGGCACGCGCATTCGATTGGGCGGACGCCCTGGAGTATGTTCGCTCCGTGGCACGCGGGCTTGGCGTGCGTGTCGAGGTGACGCGCGCGTGGGTGGAGTCTCCGGCCGCGCACAAGGGAGCCCCGATGCCGACTCCGGCCACCGATCCCGCGCGGGTCGCGCCTTTCCACCCCGGCAGGGTTGCGCGCGTCTTTGTTCGCGCGGGCCGTGACCTGGTCGATGTGGCGCTTGCAGGTGAGCTCTCTCCGGCCGCCTGTCGCGCGTTCGGCCTGCCCGCCCGCTCCTGCGCTTTCGAGATCGATATGGATGCCCTCATCGGGCAGATGTCGACCGAACCAGTTCAGGTCAAGGGGGTGTCCACGTACCCTCTCGCCAAGGAAGACATTGCGCTCGTCGTCCCGGCCGACATTCCCGTCGCGCGCGTTGAGCAGGTGGTCCGTCAGGGCGCGGCGCCGCTGGCCGAGGCGGTGACTCTCTTCGACATGTACGAGGGGGACCAGGTCCCGTCCGGTTATCGTTCGCTCGCCTTCGCCGTGCGTTTGCGAGCATCGGATCACACGCTCACCGCCAAGGAGTCGGCGCAGGTGCGCGAGCGTGTCGTGGCGAAGGCCTCGAAGGTTCTCGGAGCCTCTCTGCGCGCCTGACCGCCGCGCCGCGAATGACCGGTCGAATCTCACGTGTGGTGCCCCACTCATTGGGGTGTTGCGTGCGAGGTTTCGGCCGGTCTTCGCACTACCATGAGAGCATGCACATCCTTGTTACTGCAGCATCCAAGCACGGGGCGACGGATGATGTCGCCGACGCCATCGCCAAGAGGCTTCAAGAATCGGGTATGACGGTCGATCGCATCGCCCCCTCCGAGGTCGCTACGGTCGCCCCCTACGATGCCGTGATCGTCGGCTCGGCGGTGTACATTCTCCAGTGGATGCCTGAGGCCCACGACTTCATGGAGCGTTTCGGTGATGACCTGCAGGGCAAGCCGGTGTGGGCATTTTCGGTCGGCATGAACGGAGTTCCGAAGCATGCGCCGCAGGATCCAACGCGCGTGGGCCCGCTGCTGACCCACGTCAACTGTCGCGATCTGCGGACCTTTCCCGGCCGCTACAAGCCTTCCTTGCTGTCGCTGCGTGAGCGCTCGGTGGCCCGTCTCGCCGGTGTTGTCGAGGGCGACTTCCGCGATTGGGAGGCCATTGACCAGTGGACCGACGGCATTATTGCGGAGCTGTCGGCCTGAGTGCATCACGGGCAGACGCGGGCGGGCACCCACGGTGCCCACCCGCATTTTTCGCACGCTCGCGCAGGGATATGCATCTGGATGTATAGTCATGCATATGACTGTCACGGTAGCTTTTCCCGGCACAAAGAGTGCCAGGCACGAGATGATCCGCGATCTTCTCGCCACCGAATCAATCGGGAGCCAGGAGGGCCTGCGCAGCCGTCTCGCTGAGCGAGGCATCGAGGTGACGCAGACGACGCTTTCGCGCGACCTCATGGACCTGCGCGCCACGAAAATCCGCGACTCCTCCGGCGCCCTCATCTACACGGTCCCCGACCACGATGGAGGGGCAACCCACGACGGGGAAGCCGCGAACGTGCGCCTCGCACGCTGGTGTCAGCTCCTACTTGTCACCTCCGTCAAAGTCGGTAACCAGCTCGTTCTGCGCACGCAGGTGGGCGCCGCCAATCTTTTGGCGTCCTCGATCGATGCCGCACGCAAGGACGAGATTGCCGGAACCATCGCCGGCGACGACACAATCCTCGTCATCTGCCGCAGCGAATCCGCTGCCGCCGACGTCGAACGCATGCTCCTGGCTCTCGCCGAACCCGGCGCCCTCCCCGACAACTAGTCACCGCCTCGCCGACCAGAGTTCGGCCTAGGCCCACACACCCAACAACTGGAAGGAACCCACATGTCGAGTAAAGACCGCGTCGTCCTGGCATACTCAGGAGGACTGGACACCTCGGTCGCGATCGGATGGATCGGCGAACAGACCGGCCGCGAGGTTGTGGCCGTCGCCGTCGACGTCGGCCAGGGCGGTGAGGACCTCGAGGTGATTCGCCAGCGTGCCCTCGATTGCGGCGCGGTCGAAGCCTACGTTGCCGATGCTCGCGACGAGTTCGCATCCGAGTACTGCATGCCCGCCCTCAAGGCCAACGCCCTCTACGAGGGTAAGTACCCTCTCGTGTCTGCGCTATCGCGCCCGGTGATCGTCAAGCACCTGGTCAAGGCTGCGCGCGAGTTCGGCGCGACAACCGTCGCGCACGGATGCACGGGCAAGGGCAACGATCAGGTGCGTTTCGAGGTGTCCATTACCTCGATGGCGCCGGACATGGACTGTATCTCCCCGGTCCGCGATCTTGCGCTTACCCGCGACGTCGCGATCGACTACGCCGAGAAACACAACTTGCCCATCGAAACAACGAAGCACAACCCCTTCTCGATCGACCAAAACGTCTGGGGCCGCGCCATCGAAACGGGCTTCCTCGAGGACCTGTGGAACTCGCCGACCAAGGACGTCTACGTCTACACCGACGATCCGACGTATCCGCCGCTGCCCGACGAGGTTGTCATCACCTTCGATAAGGGTATCCCCGTGGCCATCGATGGGCGCCCGGTGAGCCCGCTGGAGGCGATCCAGGAGATGAACCGTCGGGCGGGGGCTCAGGGCATTGGCCGCATCGACATGGTGGAGGACCGCCTCGTGGGCATCAAGTCGCGCGAGATATACGAGGCGCCGGGGGCCGTTGCGCTGATCGAGGCTCACCAGGCCCTCGAGGCGGTCACCCTCGAGCGCCTGCAGCACCGCTACAAGCGCCAGCTCGAGCAGACCTGGGGCGAATTGGTGTACGAAGCGCAGTGGTACTCGCCGCTGAAGAAGTCGCTGGACGCCTTCATCGAGCACACTCAGGAATACGTGAGCGGCGATATTCGCATGGTGCTGCACGGCGGCCGAGCCACCGTGAACGGGCGTCGCTCCGAGGCTTCCCTCTACGACTTCAACCTGGCAACCTATGAGACGGGCGACACGTTCGACCAGTCCTCGTCGAGGGGCTTCATCGACATCTACGGCATGCAATCGAAGTTGGCTGCCGCACGCGACGTGCGTTTCGGAGTCAACATGGGCTACTGAGACTTTGCTGAGGGCGTTCTCACAGGGAATGTTTCAGTTGGGTTTCAAGAGGTGGGAGCGCCGGGAATGGCGCTCCCACCTCGCATAGTGTGTCGTGTATGACCTACGAAGCGAGCGCTGCGATCGATGCCACCGCAGACACCGACCGGGGGGATGCCCTACGCGCCCGGATGATGCGCTATACGGTCGCGGGCATGTTCTTTGTGGGCTTCGCGGGCAAGGGGGTGCGGGGGATCTTCGGAGACATCGGTTCGCTGGTTCCCATGCTGATCCTCCTCGCTTTTTTCGTCGTGCTCTTTCGAGTCTCGGGCCGTTCCCTGAAGCTGCGGCGTTTTCCAACCACGATATGCCTCTTCGTCGCCTGGTGTGCCCTGACGTGTGCGTGGTCGGCGTCGCCGCTGCTCAGCCTCGAGTATTCGGCGATCCAAGTGTCGTTGACACTCGTGTCGATCGCCATAGCCGTGGCGCTCGACCTCGTCTCCCTCGTCGAGTCGTTGATCCTTGCCCTGCAATGGATCATCGGATCATCCTTCATACTCGAGGCCATCGTCGCCCTCACGGGGCAGGGCCCGCTCGCGCCTCCGACCTATTGGGGCAGAGGAACGCTGCCGGCCTCGTACTACTGGGTCGAGGGACGTCTTCTTATCGGCGGACCGATTCAAGGATTTCCGGGCAATCGAAATCCGCTGGCCTTCGTCGCTCTCCTTCTCGCCGTATGCCTCATCCTGCGCTACATGCAGACCCGCTGCGCCCGGACCGCGACCGTCTTCTGGCTTGCTGCTTGCGGGGCGGTCCTCCTGCTCACGCAGTCAGCGACGGTCGCCCTGTCGACCGTCGGCTGCTTCCTGGTGATCGTTGGGCTCGTCGTTCAGCGCCGCGTCCCCGTTCGCTGGCGTCTGCGAGTGATCGGGGCTTTCACCGCAGTAGGTATCGCGGCCGCTGTCGGAGCGTTCTTCGCCAGGCACATGATCGCCGACGCTTTTGGACGTAGCCCGGACATGAGCGGGCGTTCTATCATCTGGCGTCGCGCCGCCGCCCTGATCGCCGAGCATCCCATCGGGGGGTGGGGCTGGTTCATCGGGTGGCCCACGTCGATTGAGCCCTTCTCCTCGCTCGTGATCCGAAACGACGGCACCGCGACCAACCAGGCGCACAACGTCTACGTCGAGGCCGCGTTGACCACGGGTTTCGTTGGAGCCGCGATCATCACCGGAGCGATCGTATGGACCCTGTTTCGCGTCGTCAAGGTCGCCGTCGCTCACATCGACGACAATCTGTGGGACGTCATCCCGGCCGTGCTGATGATCGCGATGTTCATTCAGTCTTTCACCGAGTCGCGGCTCCTCTTCGAAGGCAACTGGATGCTCTTCGTCGTCATCGCCACGTGGGTCAAGGTTCGGGGCGAGGTGCCTCTCGTGTGGCCATCGGCGGCACGCCAGCATCTCGAATACTCTTAGACGTACGCGCGACGCACAACGCTCAGCCACAGGAGGTCTCCCATGTCGAAGTCCGAACAGCACGTTTCTCTGTGGGGTGGTCGCTTCACGGGAGGGCCCTCGCAGGCGTTGGCCGCGCTGAGCGTATCGACCCACTTCGACTTTCGGCTCGCTCATGTCGACATCGCCGGGTCCCACGCCCACGCCGACGAGCTTCATCGCGTCGGCCTCCTGAGCGATGCCGAATGCGCGGACATGCATGACGCTCTGGCACGGCTGGACGCCGACGTGGCCTCCGGATCCTTCCTGCCGGAGCCGCTTGACGAGGACGTACACACGGCGCTGGAACGGGGCCTCATCGAGCGTGCGGGCGCGACGCTGGGGGGCAAGCTGCGGGCCGGTCGCTCGCGCAACGACCAGATTGCGACACTCATCCGTGCCTATCTGCGGCAGGAGGCTCGCCACCTCGCTGGACGTGTCCTCGATATCGCCGACGCCCTGGTGAGCCAGTCTCGGCGTGCGGGGGATGCAGTGATGCCCGGGCGCACGCACATGCAGCATGCGCAACCAGTGTTGGTTGCTCACCACCTGCTGGCTCACGTGTGGCCGCTTCTACGCGACATTGATCGCCTGCGCGACTGGGATAAGCGGGCCGCGATTTCGCCCTACGGATCGGGGGCGCTGGCAGGTAACACGCTCGGCATGGATCCTCGTCGCATCGCCGCCGCCCTCGGTTTCTCAGACTCGGTTCCCAACTCGATTGACGGCACCGCCGCTCGCGATGTCGTTGCGGAGTTCTCCTTCGTCTGCGCGCAGGTGGGAGTCGACATTTCGCGGCTGTCGGAGGAGATCGTCGTGTGGAACACTAAGGAGTTCGGCTACGTGACGCTCGATGACTCTTACTCGACCGGATCCTCGATCATGCCACAGAAGAAGAACCCCGACGTTGCCGAGCTCGCGCGCGGAAAGGCCGGTCGCCTCATCGGAGATCTCACCGGTCTACTCACGGTCCTCAAGGGAATTCCCCTGGCCTACGACCGGGATCTCCAGGAAGACAAGGAGCCCGTCTTCGACCAGATAGATACCCTGGACGTCCTGTGTCCCGCCGTCGCCGGCATGATCGAGACGATGACCATTCACCTCGATCGACTCGCCGAGCTGGCACCCCAGGGCTTCTCTCTGGCCACCGATATTGCCGAATGGCTCGTCAAGCAAGGGGTTCCCTTCCGCGACGCTCACGAGATCTCGGGGACCTGCGTGCGCCTCGCCGAGGCTAGGGGAGTGGAGCTGGCTGACCTGACCGACGAGGAGCTTTCCAGCGCCTCGGCCCACCTGACCCCCGAGGTGCGTTCGATTCTCACCGTGGACGGATCAGTGAGGGCACGCGCGGGACGAGGGGGCACGGCACCCGTGCGCGTGGCCGAACAGATCGAGGAAGCCTGCGGCTGCCTGAGGGATGCGAGGCAGTGGGCGAGCGCCGCCGTGAACTGACCTCGCGCGTGGCGTGCGCTCCTCGCTGGGCGAGGGATGCGTCCGCGCTGAGCTCACGCCGCGCGCCCGCAGCCGATACACTGGAAACGCAACAATTTTGTTGGATTCGTAAGGAAGGATAACTTTCGTGACAGACATTCTGGACGACCTGCAATGGCGTGGGCTGCTCGCGCAGCACACGGACCTTGAGGCGCTTCGCGCCCACCTCGCTTCCGGGCCTGTCACCTTCTATTGCGGCTACGATCCAACGGCGCCATCCCTGCACCACGGGCACCTCGTACAGCTGATCGTCATGCGTCACCTGCAGCTCGCGGGGCATCGCCCTCTCGCGTTGGTCGGAGGAGCAACGGGACAGATCGGTGATCCGCGCCAGAGCGGAGAACGTCAGCTGCAACCCACCGATGTCGTCCAGGGCTGGGCGGATCGGCTGCGCGCGCAGATATCCCGTTTCCTGGACTTCGAGGGGCCGGCCGCGGCTCAGATGGTGAACAACCTCGACTGGACCGAGCAAATGAGCGCGCTGTCCCGAGCAAATGAGCGCGATCGATCTGCTGCGGACGATCGGCAAGTACTTCCGCGTGGGCACGATGCTGGGCAAGGACATCGTGGCGCGCCGCATCGCCTCAGACGAGGGCATTTCCTACACCGAGTTCTCCTACCAGGTGCTCCAGGCCAACGACTTCTTGGAACTTTTCCGCCGAGAGGGCTGCACCCTGGAGACGGGAGGCAACGACCAGTGGGGCAATATGGTCGGCGGCGTCGACCTGATCCGCAAGGTCGAGGGAGCCGAGACTCACGTGATGACGACCCCGATCATCACGAAGGCTGACGGCACCAAGTTCGGAAAGTCTGAGGGGGGAGCGATCTGGCTCGATCCTGAGATGATGACACCGTATGCCTTCTACCAGTTCTGGCTGCAGGTTGCCGATGAGGACGTCGTGCGTTTCCTGAAGATCTTTACGTTTATGTCGCGCGAGGAGATCGAAGCCCTTGCCGTTGAGGTCGCTGAGCGGCCCCACCAGCGTGCCGCGCAAAAGGCCCTGGCCGCCTCGGTGACGGAACTGGTCCATGGGGCAGACCAGCTGAAGCGAGTTCTTGCCGCGACCCAGGCGCTGTGGGGCGGGGGAGACATTCGCGACCCTCGACGCCGCGACGCTTGCTGCGGCGACGGCTGACCTCCCGCGTGCGAGCCTGTCGCTCGGAGAAGCAACGGTTGTGGACGCGCTGGTGGCCCTTGGCTTCGAGAAGGGAAAGACTGCGGCTCGTCGGACGATCGCATCGGGCGGAGCCTCCGTTAACAACGTCAAGGTCGAGGACCCAGATGCGCTTCTGAACGCCAGTGACGTTCTTGCCGGTGGTTTGGCTCTCATTCGCAAGGGACGCAAGAATCTGGCGGTGCTTGAACTGCACTGAGTGTGTGCGCAGAGAGGGGCGTGCGGCGTCGGCCGCACGCCCCTTTTTCGTTGTGTTGTGGGTGTTTGTGGGGTGTGTGGTGGGGGTTACATGGTTTGGGTTTGACTTTGGGTGTGGGGGTGGGTAGATTATTCACCTGTCGCCGCGAGCTTGTTTGTGGGTTTGTGGTGGTGGTTCACCGCTGTGGTGGCTGGGTTTTGTGGCTTGGTTGTCTGGGGTGTGTGGGTGTTGTTTGTGAACTCGATAGTGTGTTTGTTTGTTTTTTATGCCTGTTTTTTGTTTTTGAGTGTTTTTGGTTGGGATTGCTGGCCAGGCGGTTTTGTTTGGTTGGTTTTTCTGGGCTTTAACGTTTGTGTTTTTGTTCGGAGAGTTTGATCCTGGCTCAGGACGAACGCTGGCGGCGTGCTTAACACATGCAAGTCGAACGCTGAAGCTCAGCTTTTGTTGGGTGGATGAGTGGCGAACGGGTGAGTAACACGTGAGTAACCTGCCCCCTTCTTTGGGATAACGCCCGGAAACGGGTGCTAATACTGGATATTCACTGGTCTTCGCATGGGGGTTGGTGGAAAGGGTTTTTCTGGTGGGGGATGGGCTCGCGGCCTATCAGCTTGTTGGTGGGGTGATGGCCTACCAAGGCTTTGACGGGTAGCCGGCCTGAGAGGGTGACCGGTCACATTGGGACTGAGATACGGCCCAGACTCCTACGGGAGGCAGCAGTGGGGAATATTGCACAATGGGCGCAAGCCTGATGCAGCGACGCCGCGTGAGGGATGGAGGCCTTCGGGTTGTGAACCTCTTTCGCTCATGGTCAAGCCGCAACAATGGTTGTGGTGAGGGTAGTGGGTAAAGAAGCGCCGGCTAACTACGTGCCAGCAGCCGCGGTAATACGTAGGGCGCGAGCGTTGTCCGGAATTATTGGGCGTAAAGGGCTTGTAGGCGGTTGGTCGCGTCTGCCGTGAAATCCTCTGGCTTAACTGGGGGCGTGCGGTGGGTACGGGCTGACTTGAGTGCGGTAGGGGAGACTGGAACTCCTGGTGTAGCGGTGGAATGCGCAGATATCAGGAAGAACACCGGTGGCGAAGGCGGGTCTCTGGGCCGTTACTGACGCTGAGGAGCGAAAGCGTGGGGAGCGAACAGGATTAGATACCCTGGTAGTCCACGCTGTAAACGTTGGGCACTAGGTGTGGGGGCCACCCGTGGTTTCTGCGCCGTAGCTAACGCTTTAAGTGCCCCGCCTGGGGAGTACGGCCGCAAGGCTAAAACTCAAAGGAATTGACGGGGGCCCGCACAAGCGGCGGAGCATGCGGATTAATTCGATGCAACGCGAAGAACCTTACCAAGGCTTGACATGCACGGCGGCACTGCAGAGATGTGGTGGCATTTAGTTGGTCGTGTGCAGGTGGTGCATGGTTGTCGTCAGCTCGTGTCGTGAGATGTTGGGTTAAGTCCCGCAACGAGCGCAACCCTTGCCCTATGTTGCCAGCACGTGATGGTGGGGACTCGTGGGGGACTGCCGGGGTTAACTCGGAGGAAGGTGGGGATGACGTCAAATCATCATGCCCCTTATGTCTTGGGCTTCACGCATGCTACAATGGTTGGTACAGAGGGTTGCGATACTGTGAGGTGGAGCGAATCCCTTAAAGCCAGTCTCAGTTCGGATTGGGGTCTGCAACTCGACCCCATGAAGGTGGAGTCGCTAGTAATCGCAGATCAGCAACGCTGCGGTGAATACGTTCTCGGGCCTTGTACACACCGCCCGTCACGTCACGAAAGTTGGTAACACCCGAAGCCCATGGCCTAACCGCTTTTGCGGGGGGAGTGGTCGAAGGTGGGATTGGCGATTGGGACGAAGTCGTAACAAGGTAGCCGTACCGGAAGGTGCGGCTGGATCACCTCCTTTCTAGGGAGCCCTTTTTGTGGGGAGCAAGCGTGCATGGTGGCCTTTTGTGGTTGGTGTGTGGGTTTGTTCTTCTTGTGCTCGCATGTGTTCACTGCCCGCTAGTGGGTGGTGGGTGTGGGTGCGTTTTTTGGGGTTGGGCATAGAAGTTGTCGCGAGCAGACACGCTGTCGGGTTCACGTTCAACACCGTGTTGGCGTCCACCTGTTGTGGTGGTTGGCCTGCATGACCCGCCTGAGGTTTTGGGCGTGGGTTGTGTGTGGTGGGTTGTTTGTGATTTGTATAGTGGTTGCGAGCATATTTGTTCTGTACTGTTTTTTGTGTTTTGTTTAGTTTTGTTGGGCATTCGGTGGATGCCTTGGCATCAAGAGCTGATGAAGGACGTTGCGGCCTGCGATATGCCTCGGGGAGCTGGCGAGCGAGCGTTATTATCCGAGGGTGTCCGAATGGGGGAACCTAACCTGGGTTGTGCTGGGTTACCATCATCTGAACGTGTATAGGGTGGTGGGGGGAACGCGGGGAAGTGAAACATCTCAGTACCCGTAGGAGAAGATATTCCGTGAGTAGTGGCGAGCGAAAGCGGAGGAGGCTAAACCAGATGCGTGTCAGAGGCGGCGGCCGTTGCGTGTTTGGTGTTGTGGGGCCATGTTGGATCCTTCTGCCGGGGGGTCGCGTCGCATTGTGTTGGGAGTTGAACAGTCTGGGATGGCTGACCGGAGAGCGTGAGAGTCGTGTAAGCGGACCTGTGTTGTGTGGCGTGGATGTGGTGCCCGAGTAGCGCGGGACTCGTGGAATCTCGTGTGAATCTGCCAAGACCACTTGGTAAGCCTAAATACTACTTGATGACCGATAGTGCATAGTACCGTGAGGGAATGGTGAAAAGTACCCCGGGAGGGGAGTGAAATAGTACCTGAAACCGTGTGCCTGTAAGCCGTCAGAGCCTTGTGGGGTGATGGCGTGCCTTTTGAAGAATGAGCCTGCGAGTTAGTGATACGTGGCGTGCTTAACCCGTGTGGGGTATGCGTAGCGAAAGCGAGTCTGAAAGATGGCGTTTGTCGCGTGTTCTAGACCCGAAGCGGGGTGATCTACCCATGGTCAGGTTGAAGCAGAGGTAAGACTGTGTGGAGGACCGAACCCACCAGGGTTGAAAACCTGGGGGATGAACTGTGGGTAGGGGTGAAAGGCCAATCAAACTCCGTGATAGCTGGTTCTCCCCGAAATGCATTTAGGTGCAGCGTTGCGTGGTCCCTGGTGGAGGTAGAGCTACTGGATGGCCGATGGGCCCGATGGGTTACTGACGTCAGCCAAACTCCGAATGCCATTAGGTGTAGCGTGGCAGTGAGACTGCGGGGGATAAGCTTCGTAGTCGAGAGGGAAACAGCCCAGATCATCAGCTAAGGCCCCTAAGCGTGCGCTAAGTGGGAAAGGATGTGGAGTCGCGGTGACAACCAGGAGGTTGGCTTAGAAGCAGCCATCCTTGAAAGAGTGCGTAATAGCTCACTGGTCAAGTGGTTCTGCGCCGACAATGTAGCGGGGCTCAAGCGTACCGCCGAAGCTGTGGCAACAACATGTGATGCTGGCGCCAGGAACTGGAGTGCTGGTGTGTTGTTGGGTAGGGGAGCGTCCTGCACGAGGTGAAGCCTGGAGGGGACTTCTGGTGGATTGTGTGGGAGTGAGAATGCAGGCATGAGTAACGATTCTGCGGTGAGAATCCGCAGCGCCGATTGACTAAGGGTTCCAGGGCTAGGTTTATCCGCCCTGGGTTAGTCGGGTCCTAAGGCGAGGCCGACAGGCGTAGTCGATGGACAACCAGTTGATATTCTGGTACCGCGTTGTGACCGTCCATGCTGACGTCATTGTGCTAACCAATCTGCCCGCGCCCCGCCTCCGCTTTCGGGTGGTGGTGGTGTGTGTGGGTCTTGGGGTCCCGGTGATGGTAGGCAAGCGTGTTAACAGGGGTGACGCAGACAGGTAGCTGCAGTGCGCCGATGGTTGTGCGTATTTAAGGTTGTGGCCCGTCCCTCAGGTAAATCCGGGGGACATTGTGGGTGAGAACTGATGAGGGACACACGCGTGTGTGGACTTGTGGTGATCCTATGCTGCCGAGAAAAGCCTCGACGTGAGGGCATGACGCGCCCGTACCCTAAACCGACTCAGGTGGTCAGGTAGAGTATACCGAGGCGTTCGAGTGAATCATGGTTAAGGAACTCGGCAAAATTCCTCCGTAACTTCGGGATAAGGAGGACCCCGTGACTTCCCTCCGCCGCGCGTGGGGGTGGGGTTGTGGGGTCGCAGAGAATAGGGAGAAGCGACTGTTTATCAAAAACACAGGTGCGTGCGAAGCCGTAAGGCGATGTATACGCACTGACGCCTGCCCGGTGCTGGAAGGTTAAGAGGAACTGTTAACACCCCCCTGGGGTGTGAAGCGGTGAATTTAAGCCCCAGTAAACGGCGGTGGTAACTATAACCATCCTAAGGTAGCGAAATTCCTTGTCGGGTAAGTTCCGACCTGCACGAATGGCGTAACGACTTCTCCGCTGTCTCAACCATGAACTCGGTGAAATTGCAGTACGAGTAAAGATGCTCGTTTCGCGCAGAAGGACGGAAAGACCCCGGGACCTTTACTATAGCTTGGTATTGGTGTTCGCTTGGACTTGTGTAGGATAGGTGGGAGACTGTGAAGCCGCCGCGCCAGCGGTGGTGGAGTCGTCGTTGAAATACCATTCTGGTTCAAGCGGTCACCTCAACCTTGGCCCGTGATCCGGGTTGGGGACAGTGCCTGGTGGGTAGTTTAACTGGGGCGGTTGCCTCCTAAAATGTAACGGAGGCGCTCAAAGGTTCCCTCAGCCTGGTTGGTAATCAGGTGGCGAGTGCAAGTGTACAAGGGAGCTTGACTGTGAGACCGACGGGTCGAGCAGGTGCGAAAGCAGGAACTAGTGATCCGGCCATGGCACGTGGGTGCGTGGTCGCTCAACGGATAAAAGGTACCCCGGGGATAACAGGCTGATCTTGCCCAAGAGTCCATATCGACGGCATGGTTTGGCACCTCGATGTCGGCTCGTCGCATCCTGGGGCTGGAGTTGGTCCCAAGGGTTGGGCTGTTCGCCCATTAAAGCGGTACGCGAGCTGGGTTCAGAACGTCGTGAGACAGTTCGGTCCCTATCCTCTGTGCGCGCAGGAAACTTGACGAGGGCCGTCCCTAGTACGAGAGGACCGGGATGGACGAACCTCTGGTGTGCCAGTTGTACCGCCAGGTGCATGGCTGGTTAGCTACGTTCGGAAGGGATAACCGCTGAAAGCATCTAAGCGGGAAGCCTGCTCCAAGATGAGGTTTCCACGCCCCCACCGTGGGGTGAGAGGCCCCCGCCAGACGAGCGGGTTGATAGGCCAGAGGTGGAAGCACCGCGAGGTGCTCGAGAGCCGACTGGTACTAATGGGCCAACACTAAACAACAACACGCACCCCCCCCCACAAGGGGGCGGGCCGTGCAGCAAAAGCCGCAACCACTATACAAACCACGATCAACCCACACCCCCCGAAAGAACGCGGGACGCGCAACAACGCAAACCCCAGGGGGGCGGTTGAACAACAAAACTTGTGGTGGTCACAGCACCGGGGAAACGCCCAGCACCATTCCGAACCTGGAAGCTAAGCCCGGCAGCGCCAATGGTACTGCAACCGACAGGTTGTGGGAGAGTAGGACACCGCCACAACACACCAAACAAGCGGACCGGGACACCCCCACACGAGAGGGGCGCCCCGGTCCGCCCACACACACCCACAAAGACACAACCGTGCCGTCCCTCTCCAAAATCACACCTGCCACCACATCGGACGCGTTCGTCGACTAGGATGGCTTCATTGAACGCGCGCAGCGCACAGATGATATCGACGCCCCGGCGGGCGCAGGAATAGAGGTTAAGCACCATGGCAGATGACACTCAGGGACGCGGCGGATTTGGCCGTGGTGGCTATCAGAAGCGCCAACCGCAGTGGCGTGATCAACGTGGCGGGGGCGAACGGCGTGGCTTCAGCGACCGCGAGGATTCCCGCGATGGTCGTGGTGGTTATCAGCGTCGTGATGATCGCCGCGGTGGGGCTCGCTTCGATCGCGATGAACGCCGCGGTGGGTTCCGTGAGGAGCGCGGCGATGGTGGGCGTCGGGACTTCGGCGGCCGTGATGGTCAGCGCTCGGGCTACGGGGATCGTGATGAGCGCGGTCGCGGTCGTGGTGGTTATCAGCGTCGTGATGATCGCCGCGGCGGGTTCCGTGAGGAGCGCGGCGATGGTGGGCGTCGGGACTTCGGCGGCCGTGATGGTCAGCGCTCGGGCTACGGGGATCGTGATGAGCGTGGTCGCGGTCGTGGTGGTTATCAGCGTCGTGATGATCGCCGCGGTGGGGCTCGCTTCGATCGCGATGAACGCCGCGGTGGGTTCCGTGAGGAGCGCGGCGATGGTGGGCGTCGGGACTTCGGTGGCCGTGATGGTCAGCGCTCGGGCTACGGGGATCGTGATGAGCGTGGTCGTGGTCGTGGTGGTTATCAGCGTCGTGATGATCGCCGCGGTGGGGCTCGCTTCGATCGCGACGAACGCCGCGGTGGGTTCCGTGAGGAGTGCGGAGGTCGTCAGGACTCCAAGTACCAGAACCACTCGTCCATCGAGGAGTACGTTGCTCCCAACGGTGATGAGCCGACTATTCCCGCAGGTGTCAGCGCTGACGAACTAGATGCGCAGGCACTGCGCGCGCTGACGACGCTGTCAGGCCCCAACCGTGACATTGTCGCTCGCCACCTCGTGCTGGCCGGGCAGCTGATCGACCTCGACCCGGAGGCCGCGTATCAGCACGCGCAGGCGGCCGTGAGCCGAGCCGGTCGCGTCGACGTGGTGCGTGAGGCTGCCGCACTGACGGCCTATGCGTCGGGACGCTACGAGGAGGCGCTGCGCGAGGTGCGAGCCGTGCGCCGCATGAGGGCGGACTCGTCTCTGAGGGCTATCGAAGCCGATGCGGAGCGAGGCCTCGGACACCCCGACAAAGCTGTGGAGATCATCGAGGCAACCGACGCCACAAGTCTCGATCTCGCCGAACAGGTCGAACTGGTCCTCGTCTCTTCCGGGGCGCGCGCCGACCTAGGACAGTCGGACGTCGGCCTTGTCATCGTCGACGATGCGCTCGCAGTACTGCCTGAGGCAGCCGACGACGAGCTCCGACGCCGCCTGATGGAGGTCAAGGCCGAACGCCTCACCGAACTCGGAAGGGACGCCGAGGCAGCCGACGTCCTCGAAGCTATGCCCGCGCCGGTCGAGGATACGGACATTATTGACGTTGCCCTCTTCCAGGACGCCGATGTCGACAATAAGCGCTCGGCGCTGCGAGACTCCGGATCGGCGCTCGCCGAAGAGTTCGATTGCGCACTCCTCGACCTCGATGGCACCGCCTGGTCTGGCGATGAGCGCATCGAGCACGCCGCCGCCTCCGTGATCGAAGCGCGTCAGGCGGGCATGAGCTCAGCATTCGTTACCAATAACGCGATGCGTACGCCTGCCCAGGTGGCTGAGAAGCTGAACGGGATGGATTTCGATGCGAACGCCGACATGGTCATGACCTCGGCCATGGACATCGCCGCCATCATGGCCGAAGAACTCGACGAGGGATCCAAGGTGTTTGTCCTCGGCGGCCCCGGCTTGCGTCTCGCCGTCGAAGAACAGGGTTTCACGCTGGTGGGCAGCGCCGATGAGTCGCCGGCCGCCGTGGTTCAGGGCCTCGACAAGGAGGTCGACTGGGCGGCGCTGTCCGAGGGTGCTTTCGCCATTGAGCGGGGCGCAGCTTTCTACGCGTCGAACCTTGACGCGACGCTGCCGGTCGAGCGCGGCCAGGCGCTGGGCAACGGTTCGCTGGTGCGCGCCATCACGCACGCGACCCGCAAGCGCCCCACAGCGGGAGGCAAGCCCGAGCCCGGAATCTATCGGCGCGCCAGCGCGCTGGTCGGAGCGACGAACCCGCTGGCCGTGGGTGACCGCCTCGAAACCGACATCATGGGTGCGGTCGCCGCTGGCATTCCCGCCATGCACGTGCTGACCGGCGTGCACCAGGCTCGTGACGTCATCCGAGCCCCGCGTGGCCAGCGCCCGAGTTACCTCGCCATCGACATGCGTGGACTCCTGGAGTCTCACCCCGCGCCGAAACACCACCGCGATGGCACGTGGACGTGCGGCGTCTCGCAGGTCGCCAAGGTCACCCGTTCGGGTTCGCTGATGCTCGACGACGTCGAGCTCACTGTGCCGGTCACCGTGTCGATCGACTCTTACCGCGCACTTGCCGCAGCCGCCTGGGAGTACGCGGACGCGGCCGGAGAGCCCGTGACATGCCCCGAGATGAGCGTCGTGGACAACGACGATCCGTCCGGCATCGTGCGCGCGCCCGAAGCAGCCGCGGGCGAGGAACGCGGAGACGACATCCTCGCAGCCACCGCCACGGCGGACGAGCTGCCCGAGCCGGGAGAAGAGACGCCCACGTTCCTGCCCGGCGAAGAAGAGTTGGAAGAGCTTCTCGCACGCACAGCGGACTTGGACGACGAGGAGCGATGAGCCTACGCACACAGGTCGAAGCGCGGTTGGTCGGCTTTGATCTGCTTGACGCCCCCTCCCAGGCCGAGACGTTGAAGCAGATCGAGGCGCAGCTGCGCCAGGCGCTGTCCGGCCCCGATGCGGCGGCGGCTGCCGGCGCCTCGCCACATCCCACTGTCCGCACGGTGAGAGGGACGGGCGAGTGAAACTGCGACGCATCGACTCCGAGCTGGTGCGCCGCGGGATCGCCCCGTCCCGCTCCAGCGCAGCGCGGATGATCGAAGAAGGGCGAGTCAAACTCGACGGCCAGGTTGTGCTCAAGGCAGCGCGCCAGATGGACCCCGCCCAGGCAATCGTCGTTGCCGAGTCAGACGAGGCCGACTACGTCTCGCGCGGCGCACACAAGCTTGCCGGCGTCCTCGACGCGCTCGGCGATCGGGCTCCGCGTATCCGTGGCCGTCGAGCCCTCGACGCGGGGGCATCGACGGGAGGCTTTACCGACGTCCTGCTGCGGCGCGGAGCAGCATCAGTCGTGGCCGTCGATGTCGGCTACGGGCAGCTCGCGTGGAAGCTGCAGGCCGACCCCCGCGTTGAGGTCCACGATCGAACCAACGTGCGCACGCTCGACCCCGCCACAGTCGCCCCGGCACCCGAGCTCGTTGTCGGTGACATGTCCTTCATCTCGCTAACACTCGTTCTCCCGGCCCTGGTCGCCGCGGCCGCGGCCGACGCCGATTTTCTTCTCATGGTCAAGCCGCAATTTGAGATCGGCAAAGAACGGCTCGGCCGCGGGGGAGTGGTGCGCAATCCGGAGCACCACGTCGAAACCGTCGACAAGGTGGCCCGTTGCGCCATCAATCTCGGACTCGACATCGCCGCAGTCGCCGCATCCCCGCTGCCCGGCCCGAGCGGTAACGTCGAGTACTTCATTCACATGCGCCGCTCCCACCCGCACCCGATCGCGGCGCAAGACCTGACCGGCTGCATCCGCCGGGCTGTGGCTGAAGGACCAGCAGGAGGTACGTCATGACGCGAGTTCTCATGGTTCGTCACCGCCACCGCACCAACGCCGCCACCAGCGCGGTGACGCTCGCGCAAGCACTGCGGGCGCGCGGCATCGACGTCGTCGAGGACGCAGCAGTCGGCGGCATCGACATGGTGCTCTCGATCGGCGGCGACGGCACGTTCCTCGCCGCAGCGTCAAGCGCGCGAGCACTCGGCGTGCCGCTTTTGGGGGTCAACGCCGGCCACATGGGCTTCTTAACCGAGCTCGCCGCCACGGGCACGGGGGACCTCGCCCGCAAGATCGCCGAAGGCGACTTCGCGGTGGAAGAACGCATGACGCTCGATGTGGCGATGGAACGTCCCGATGCGACAACAGCCCACGATTGGGCGCTCAACGAGGCCGTTATCATGCACACGGACGTTGCCCACCCAGTTCACTTCGCCCTCGTCGTCGACGGGCAGGAAGTGTCGACGTACGGTGCCGACGGAATGATCCTCTCCACGCCGACCGGTTCCACCGCCTACTCCTTTTCGGCCGGCGGCCCGGTCGTCTGGCCCGATACGGAGGCGATCGTCGTCGCACCCCTGGCGGCGCACGGACTCTTCACCCGTCCTCTCGTTGTCGGGCCGTCCGCGTGCGTGGAGATCGTGGTCCTGGAGGACACGTGGAGCGACCCGGAGATGTGGTGCGATGGCTTACGACGCATCACCGTTCCCGCGGGGGCTGTCGTGCGGGCGCGTGTCGGCGCCTCTGCGGTTCGCCTCGTGCGCGTTGACGACACGCCTTTCTCGGCGCGCCTCGTCAACAAGTTCAACCTACCGGCCCGCGGATGGAGGGACGGGGGACAGTGATCGAATCTCTCGATATCGCCAACCTCGGGGTTATCGCCTCAGCTCACGTCGACTTCGCCCCCGGACTCACCGTCGTTACCGGCGAGACGGGAGCCGGCAAGACGATGGTGCTCAGCAGCCTCCAGCTCCTCCTCGGTGCGCGCGCGGACACGGCGCTCGTGCGCAGCGGCGAGGAAAGCCTCAGCGTTGACGGGATTTTCTCGGTCCCTGCCGACATCGAGGCAGCGGTCGAGGAACTCGGCGGCGTCGTCGAGAACGGAGAACTCATCGTCGGGCGCAGCGTCCGAGCAGCCGGACGCTCGCGGGCACACCTGGGGTCACGGCCCGTTCCCGCCTCGGCCCTGTCGGATATTGTCGGGGCGATGGTGACGATTCACGGCCAAGCTGACCAGATCCGACTCACGGGCGAGGCCGCCCAACGCCGCGCGCTCGATCAGTTCGGGGGCGCGCAACACCGCGCGCTCCTGAAGGAGTATCGCTCGGCATTCCGAGAGGCGGTCGAGGTCAAGCGGCGCCTCGATTCGCTGCGCTTTGACGCGAGCGAGCGAGCAGAAGAACTCGAGGACCTGCGTTCGGCGATCGCTCAGATTGACGAACTCGATCCTCACGTGGGCGAAGAGGAAGAGCTCACCCGTGAAGCCGCGCGCCTGACCAACGTCGAAGATCTGCGAGCGCTGCTGGAACAGTGTGTGACCTGCCTGAGAGGGGACGAGCGCTCAGACTACGCTGGCGCGCTTGAGGCGACCCGCAGCGCCTACGCGCGACTCGACGAAGCGCTGCGGTTTGACGAAAGCCTGGCTGAGATGGTGGCTCGCACGCGCAGCCAGGTGCTCGAACTCGAAGCGCTCGCTGACGACACGGCCTCCTACCTGTCCCACCTTGATGCGGACCCGGCCCGGCTCGCGCAAATCCACGCGCGACGTGCCGCGATGAGAGACGCACTGCGGGGGCGCGCGGCCGACATCGAGTCGCTGCTGGAATGGAGGACGAACGCCAACGCACGCGTGGCCGAGCTCTCGAAGCCGAGCTCGGATCCAGCCCTCGTCGAACAGGAACTCGCTTCCGCCCAGGAACGCGTGCTCTCCCGCGGGCGCCTCCTCACCCAGTCACGCACGCGCCTGGCGCGCAAACTCGCCGCGGGCGTCAACGAGGAATTGCACGCCCTCGCCATGCCCGACGCGACCCTACACATTGACCTTGGCGCGACCAAACCGTCCTCCCACGGCTGCGAGACGGTCATGTTCCGCCTCCAGCCCCACCCGCACGCGCCCGCCCGCCCGCTCGGCCAGGGAGCCTCAGGCGGTGAGCTGTCACGCGTCATGCTCGCACTCGAACTCATGCTCGGGCAAACCGAGGCCTCCTCCACCTTCATCTTCGATGAGATCGATGCGGGCATCGGCGGCCAGACCGCGACCGAGGTCGGCGCCCGCCTGAAGCGCCTGGCCCAGTCGCGACAGGTCATCGTCGTCACGCACCTCGCCCAGGTGGCCGCATTCGGCGACCAGCACCTCGTCATCGAGAAGGAGAACGGAACGACCAGCGTTCGCTCGGTCCAAGGCGCGCAGCGCGAGGCGGAACTGACGCGCATGATGGGTGGCGATCCGCACTCAGAGGCGGCGCGCCGCCACGCTTCGCACGTCTTGGCCTCCGCCGTGTCACAATCGCAGGGATGAGCGAGACACTTTCACGGGATGCGCGACCGAGGTCGGGGCGCGTCCGCATCGACGACCGGCCCAAGCACCTGGCCACGCGCCTCGAAAAGTCCGACATGGCGGTCATCAACGTCGCGGACCTGGACCGTGACAGCGCCGAGGCGCTGGTCGCGGCGGGTCCGAGTGCGATCTTGAATGCCCAGCCGTCGCTGACCGGGCGCACGCGAGCGATGGGGCCGAAGGTCATCCTTGACGCGGGAATCACCCTCGTGGATGATCTCGGCCAAGACATCATGTCCCTGCGCGAGGGGCAGGAGGTCACGCTCGTCGGGGGAAAGGTGCTCCTGGATGGCACGGTGATCGCCACCGGCAAAGCCGTCACCCGCGATGACCTGGACGTTGAGGTGGCCGACTCCGCGACGCTTTTTGCGGGATTCGAAGGCGCGATAGAGGACTACCTTGCCAAGGACGGAGCCACGGTGCTCAGAGGCGTTGACGTCCCCGCGCTCCCGCGCGTCGGTGACCGCCCCATTGTGCTGATCACGGGATCGGCCGAGGCGCGCGAGGAGTTGCGTGCGCTCGCTCGCTGGCGTGCCGAAGCTGCACCCTTCATTATCGCCGTCGACTCCGGCGCTGACGTGGCGCTCGCAGCGCACGTGCCCCTCGACGCGGTGATCGGAGACGCCGACCTCATGAGCGAGAAGGCGATCCGGAGCGCCCGCACCTTCATCGTGCGCGTTGGCGGCGACGGTCTGGCACCGGGTGCCGAGAGGCTCGACAAAATGGGCGTCGTCTACGAGTCCGTCGTGATGGCGGGCACGTCCGTCGATGCAGCGATCGTGGTGGCGGCTCACTCCTCAGCGAGTGCGATCGTCACCGTCGGTGTCTCCTATGGAGAGAATGAGCTCGTCGACGCTGGCCGGGCGCTCGTCGCCCCGGCCTTCTTCTCCCGCCTCGCCGCCGGATCTCGCCTAATCGGCGCCCGCGGGGTCGCGGCAACCTTCCGTCCTCGTCCTCGTGGATGGACGCTCGTCCTGCTCGCCCTGGTCGCCATCGGCTTGATGGGCGTGGCCCTCTGGTCAACGCCCTGGGGGCACGATCTTCTCGAACCTGTGACGTCCCTGCTGTCCTCGCTCACGCACTTTGCTGGGGGAACCCTATGATCAACTTCCGTTACCACGTCGTGTCCATCATCGGTATTTTCGTCGCCCTGGCGGTTGGCGTCGTACTCGGCGCGGGACCGCTGCAAACCCGGATTCGCGCGGGCGTGAGCTCCTCCGGCGCGACCACGACCGTGGACCCTGCGGCCAGCGCGCACGCAGAAGCCGAAGCGGCCGGGTTGAAAGCACTGGCCTCCTCCACTCTCGCGGGCTCGCTTGCGGGCCGCCAGGTTGCCCTTGTCGTGCTGCCGGGAGCTTCCGAGGACGACGTCAGCGCGATTCGCTCAACGCTGACCGACGCCGGCGCAAGCGTTGTCGGTCGGGTCAGCCTGACGGACAACTGGGAGTCAACCTCCATGAGCCAGTATCGTACGACGCTGTCTGCGACGCTGGCGTCGCATCTCAGCTCGGGTGGTGCGAAGACAGCCAGTGCGGACGGTATCGTTGGATACGCCATCGCCCAGGTTCTATCCTCAACGGGCGCGGAAACCGACCTGCTTCGTCAGATTCTCACCGACCAGTCCACCCCCATTATGACCGTCGACGAGGACCCAGCCGGTGGTGCTTCGACGCTCGTTGCCATCGGAGCGCGTGCGCAGGCGCAGCCGCAGGCCACAGCCTCTCCCTCCGCAGTTTCGAAGAGCTCCGATGCCTGGGCTGGCTTGGCCCAGGCCGTCGGCTCGACCTCCGGTGTCGTGGTCGGTGACGCCTCCAGCCGCGACGCGATGATTACCTACCTGCGAGGCTCGGCGACGGGCGTTACCACGGTCGATTCGGTGGGCACGACCCTCGCCGCAGTCGACACCGCTTTGGCCCTCGCCCACGGCGGCTCCGGTGCGCGCGCTTTCGGCGTCGGCAACGGCGCTCAATCCGTCGTACCCAGCACGAAGTAGGACACGCGGCCGCAGGTGGATGCGTCTCGATGCGCCCTCTCGCGCCTCGTCGAACCTGCCACCCGTCCCGTTGAATCCGGAAGGCGCCCTGGACGCAGCGCGTTAACACGAAAGACAGGAGGAGGGACATGCGTTTCCTGTCCCATGAGGAAGCTCTCGCGATTTCCGACGAGAAGACATCGCGCGAGGTCACGTCGCGTCACACCGTGTGGAGCGGACGAATCGTCGACGTCGTGGAGGACCATGTCGTCGTTGTCGACGGGGAAGCGCCCGTTGTGCGTCAGTACACCCGCCACCCCGGAGCGGTCGCGGTCGTCGCGATGCGTGGCGAGCGCGGCGCCGAGGAGATTCTGCTCCTGCGCCAGTACCGCCATCCCGTCAGCGCCCTCCTGTGGGAGATACCGGCCGGCCTGCTCGACATCGCCGGTGAGGATCCCCTGGTCGCCGCCAGGCGCGAGCTTGCCGAGGAGACAGACCTGACAGCGCGCCGGTGGGACGTCCTCGTCGACTTCTTCACCTCCCCGGGGGGTACGACGGAACCGCTGCGGATCTTTCTCGCCCGAGACCTGACGCAGGCAGCCGAGAGCTTCGCGCGTGAGGACGAAGAGGCTGCGATGATCTACGCGTGGGTGAGCCTGACCGAGGCGCTCGACATGGTGGCGGCCGGGCGTCTTCACAACCCCTCAGCGGTCCTCGGAATCCTGGCCGCCCACGCGGCGCGGGGACGGCAGTGGGAGGGACTGCGGTCCCCGGATGCTCCGTGGATGCGCTAGCAATCAACAAATAGGTCTTAGGTCCCTGGACGTGTGGGAGGAATAACACCTTATCGGGCTTTTCGCAACGCCGATCTATCGAAATTAGCGTAGACTCTTCCCGTGAGACAAGCACACACAGGCGCAGGGCAGCTGCGCCGGAGCGGAGGAGAAGTGGCAGAAGAAGCAGACGCCACAACTCGGCAGCAGGTGCTCGATCTCATCGTCGAGAAGGGACCCGTCACGGCGTCGGCAATCGCGAAGGTTCTGGGCCTGACCACGGCTGCCGTTCGGCGCCACATCACGCTGCTGCTCGAGTCCAAAGAAATAGTCGAACGGGAGCCAAACGCCCCGACCAAACGCGGACGGGGTCGGCCTGCACGGCACTACGTCGCGACCGAACGCGCGCACGTTCATCTCGCCGACGGCTACTCCGACCTCGCATCGAAGGCACTCGGCTACCTCGGACAGGTCGGCGGCGAGGAAGCCGTCGAATCCTTCGCAGCGGCACGCTCGCGAGAGATCGAGCGGCGCTACGCGCCGATCGTTCGCGACGCGGGTTCGGATCCTCGCGTGCGCGCCCAGGCGCTCGCCGACGCGCTGACCCAAGACGGTTACGCCGCGACGGTACGCGACATCGGGGGAGGCACCCTCGCGGTCCAGCTCTGCCAGGGGCACTGCCCGATCCAGAGCGTGGCGGGCGATTTCCCGCAGCTGTGCGACGCCGAGACAATTGCCTTCGGCAAACTCCTCGACGTCCACGTCCAACGACTTTCCACGCTCGCCGGCGGAGGGCACGTGTGCACGACCCACATTCCCGTGGGGATGCCCCTCATCCGCCCGGGGGTGAGGAATGTGCGACGCAAGTAGCACACAGGTAAGAACGAGAGGTTGATACAACAATGACGCAGGCACCCGCCTCGGGCGCTGAGGACCGTCGTATGACCGATGACGAGATCATCGGTTCCATCGGCAGTTACGAGTACGGATGGCACGACTCCGACGACTATTCAAAGGACGTCCCCACCGGCATTAACGAAGAAATCGTTCGATTCATCTCGGACGTCAAAGATGAACCCCAGTGGATGCGGGAACGGCGACTCAAGGCGCTAGAGCTCTTTGAACGTAAGCCCATGCCCGCGTGGGGGCCGGACCTGTCCCACGTGGACTTCGACGCTTTCAAGTACTACGTGCGTCCCACGGACCGCCAGGTCAACGACTGGGAAGACCTCCCTGAGGAGATTCGCGACACCTACGACCGCCTCGGAATCCCCGAGGCCGAGAAGTCACGCCTGGTGTCCGGTGTTGCCGCGCAGTACGAGTCCGAGGTTGTCTACCAGCAGATCCAGGAGGACCTGGAGCGTCAGGGTGTCATCTTCACCGACACGGACACCGGCCTGCGCGAGCACCCCGAGATCTTTGAGGAGTACTTCGGTAAGTGCGTGCCCGCCGGCGACAACAAGTTCTCGGCACTGAACACTGCGGCCTGGTCCGGTGGATCCTTTGTCTACGTGCCCAAGGGGGTTCACGTCACCATCCCGCTGCAGGCGTACTTCCGGATCAACACCTCCGCGATGGGACAGTTCGAGCGCACGCTCATCATCGCCGACGAAGGCTCCTACGTTCACTACGTCGAAGGATGCACAGCCCCGATCTACGACGAGAACTCCCTGCACTCGGGCGTCATCGAGATCTTCGTCAAGAAGGACGCGCGCGTGCGCTATACGACCATTCAGAACTGGTCGACCAACGTGCTCAACCTGGTGACCCAGCGCGCGATCGTCGAAGAGGGAGGTACCATGGAGTGGGTCGACGGCAACATGGGTGCCGCGATCACCATGAAGTACCCCGCCTGCTTCCTCATGGGCGAACACGCCCGCGGCGAAACCCTCTCCATCGGTTTCGCCGGTCCCGGCCAGCAGCAGGACACCGGCGCGAAGATGGTGCACATGGCACCCCGCACCTCGTCGTCGATCGTCTCCAAGTCCGTGTCGCGCGGTGGCGGACGCACCTCCTACCGAGGCCTCGTTCAAGTCAACGCGCGCGCGCGCCACTCCAAGTCCAACGTGCTGTGCGATGCCCTCCTCGTGGACAAGGTTTCCCGCACCGACACCTACCCCTACGTCGATGTGCGCACCGACGACGTCGAGATGGGCCACGAGGCCACCGTGACCAAGGTGAGCGCCGACCAGCTGTTCTACCTCATGAGCCGAGGCCTGGACGAGAACGAGGCCATGGCGACGATCGTGCGCGGCTTCGTCGAGCCCATCGCCAAAGAGCTTCCCATGGAGTACGCCCTCGAGCTCAACCGCCTCATTGAACTGCAGATGGAAGGATCCGTCGGCTGATGACCACCCCCAACACTATTGTCGACACCATGAACAAGGCGCACTCGCACGGCGCGGGCACTCGCGACAAGGCCCACCCCTCGCGCGCGGACCGCCCAACCTCCTTCCGCCTGGATGAGATTCCCGTTCCGGGGGGACGCGAGGAGGACTGGCGATTCACGCCGATGCGTCGGATCGAACGCCTCTTCGAACCCGCCAACTACGACGCGGGTGACGCGCCCGCATCGGTGGAAGCCCCCGCAGGCGTTGGCGTGGAGACCGTCGCGCGTGCCGACAAGCGGCTGGGCACCGTCCTGGCCCCCGGTGACCGCACTGCCGTCGTCGCGTGGAACGGCTTCGAGACCGCGACCATCGTCGACATCCCGGCCGACACTCAGCTCGACCGACCGATCCGCATCAACGTCCGCGACATCAACGGAACGCGCGCCCAACACATCGTGGTGCGCGCCGGCGCCTTCTCCAAGGCGACAGTCATCCTGTCGCACACGGGCAGCGCGGACGCGGGCCTCAACCAGACAGTGGAGGTCGAGACCGGCGACAGCGCCGACCTGACCGTCGTGTCCCTGCAGGAGTGGGACGACACCGTCGTGCACGCTTCCAACCAGCGCCTCGCGCTCGGCCGTGACTCGAAACTAACCCACATCGTCGTCACCTTCGGCGGCGACCTCGTGCGCCTGTGCGCCGATACGGACTTCCGCGGCCCAGGCGCCGAGCTGAGCATGCTCGGCATCTACTTCGTGGACGGCGGCCAGCACCTTGAGCACCGCGTCTTTGTCGACCACTCCCAGCCGAACTGCTACTCGCGCGTCACCTACAAGGGTGCCCTCCAGGGCAAGGACGCTCACTCGGTGTGGATCGGTGACTGCCTCATCCGCGAGGCAGCCGACGACACGGATACCTACGAGCTGAACCGCAACCTCGTACTCACCGAGGGGGCGAAGGCCGACTCGGTGCCCAACCTCGAGATCGAGAACGGGGAGATCAAGGGGGCGGGGCACGCCTCCGCGACCGGCCGTTTCGATGACGAGCAGCTCTTCTACCTGATGAGCCGCGGCGTTGCCGAAGACGAGGCGCGCCGACTGGTCGTGCGCGGCTTCTTCGCCGAGCTGATCAACCAGATCGGTGTCCCCGAGGTGGTTGACCACCTCATGGCAACCGTCGAGGCCGAGCTGGCCAAGTCCCGTACCAACTGAGCTTTAAGGAATACACATGTCGACTCTTCGCATCAAGGACCTGCACGTCTCCGTCGAGACCGCCGAAGGCCCCAAGGAAATCCTCAAGGGCGTCAACCTCACGATCAACTCCGGCGAGATCCATGCCATCATGGGCCCCAACGGCTCCGGTAAGTCCACCATGGCCTACGCGCTGGCCGGCCACCCGGACTACGAGATCACGTCGGGCGAGGCATGGCTGGACGACCAACTGATCACCGAGATGAGCGTTGACGAGCGCGCGAAGGCAGGCCTCTTCCTCGCCATGCAGTACCCCGTGGAGGTCGCCGGCGTGTCCGTGTCGAACTTCCTGCGCACCGCCAAGACGGCGATTGACGGTCAGGCGCCCGCGCTTCGCTCGTGGGTCAAGGACATGAAGGGCTCCATGGAAAAGCTCCGCATGGATCCCGATTTCGCCGAGCGCGACGTCAACGTCGGCTTCTCGGGTGGAGAAAAGAAGCGCCTGGAGATCCTTCAGATGGAGCTCCTCAAGCCCTCCTTCGCGGTCCTCGACGAGACCGACTCCGGTCTCGACGTTGACGCCCTGCGCATCGTCTCTGAAGGCGTCAACCGCGTCCACGGTGAAACTGGCTGCGGCATCATGCTCATCACCCACTACACGCGCATCCTGCGCTACATCAAGCCCAGCCACGTTCACGTGTTTGTCGATGGCCGGGTTGCCGCCCAGGGCGGACCTGAGCTGGCAGACGAGCTCGAAGAGAACGGCTACGACAAGTACCTGGGTCTCTGATCACCGTGCCGACCGACTTCACCGCCGCCGAGCTCGACGCGATTCGTTCGGATTTTCCGATTCTGGAACGCGTCGGGCGCGGCGGCGCACCGATCGCCTACCTCGACGCATCGGCGACCTCGCAGAAACCCACGTGCGTCATCGACGCCGAGGCCGACTTCTACCGCCTCCGCAACGGGGCCGTTCATCGGGGCACTCACCTGCTGGGCGACGAGGCCACCGACGCCTTCGAGAGCGCCCGAGGAGCCCTTGCCTCGTTCATTGGGGGCGCTCCCGATGAGATCGTGTGGACGAAGAACGCTACCGAGGCGATCAACCTCGTCGCCATCGGCATGGGCAATGCCTCCCAGGGCATCGGCGGCACCGATTCCGCCGCACTGCGGGTGGGGGAGGGCGACCGCATCGTGTGTACGCGGGCGGAGCACCACGCGAATATCGTCCCGTGGCAGCAGCTGTGCGCGCGAACCGGCGCCGAGCTCGCGTGGCTCGATCTGACTCCCGACGGGCGCATCGACCTGGAGACGCTGTCGGTCATTACCCCGAATACGCGACTCGTTGCCTTCACCCACGTCTCCAATGTGACCGGCGCGATCTCGCCGGTGGCGGTCATCGCCGCCGCGGCACGTTCGGTCGGCGCGCTCATCCTGCTCGACACATGCCAGTCCAGCGCGCACATGCCTCTCGACCTGTCAACGCTTGACGTGGATTTTGCGGTTTTTTCCTCCCACAAGATGCTCGGCCCCACGGGCGCGGGCGCGCTGTGGGGACGTCGTCATCTTCTTGCCGCGATGCCCCCGGTCCTTACAGGTGGGTCGATGATCGAATGGGTGACCATGGAGGAATCCACGTTCATGGCGCCGCCCGAGCGCTTCGAGGCGGGATCACAGCCCGTTGCCCAGGTCGCCGGATGGGCGCAGGCGCTTCGTTACCTGTCTAAGCTGGGTATGGATCGCGTCGAGGCACACGAGCACATGCTGACACGGATGATGCTGGAGGGCATCTCGTCGATCGAGGGAATTTCGGTCCTCGGCCCCGATAGTGACACGGATCGTATTGGCGTTGTGGCTTTTGCTGTTGACGGAGTCCACCCGCACGACGTCGGCCAGTTCATGGACTCGGTCGATGTTGCGGTTCGGGTTGGCCATCATTGCGCGATTCCGCTTCACACATTCTTCCAGGTGCGTTCTTCCGCGCGCGCGTCGGTTGCTCCGACGACAACTCCGGAGGAAATCGAGCGCCTTGTCGATGGTCTGTCGAAGGTACGTGGCTTCTTCGGCCGGTAGAATCGGCTCAGAAATGTTGGGCAGGAAAGGAAATCATGGGCAGTCTTGAGCAGTTGTACCAGCAGGTGATTCTCGATCACGCGCGTGAAAAGCATGGCGAGGGCGATCCGTCAGGCATGGATGCGTCGTCTCATCAGGTCAACCCCACGTGCGGTGACGAGGTGACACTGGGTGTGTCTATGGATGGCGAGCACCTGGCCTCCATTCAGTGGGACGGCGACGGATGCTCGATTTCGCGTGCCTCCCTGTCCATGATGACCGACCTGACCGAAGGCAAGTCCGCTGACGAGATTGCTCGTCTCTATCGGGACATGGAAGTCATGATGCACTCGCGTAACCTCGGTGTCGATGATGAGATTCTCGATGACCTTGGTGATGCCGCCGCTCTGGAGTCCACTTCGCAATTCGCTAACCGCGTTAAGTGTGCCCTCCTTGGATGGTACGCGCTCCGTGATGCCATGGCCAAGTCCGGCATTGACATTTCCACCGCGGGCGAGCCCGCTGAGCAGTAAAGGAACAGCTATGAGTAACCCGATGGCTCAGTCCGAGCCGGTCGAGCAGCGCTTCGGTGTGGCCGGAGCGAGCGAGGAGGCAGTGAGCACCGCCCCCACTCGGCAGATTGACGGCACGGATGTTGTCGAGCAGGGCACCCTTGCCGCCGAGAACGTCCTGGAGGCGATGAAGGACGTCATCGACCCCGAGCTGGGGATCAACATCGTCGACCTGGGGCTTGTCTACGGCATCGTCATCGGCCCTCAGAACGAGGTGCGCCTCGACATGACGCTCACCTCGGCGGCGTGCCCACTGACCGACGTCATTGAGCGTCAGGCGCAGACGATCCTGTCCTCGATCACCGACGAGGTGCAGATCAACTGGGTGTGGATGCCGCCGTGGGGCCCCGATCGCATCACACCCGACGGGCGCGAGCAGCTGCGAGCCATCGGTTTTAACGTCTGAGCACCGCCACCGTACTCGTGGGCCCCGACATTCGCGTGCCGGGGCCCACCGCGCTCTGTGCGGCTGCGACCCGCTACCGGCCGAGCGCCTCGCGCACGAGCTTGGCGACCTTGCGGCGCAGGATCTTACCCATCTGGTTGCGGGGAAGCTCGGCGATGAACACGAGCTGACGAGGTAGCGCGTAGTGCGCAATCGACTTCTCGGCCCACGCGCGCACCTCCTCCAGCGTCAGGGGAGGAACTCCGCGCTCCATGATGATCGCGGCCGTGACCTCCTCCGTCGCATCCGAGACCGGGACACCGACGACGGCGACATCTGCCACCCCGGGAAGGGAGCGGATTGCATCCTCTACCTGGGACGGATAGACGTTGAATCCGCCTGAGAGAATCAGTTCCTTCTTACGGTCGGCCATGGAAATGAAGCCGTCCCGGTTGACACCGATGTCACCGGTCTTGAACCATCCGTCGGACGTGAAGACCCGAGCGGTTTCTTCCGGCGCGTTCAGATAGCCAGAGAAGACCTGCGGCCCCTTGACAAGGATCTCTCCGGGTTGACCGTCCTCGACGTCCACCGTTTCATCATCGAGGCTGACCAGACGGAGCTGAGTCGAAGGAAACGGCAGCCCGAGAACTCCGTGCCTGCGCCGACACGAGAGGGGAGCACCCGCAAGGACCGGGGCCGTCTCGGACAGGCCGTATCCTTCGACGATCATGCCCCCGGTCGCTTCCTCCCAGGCGCTCGCGAGCGCGGTCGAGAGGGGCATCGCTCCGGCCACCGAGTAACGGATGGACGTGATGTCCGTGTTCGTCTGTGTCGCGCGCGCGAGGATCCGCTCGAACATGGGAGGCACACCGACGAAGAAAGTGATGGGGCGTCGCCTGTGTGCATCCAAGGCCATGTCCGCATCAAACTTGGGTAGCAACACCTGGGTCGCGGCCTTGCGTACGGCGGCGCACAGGAAGAATGTTAACCCGAAAGCGTGGAAGTAGGGCAGTAGGGAGAAGAACGTTTCGGCACCCTCGTGCAGCTTCCAGACCCAAAACATGCACTGGTTGACGTTGACGCCGATGTTGCGGTGAGTGAGCGGCGCGGACTTGGGGACGCCGTTCGTGCCCGAGGTGTGCAAGATGACAGCGAGGTCATCCACGGAAGGAAGAGGAAAAGCGGAGTCGATCGGTGCCGATGAGGCCGTCGCTCGATCCCAGGACACCGTCCCGGCAGGCACCGCACCGCGTAGCTGAGCACGTGTCTGGCGAGCGCGAGCCACCGGAAGATTCAGCAAGACGCGCTGCGAGGCGGGCATGGCGCGAGAAATGTCGACCGTCAACACCGTGTCTAAGGTTGTAAGCGGGTAGGCCTCGGCGCACTTTTCCCACACGATTGCGACTCTGCCTCCATGGCGCTCCAGCTGGTCGGCAACCTCTGCAGGGGGAGCCAGCGGATTGTGCTGAGCGGCGATCGCGCCAATACGCATGCAGGCGTAGAAGGCGACGAATGCTTGTGGGCAGTTCGGCAATGCGATTGCCACGGTGTCTCCCGGGCGGACACCCGCATCGAGGAGAACGCGGGCGGCGCGCAGCACCTGGTCATGTACCTGGGCATAGGAGAGCGTCTGGCCGAAGTAGTCCAGGGCGATGCGGCTCGGGTAGAGGCGGGCGGCGGTATCCAGTAGCTCAAAGAGGGAGGAATCCGGTTCGGGTACCTCGTAGGGTACCGCGTCGTAGAAGGAGCGCGCCTGCTCAACGATGGTGCCTGTCATGAGATCCTCCTGGAAGTGGGCATCCCCGATTGTAGCGGCTGGTCCACGCTGACTCACACGCGAGGAGCGCTCCAGGTGTCGCACGTTGCGATCTCGCCCGAGTCCAGGCCTCGCTGGAGCCACGCGGCACGCTGGTTCGCGCTTCCGTGGGTCCACGTCTCCGGGTTTGACGTTCCCTGATACTTGGCTTGCAGGCGGTCATCCCCGATGGCCTGGGCCGTCTGCAGGGCGCCCAGCAGCTCGTCTGCGGTGGGCGTGTTCAGATAGTACGCTCCCGTGGTGGGATCCCTCGTCGTGGACGCCCAGTGCATCCACACGCCCGCGTAGCAGTCCGCCTGCAGCTCGCTGCGCACGCCCGCACCCTGTTCCCCGGTCTCGCGCGTGTCGTGTGCGCGGAAGACTCCCTGGAGGTTCTGGATGTGGTGCCCCCACTCGTGAGCGACCACGTACTCTTGGGCCAGAACCGAATCGGAGGCCCCGTACTTGGTGACCATATCGTCAAAGAATCCCAGATCCAGGTAGACCGTGGAGTCGCCCGGGCAGTAGAAGGGGCCCACCGCGCTGGTCGCGTTGCCGCACGCGGTGGACACCGAGTTCGTGAAGATCTGAAAGTCGGGAAGCTCGTAGGCGAGGTTCGTGCCCTGCTGCGTCAGCTGCGTCTTCCACACCTGATCAAGAGACTGGGCGGTGGCGACCATTCGGCACTCAACGCGCGCGTTCGCATCCGCCCCCGTCCGGCAGGTCGACACGTCGACCGTCGACGAGGAGGGGGAGGAGGCGGAGGGCGAGGACAGGAGGCTCGTGAGATCAATTCCGGTGAAATAGGAGAACCCGAGGACGAGGAGGAGCCCCAGGAGTGAGCCGCCGCCGACTCCAGCGACTTTGCGCCCCGCACCCGAGGTTCCCACCCGTGTTGGATCCAGACGGATATTGTCGTTGAAACTCATGAGTGCTCCTCACTCTTAGGGGCGACGACCACACTGGTAGCGTCCGAGCATGTCGGCACGGAACTCGTCGAAACACCCATCCTCAATGGAATCGCGGATCCCGTCAACCAGACGGAGCGTAAACCACTCGTTGTGAATGGTGGCCAGGCTCGCCGAGAGAATCTCTTTGGCCTTGAAGAGGTGGTGGAGGTAGGCGCGCGTGTAGTGCGTGCACGTGTAACATCCGCAGCCCTCGACAAGCGGCGAGAAGTCCCGTTTGAAGCGGGCATTCGTAATGTTGAAACGGCCGTCGGGGGTATAGATGGCGGCATTACGGGCCACTCGCGAGGGGTTGACACAATCGAAGGTATCCGCTCCCGACGCAACCCCTGCGAAGAGATCCTCGGGCTCGGAGATGCCGAGCAGGTGGCGCGGGCGGTCCTCGCCGAGCTCCTCGCACACCCAGGCGACAATCGTGCCGAGGTTCTCCTTCTCGAGCGCGCCTCCGATTCCGAATCCATCGAAACGCGCTCCGTCGACCTCCATGTCGGCCATGGTGCGGGCGGCCCGGCGGCGTAGATCCTCCCACTGGGCCCCCTGGATGACTCCCCAGAGCTGCTGGTAGGGCTTGTCCGCGCGCGCCTGTGTCAGTCGCCTGTGTTCGGCGAGGCAACGAGCGGCCCAGGCGTGCGTGCGCTCGAGCGATTCCTCCTGGTAGGAACGCGGATGCAGCAGGCTCGTGAGCTCATCGAAGGCAAACATGATGTCGCTGCCCAGCTGGTGTTGGATCCCCATCGACACTTCGGGATTGAAACGGTGCTTGGAACCGTCGATGTGGCTGGAGAAAACCACACCGTCGTCGTCGACGACGGCATGGGAGGCCTTGATCGCCTGAGCGTTCACGGCGGGATCGCTGGGGTCGACTGCGCCCGAGAACTCCTGCGAGAGCACCTTCTTGAAGCCCGCGCCCAGCGACAGCACCTGAAAGCCACCGGAGTCGGTATAGGTGGGGCCCGCCCAGTTCATGAAGGCGGCGAAACCTCCGGCTTCGTCGACGATGTCGGAACCGGGCTGAAGATACAGGTGATAGGCGTTGGCCAAGACGGCCTGAGCGCCGAGGGAGCGTACCATCTCCGGGGTCAGTGCCTTGACATTTGCTTTAGTTCCAACGGGAATGAACGCGGGAGTGCGAATCAGGCCGTGAGCCGTGTGAATGACGCCGGTGCGTCCCAAGCCACCGTTGCTTGACAGGCGCGTGCCGATCTCAAAACCCCTCTCGGGTGCATGCGCGGCGGGCGGAGCGGGAAAGGGCGCCAGTTGCTCCGGATGAGCGGCCGAGAGCCAGTTGTCGTTCACTGGGCGAACACCTCGTCATGCCCGAGGCCCTCGGCTTTGCGGATCCACCCGATCACCGGATAGGTCAGCGGAAGAAGGACGACCTCAAGAAGCACTTTGTAGAAGTAGCCGGTGACTGTGTAGTTGATGAAGTTACTCATTGTCATCTCGCCGTAGAACAGGATCGTGCAGAACAGGATCGTGTCTGCCGCCTCACCAACGATGGTCGAGCCGATGAGGCGCGCCCACAGGTGCTTGGTGCCCCACCTGCGACGGATCCACACGAGCACGTAGGAGTTGAGGAGCTGCCCCGCGAGGTATCCGACCAGCGAGGCTACGACCGCACGCCAGACAACGCCGAGGACCGCGGCAAAGGCCTCCTGGTTGGCGTAGTCGGGAGCGGGTGGCAGGTACTGAACGATGAAGAACGTGACGGAGGCCAGGAAGGAAGCCACGAAACCCATGATGATGACGCGCCGCGCTCGAACGAATCCGTAGACTTCCGATAGGACATCACCGATGATGTATGTCAGCGGAAAGAGGACGGCGCCCCCGTCAAAAATTAAGTAGTGGGTCTGCGACCCCACCATGAACGCCTTCGTTGCAGCGATGTTCGAGATGAGGAGGAGAGCAACGAAGGCGACGGAGATGATGTCGAGGGCGCGCGATGGGCGCGCCGATCCAGACGGGATCGGGCTGTCGGTCATGGGGAGAAACCTCGGTTGGACGAAAGCGGGATGCTACTAACGACTCCCATTGTGCCCGTAATCGTGTCCCGGTGGTTTGCTGGAGGCATGCCGCCGCCGGGTTGATTCGCCCACACGAGCCCGTCCCTCTACTCTTGGAGGGTGATCAACGTCCAGGACTTCTCTTTGCGCATCGGTGCCCGCGAACTCGTCAACCATGCTTCCTTCCGCGTTGACAAAGGAATGTGCATCGGTCTCGTCGGACGCAACGGAGCCGGCAAGACGACGACGATGCGCCTGCTCGCTGGGCAGGAGGATCGCGGGGGAGCGGCGGAGTATACGGGAACGATCACGTCCAACGGAACGATCGGCTACCTCGCCCAGGACACGCACGTTGGGGACCCCAACATGCTGGCTCGTGACCGCATCATCTCAGTGCGTGGAATCGATGCCATCATTGCTCGCATTCGGAAAGCGGAACACGAGATGTCCACGACCGAAGGCGCGCGCCAGCAGCGCGCGATGGAGCGCTACGTCAAGCTCGACCAGCAGTTCACCAACCAGGGCGGCTGGGCGGCCGCCTCGGAGGCCGCCCAGATCGCTCACTCCCTCGGTCTCGACGACCGGGTACTCGATCAGGAGCTTCGGACGCTGTCGGGTGGGCAGCGCCGCAGGGTCGAACTTGCCCGCGTTCTTTTCTCCAATGCCGATGTCCTGCTCCTTGACGAGCCGACCAATCACCTCGATCACGACTCCATCGTTTGGCTTCGTGACTGGATCAAGACCTTCCCCGGTGGGATCATGATCATTTCCCACGACGTCAAGCTCCTGGGGGACACCGTCAACCAGGTGTTCTACCTCGACGCCAACCGCGCCCACGTGGACATGTACCACCTGGGATGGCACGCGTATCTCAAGCAGCGCGAGGAGGATGAGCGCAGGCGCCGCAAAGAACGTGCTAACGCCCTCAAAAAAGCCGAGCATCTGAAGGCCCAGGGAGAGAAGATGCGCGCGAAGGCCACGAAGGCGGTAGCGGCTCAGCAGATGCTCAGGCGTGCCGAGGAGTTGTTCGCGCAGGCAGGCGCCGAGACCGTCAATGAGAAAGTGGCGCGGCTGCGATTCCCCGAACCCGCTCCCTGTGGCCGCGTTCCACTGACCGCCGAGGCCTTGTCAAAGTCCTACGGGTCGCTCGAGGTGTTCACGGGCGTCGACTTGGCGATCGACCGCGGCTCCAAGGTCGTCGTCCTGGGACTTAACGGCGCCGGGAAGACAACGCTTCTGCGCCTGCTTGCCGGGGTGGAGGAACCTGACTCGGGTACCGTCATCCCCGGGCACGGGCTCAAGCTCGGCTACTATGCCCAGGAGCACGAGACCCTCGACGAGGAGCGCACCATTCGAGAGAACATGGCTGACGCCGCTCCCGGACTCGACGACACGCACGTGCGCAACATCCTCGGTCAGTTCCTGTTCCAGGGTGATGACGTCGATAAACCGGTGGCCGTTCTTTCCGGCGGAGAGAAGACCCGCCTCGCGTTGGCGACCCTCGTCGTGTCGGGCGCCAACGTTCTTCTCCTGGACGAACCCACCAACAACCTGGACCCGGCCTCGCGCGAGGAGATCCTCTCTGCGCTGCGCGACTACGAGGGCGCGGTCATCCTGGTCACCCACGACCCGGGAGCGGTAAGCGCGCTGGGTCCGGGCCGCGTCCTGCTCCTTCCCGACGCCGACGAGGACCTGTGGGACGACAGCTACCTGGATCTCGTCACGCTCACCTGAGCGGCGGCGTCAATCCGCGCTGAGGCATGCACTCGGCCGGGACACGCTGGTGCCCCGGCCCTTCGAGAGCCTCAGAGGACCTTCGAGAAGAACTCCTTGGTCCGCTCCGACTGCGGGTTGTCGATGACCTCGGCGGGCGACCCCGCCTCGACGATGATGCCGCCGTCCATGAATACGACCTGGTCGGCCACCTCGCGGGCAAAGCCAATCTCGTGGGTGACGACGGCCATCGTCATTCCCGAAGCCGCGAGGTCCTGCATGACCTGAAGCACCTCGCCGACCAGCTCGGGATCCAGGGCGGAGGTCGGCTCATCAAAGAGCATGATCTCCGGCTCCATGGCGAGAGCACGGGCGATGGCCACGCGCTGCTGTTGGCCACCCGACAGCTCGGCAGGATAGTGATCGGCACGGTCGGCCAAACCAACTCGATCGAGAAGCTCCAAGGCCTGGCGACGCGCTTCCTTCCGCGGCCTCTTGAGTACCTGAATGGGGGCCTCCATGACGTTCTCAAGAGCCGTCTTGTGAGGGAAGAGGTTGAAGCGCTGGAAGACCATGCCGATGCGGGAACGCTGCGCGGCAATCTCCTTGTCGCGCCGCTCGTGCAGGACGCCCGCCGCGTCCTCACGGTAGCCTAAGAGCTCGCCGTCCACGTAGACGCGGCCAGCGCTGATCTCCTCTAGTAGGTTGAGGCATCGCAGGAGGGTGGACTTGCCCGACCCGGAGGGACCGAGAATGACGCATACCTCGCCGGGCGCGATATCCAGGTCGATCCCCTGCAAAACGTGCAGGTCGCCGAAGAACTTGTGGACCCCGCGAACGGAGACCATGGGTGTCGTTGCCGTCATGGTGTCACATCCAAGAATTTGAGCGTTGTCGCGTGCGTATCGCTGCCGTGGTCGTCTCCCGTGGGCGTTGCCGTCGTCGCTGTTGCGGCGCTATCGCGGCGTTCAAAGCCCTTACCGAAGTGTTTCTCGATGAACGACTGAATCCACATGAGCAGGCTCGTGATCACCAGGTACCAGATGGCCGCGGCGATCAGCAGGGGCACCGGCGCGAAAGTTGCCTGGCCGCGCTGACGAGCGATAAACGTCAGCTCGAGGGTGAAGGGGATGGCCGACACCAGCGATGTTGTCTTTAGCATCGAGATTGTTTCGTTGCCGATGGGCGGCACGATGACGCGCATCGCCTGCGGAAGGATGATGCGACGAAAGATCGTCGCACGCGGCATTCCCAGGGCTGTGGCCGCCTCCCACTGGCCCTTCGGCACACTGAGGAGACCCGCGCGCATGATCTCGGCGAGGTAGGCGCCTTCGTTCAGACCCAGCCCGATGAAAGCCATCCAGAACGGGGTGAAGTAGGTGGCCGTGTCAAACGGGATCTCCCAGCCCCACAGCGAACCGAGGAACGGCACCCCGAAGGATAGAGTGGGGTAGAGGGTGGGCAGCAGCGACCAGAAGATCAATTGCGTGTAGATTGGCGTGCCACGGAAGAACCAGATGTAGGCCATCGCCACCCAGCGCAATACCGGGTTGACGGACTGGCGCATGATGGCCATCGTGATTGCCAGGGCGGTGCCGACAAACATCGCCAAAACGGTCAGGATAATCGTAAAGAGGACGCCCTGCATGATAGACGCTGAGAACAGCCATTGGGCGACGACCGGCCATTGGAAGTTCTTGTTCGTGATGAGAGCGTGGAGGGCCATGGCCGCGAGAATCGTGACGACGACCGCGCTCGCCCATCTCCCCGGGCGGGGAACGGGCTTGGCGTCGATCAATTCGACGCCGTCTTTGGTAATAGCCATGAGATCCTCACTCGCTGGTTGCCGGGTTCAGCTGCGCGCTCGTGAGCGCGGCATCCTGAGCACCGTAGCGTGCCAGAATGTCGGCGAGATAGCCGCCGTCCATCAGGTACTGCATCGCCTGCTGGACCGCTGCCGTGAGCTGCGCATCATCCTTGTTGATGGCAACGCCCTGGGGCGCCGACTCGATGACGTCGCCCACCTGCTCAATTTGGCCGCCGGAGACAGACGCCGTGTAACCGATGACGGTGGAGTCGGCGAAGGTAGCGTCGTACTGGCCGCCGATCACCTTGGTGGCGATGTCGGTCTGCAGGTCGTGGGGCATGATGGTGATCTTGTCTTGACCGGCCGCCACGCACTTCTCGGACAGCTCCCGAGCGTAGTCCTCCTGGGCTGTGCCGGTCTGCAAACCGATCGTCTTGCCGCACGGATTGGTCGGATCGAAGTTCTTGGGGTTGCCCTTGGCTACGCCGAAAGCCGATCCGACCTCAACGTAGGAGACAAGGTTTGCCTGCTGCTCGCGCTCAGAGGTGATCGTGAACGAGGAGATGCCGACGTCGAACTTGGTGCCGAGCGCCGGAATGATCGTTGGAAACTCGGCGTGGGTGGTCGTTCCCTCGGACAGGCCCATGACCTTGGCGAGGGCGCGCGTGATGTCGACGTCGTAGCCCTGGGCGGTCTGCGAATCATCTCCCAGAAACTCCGCCGGGGCGTAGTCCGCAGAGGCCCCATTGCGTAGCGTTCCCCGTGCCTTGACGTCGGTGGGAACGAGAGCGGCGATCTCGTCGACGGTTGGAATGTCCGATACGTCGTAGGCGGGCACCGACGAGGGCGTGGCGCCCGGTGCCGAGGTCGTTGCCGCGCCCGTCGGTGCTGCCTGCGGGTCGGCGCAGGCTGCGAGAGGGAGCGCGAGTGTAGCCGCGCACGCGATGACGATGCGTGCCTTGGAGATGGTCATGATGTGCCTTCCGATGGGGTGAGGTTCGGGCGCCTCACTATTGCTACCATTATGCACCCGCGTGCATGAATATGCGCATCGTACTGTGACGTGGGATTACTTCGCCGACGGGTTGATATCGGCGGCCGACAGGGCCGCGTCCTGGGCTCCATAGCTGGCGAGAATGTCGCTCAGGTAGCCGTTGTCCATGAGGTATTGAAGCGCGGCCTGAACGGCGGTTGTGAGCTTCTCGTCATCCTTGCTGACAGCCACCCCCTGGGGTGCGGATTCGAAGGTGTCTCCCAGCTGCTCGATCTTCCCGGCAGACTGTGCGCCCGTGTAGCCAATCACCGTGGAGTCAGCAAGCGTCGCATCGTACTGTCCGCCGATGAGCTTGGTTGCGATGTCGGTCTGGAGCTCGTGGGGCATGATGGTTATCTGCGCCTTGCCCGAGGCCGTGCACTCCTGGGAGAGCGTGGCGGCGTAGGTTTCCTGGGCAGTTCCCGTCTGGACGGCGATTGTTGCTCCGCACGGGTTGGAAGGGTCGAAACCCTTTGGGTTACCGGCTGCGACGCCCCATGCTGATCCGACGTTTAGGTAGGACACCATGTTGACCTGCTGTTCCCGCTCGGCGGTGATTGTGAAGGACGAGAGGCCGACGTCAAACTTGGTTCCCAGCGCGGGGATGATGGTGGGGAACTCCGCGTGCTTGGTTGTCGCATCGGTAAGTCCCATGACCTTGGCAAGTGCCCGATTGATGTCGATATCGTAGCCGATGGGCGTCTGGCCGTCGCTCGCCATGTACTCGGCCGGCGCGTATCCGGTCGACGCTCCGTTGCGCAGCGTTCCCCTCGCCTTAATCTCCTCGGGAACGAGCGCCGCGATCTCCTCAACGGTGGGAATCGATGCTACGTCGTAGGAGGTGTGGGCGGCGGAGGCCGCGGAGTTGGACTGTGAGGTGCTTCCGGTTTGGCCGGAGTTTGTCGACGGGTCTGAGCATGCAGCCACCGTGAGCGTCAGGGCGAGTGTCGTTGTGACCGAAAAAATCCTCTTCGTATGCATGACTATGTTCCTCGGTTTCGTGATGATGCGAATGAGTGGTAGAAAATATGCAAACATGTGCATAGTATGCATGTCGAGGGGGTCTCAGATGCTGGATGTACGAGTGGGCGAGCACAGCGTGCTCGCCCACTTGACTCCAACCTCAATGTCCGCGCAAGGCCCGTCGCGATGGTCTCGCGCGCATCGGGTCGATCCCCTTGGGAATGGGAGGCTCTCCCGACCGCAGTGCGTTGATGCGTGACGACACCTGGGGAACTTCCTCCGAGGTGAGCGTGTTCTTGAGCCTGCGTAGTTCGCGCTGCAAATCACGCAGGGCGACCTGCCCCTCCTCGCGTCCGACCTGGATCTGGTGGACGGGGACATTGCGCATCACCTTCGTCACGCGCCTGGCCTCGGTCTGCAGGAGCCCACGAACGCGAGCCGAGGGCCCCTCGGAGATGAGCACGACTCCCGGCCTTCCCACGATTCTCCAGACAAGGTCCTGTTCGCGGGTGTAGGCCACCGGTTGCTCGGGGATGATCCAGCCCCGCTGAATCTGCTGCAGCGCCACCTTCACAGCCCCGGCCGTGTCCTCGACCTGGGCGAAAAGCGCTCGGCGCGTCAGGAACGTGAGAAGCGCGAGCACGACGGTGATCGCGGTCATAATGCCGACGATCAGCCAGCCGATCCACGACCTGTGGATGATCCAGGCCGTCAGCATAAAGGCGCCGATGATCGCCGCTGCCGTGCCCAGAAGAATCCACGGAAGCGCGGGATATGTACGGGCACTCAGGCGGTACGCGTCGAGAAGGTTGTGATAGAACCGCCTCTTGCTGGGGGGATTTGAATCGCTCATAGGACCATTATTCTACGTGCTCATCACCCTGGCGGTGTACGCGTCCGACCAGGAGCAATGTGAAATGAGTTGCATCACACTGGCTCTGTTTGGACAATGGGGATATGAACATCGGCGGTTACGAGATCGGGCAGGTCTTTCACGTTGGCGCCAAGGGCCCCATGTGGATGACGCGCACGCGTGCGGGGGCAGCCCTGTTGGCGCTGCGCTCGGCCGATGACGGCGACCGGCTCCTTCCGCGGTGGAAGGCATGGTCGACGGTAGAGTCCGCCCATGTTGTCCGGCTGCGTGACGTCGTGCGATCCCACGATGGCCGGTGGGCACTCGTCCAGGACTATGTCGCCGGTCGGAGCCTGGACGCGGAGCTTGGTTCGCCCGACCTTCGCCCGATCGCAACGAGACGCCAGATTCTTAACGGCATCGCCGCAGGGATGAGCGCGCTTCACGCAGCAGGTATCTGCCACGGGGACCTGACGCCCGCCAACGTCATGATCACGCCCGAGGGACGAGCGGTGATTGTGGACATCATCGACGAGCTCGGTGAGGGGGAGGGCACCCCGGGCTGGAGCCTCGGAAAGCGCGGAATGGAATGCGACCGGGAGTGCCTGCGCATGATCGCGAGCCGGCTCGAGCTCGACGATGCGTTGGCGCAGCTCGGACTGGACGCTCCACAGGGAATAGATCGAGGGAGCACACCCCTCGTCACAGACCCACCGGCGCACGAGATTGTGCGCGAGCCCGTCGATCCCGAGCAAGTGATAGCGGATCTGCGAGCGGCGGCATTGCGTGAGGATACGGTCTCCGAGGACGGACAGCCTAGGCGCGAGAAGTCGAGCACGCGCATCTGGGGCAACGCAGCGGCCGTGCGACCAACATATTCCGGACGCAAGCGGCGCCTCGGCGTGATTATCGTCGGCGCTCTCGCGATCATTGCGGGAGCCGCAATGATCGCCTATGCCGTGTGGCGCGCAGGTGCTCCGCACGGCACCGGCTCGGACAACCAGACGACGCAGGCATCGCCCATGAGCGCCCAATCCGATACGGGTCTGTGCAACGTGGAGGAGGTGACGGAGTTGATTGGCAACGCCATCAGGGTGCGCGATCAGGCCGTCATCGACGCCGATCCTTCCGGCCTTGATGCCGTTTTGGGTGGCGAGCTTCTCAACCAAGACACCGCACGCATTCAAGCGATGATCAATGACGGCATCACCGTTCGCGAACTCTCCTCGAGAATCGAAGCCGTGACCCTGCTCAACTGCGAACCCGGCGCGCTCGAAGCACATGCGACGCTGGTCGTGACGGCCTCGCAGACCTGCGCAAATCAGTCATGCCAGCGCAGCGATACCCCAGAGTCGACGGAACTCCTCATACGCGTCGACCCCGTTTCTCG
Organism: Schaalia odontolytica; assembly: GCF_024584435.1. Taxonomy (GTDB): domain Bacteria; phylum Actinomycetota; class Actinomycetes; order Actinomycetales; family Actinomycetaceae; genus Pauljensenia. The sequence goes on from NZ_CP102197.1 coordinate 667,721, forward strand.
AAAGGTCGTCGCGGCCGCGCCCGCCAACGCGTGACAAGTACGCCGCTCCGTGAGCGTGCGTCACGAGCTGACGCGCCGATGCGGCGCCCGGGATGGGCGAGGGAAACGGGGTGGGGGCGCAACCATCGGTTGCGCCCCCACCCCGCGAAGGTCTCAGGTGATCAGAGTCCGAGATCGGACTCGAAAGCACCCTCCTCCAGACGCTTCTTCACGTCCATGAGGAAACGAGAAGCATCCGCGCCGTCGACGAGGCGATGGTCGTAGGACAGCGACAGGTACACCATCGAACGGATCGCAATCACGTCGGAGCCGTCGGCGCCCCTCATGACGACCGGGCGCTTGACAATGGTTCCAACTCCCATGATCGCGGTTTCCGGCATGTTGAGAACCGGGGTATCGAAGAGTGCTCCGCCCGAACCCGTGTTTGTCACGGTGAAGGTCGAACCCGACAGCTCGTCCGGGCCGATCTTCGAGTCGCGTGTGCGCGCAGCCAGATCGTTGATGGACGCCGCGATGCCGGCAATGTCCTTGTCGCCGGCGTTCTTCATGACCGGAACCAGCAGCCCTCGCGGCGTATCAACGGCAATGCCCACGTGCTCGTAGTCGAAGTACGTGACCTCCTTGTCGTTGATCGTCGCGTTGATCTTCGGATGATAGGCGAGGGCCTCCGTCGCGGCCTTGACGAAGAAGGGCAGGAAGGTCAGCTTGGTGCCGTGCGCAGCCGCGAATGCGTCCTTCGAGCGAGCACGCAGGGCGGCAACCTTCGTGACGTCCACCTCGACAACCGTCGTGAGCTGGGCGGCCGTCTGAAGCGACTCGACCATGCGCCGAGCGATCGTCTGGCGCAGGCGGCTCATCTTCTCGGTTGTGCCGCGCAGCGGCGAGGGCTCGCGCACGCTCGTGGGTTCCGTGGCCGTCTGCGTGGTGCCAACGGCAGGCGCGGAAACGGCGGCAGCGGCGCGAGCCGCAGCCTCGACATCCTCGCGTCGCACCCGACCGCCGACACCCGTTCCGGAGACGGACGCCAGATCGACACCGAGTTCACGAGCGAGCTTGCGCACGATGGGGGTCACGTACGCGGTGCCCGTCGCCGGTGCAGGCGTCGCCGCGACGGGAGCCGATGACGCGGCCTGGGCGAGCGTCGTGGCGTTCGGGAAGGGATCGATCCCAGCGCTGCGAGGAGCTGCGGGAGCCGACGGGGCGGTGGGGGCGGCCGGTGCTGCAGGGGCAACCTGTGCCTGAGTCGGCTGAGCGGATTTGGCCGATGGAGCCGAGGCGGAAATGACCGCAACGACGGTGCCGACCTCGACGGTCTCATCCTCGGGAACACGGATCTCCGCGAGGAAACCGGCCACGGGGGAGGGGACCTCGGAGTCGACTTTATCCGTGGAGACCTCGAGCAGCGGCTCATCGGCATCGACGGCGTCGCCCACGGCCTTCAGCCACGTGGTAACCGTCCCTTCGGTGACGGACTCACCCAGCGCGGGCATGCGCACCTCCGTGCCGTCAACGGGGGCCGAGGAGGCCGACGCCTGAGCGGGAGCCGCAGGGGCGGCCGGAGCAGGAGCCGGGGCCGCGCTCGACTCGGGCGCGGGGGCCGCAGCGGCGGGCGCCTCCGAGGCGTCGCCGATACGCGCGATCTCGGTACCGACCTCGACGGTCTCATCCTCGGGAACCAGAATCTCGAGTAGGACACCCGCGACGGGGGAGGGGACCTCGGAGTCGACCTTATCCGTGGACACCTCGACGATGGGCTCGTCAAGCTCGACGGTATCGCCGACCTGCTTGAGCCACGTCGTCACGGTACCCTCGGTGACGGACTCGCCCAGCGCGGGCATGGTCACTGACGTTGCCATGTGTGTTCTCCTAGTTAAAACTCTATGGTCAGTTGTGGACGTGGAGGGGCTTACCGGCCAGCGCCATGGCCGCCTCGCCGAGCGACTCATTCTGGCTGGGGTGGGCGTGAATGAGGGAAGCGACGTCCGAGGGGTACGCCTCCCAGTTCACCATCAGTTCTCCCTCACCAATCTGCTCGCCGATGCGTGCGCCGATGCCGTGGAATCCCACGATCGGACCACCCTCCACCGAGACCAGCTTGATGATGCCCGATGTGGCCAGGATAGACGACTTTCCGTTACCGGCGAGGTTGTACTCAACCGTTCGCACGCGATCCCCGAACTTCTCGCGCGCCTGCTTCTCCGTCATCCCCACGGAGGCGATCTCCGGCTCGCAGAACGTCACGCGCGGAATGTTGATGTCAGCCTGCGCGACCGGGTTCATTCCGGCAATCTCCTCAGCGACGAAGATGCCCTGCATGAAGCCGCGGTGCGCGAGCTGGAGGCCGGGGACGATGTCGCCGACGGCATAGATGTTGCCCACACCCGTGTGCAGTCGCTCGTCGGTGATGACAAAACCGCGGTCGAGGGTGATGCCGACCTGCTCGTAGCCCAGGCCCTCGGTCACCGGGCCGCGGCCAACGGCCACCAGGAGCACGTCGGCGTCGAAGGCCTTGCCGTCCTCGGTGGCGACGTGAACGCCGCCGTCGTCCTGTGTGGCCGAGGCGAAGCGAGTATTCGTGTGGAACTTGATGCCGCGCTTGCGGTAGGCGCGCTCCAGCTGCTTGGAGATCGCCTCGTCCTCGTTGTTGGCCAGGTGAGGCAGCGCCTCAATGATCGTGACCTCGGCGCCGAAGCTGCGCCACACCGAGGCGAACTCAAGGCCGATGACACCGCCACCCAGAATGACGGCCGAGGACGGTACCCAGTCCATCTGCAGGGCCTGGTCAGAGGAGATGATGCGCCCGCCGATGTCGAGGCCGGGGATCGAGCGCGAGTACGAGCCGGTTGCCAGGACGATGTGGCGGCCGCGAACGGACGTTCCGTTGACCTCGATGGTGTTGGCATCCGCCAGGCGGCCCCAACCGGAGATCACCTCGACGTTGCGGGACTTGAGGAGGCCCTGAAGGCCCTTGTAGAGGCCGGAGACCACGGAGTCGCGGTACTTGCCCACCTGCGCCATGTCGATACCGTTGAACGTCGAGGAGACGCCGAAGCGAGCGGATTCACGCACGGCTTCGGCGGTCTCTGCGGCGTGCAGGTAGGCCTTGGTAGGGATGCAGCCGCGGTGCAGACACGTCCCGCCCACCTTATCGCCGTCGATGAGGGCGACCGTCATGCCCAACTGCGCGGCCCGAAGAGCGGTCGCATAGCCGCCCGAACCCGCGCCGAGGATGACGATGTCGTAGGTCGATTCACTCAAGGTAACAACTCCTCGTTGATGAGCCTCACGCTCAGATGACTGTTTTCATGACGGGCCTCACGGTCCTTATGGGCCTATTGTCCCACGTTTGTGTAGTGCTGTCCCGGAGCTTAGTGATCTTGGTTGGTGTATCGGGCCACACAGGGCCGAATCTCGCACAGCGGCGGCGAATGCGATGCGTGCAGGTAGGTGTCTCGCTAGGATCAAAGGCGTGCAGGGATATGAGGACATGAATGAGGGTGCTGGCGCGCGAGACCAGCGCCCGCCATCGCTGGGACTCGGGCGCATCATTATCGCCCTGTTTTGGATCCTCGGAGTCTGGATCGTCGCGATGGCCGTCGTCGACCTCTTTCATGCGCAGGGGCTCCCGTGGGGGCCTCGCCTCGTCGCTCTTCTCGCGGGTGTGGATTACGTCGTGGCGGCGATCGCGCTGACCCACAATGGGCGCCGGATGCGCCTCGTTGGTTGGTCTGCCATCGCCCTGTCGATCGCCGCACCGCTTGTCCTGTGGGTGGCCTCGCTCGGTCTTGACGAGCTCAATACCGCGCGCTCCGCCTGGACCGGCCTCGGTGCGGACTTCTACTACCTCCCCCTCGCTCTGTCGGTCGTTGGCGTCATCTGGATGTGGCGCTCCAACCCTCGTAGAATCGTTTCTCTCGCCGAACAGGTGGAGCGGCCGGGCTCACCCTGGAAGGCGGGCTAGCTCACCTATCTCAGGCTATACCCCGCCGGGAAAGCCGAGCTGTCGCCACGCCTCGTAGAGCGCAATCGACGCGGAATTGGCCAGGTTAAGAGAGCGCACTCCCTTAACCATGTGGATGCGAACGAGGGCCTCCACGCGGCGATGGGCCATCGCCTCGGAGGAAAGTCCGACGGATTCACGCCCGAAAAGCAGACCGTCGCCGTCCGCATAGGCCACCTCGGAATGCATGGTGTGCGCGTGTCCAGTGAAGGCCCAGACGCGTCCGGGCACCTGATCGAGAGCCTCATCCAGGTTTTCGTGCACCGTGACGTGCGCCAGATCGTGATAGTCCAGGCCCGCTCGACGAAGCTTTGCATCGTCCATGTCGAAGCCCAGAGGCTTGACGAGGTGCAGCATCGAACCCGTGCATGCGGACAACCGGATCGCCGCGCCCGTGTTGCCGGGGATCTCCGGCTCCCAGAAGATGACGTGCAGCATAATCCTCAGGCCTGATGGGTCACGGTCAGGCACGCGCGGGCGATTGTGTGCTCAAGCGCCACGAACGAGGCCATTGTCGGAGTGGCATCGTCGTCCAATCCCAGGGTGTCAACGTCGAGCGCGTGCACGGTGAAGACGTAGCGGTGAGGGCGGTCTCCCGGGGGTGGGGCCGCTCCGAAGTATGCGGCGTCGCCGGTGTCCACGCGCAGGTGAAACGCGGGGCCGTCAAGGGTGAGATCCGAGGCTCCCGCCCCCGCGTCCAGGTGTGTCATAGAAGCGGGAATGTCCAGCACGGTCCAGTGCCACCAGCCCGCTGGGGTTGGCGCATCCGGGTCGAAGCAGGTCACCATGAAGCTTGCCGTGTGAGTGGGGAAGCCCTCCCACGTCAGGTCGGGGGATAGGGAACCGGCCCGAGCCGTTGCCGACTCCGGCATGGGGGCGCCGTCGGTGAGGGTGCGCGACGAGAGCGTGAAAGTCGGGACGTCCAGTCCCTCGTAGGGGGATAGGGCGAGGGGGCGTGAATTGATGTGCATGGTTCTTCCTTTCCTCTTGGCCTCTATTGTCGCCCATGCGAACGCGATCGGGCGTTCGGGACGCAGATGTGTGATCGGGGTTCTACACTTCCTCTATCGAACGTGTGTTCTATGTGTGGGAGGGGGACATGACCAACGCGCGCGCTCGGCTGCTCAGGGCCCGAGAGGCCTTGAGCCTTGCGGAGAACTCTGTCGGCCTGAGGATGCGGGTCGAGCTTGACCAGCATCATAGGGCAGGGGGCGGCCCCGTTCTTCTCGGTCCCGCGCGCAGGTCGGACCTGATCCGCCTTCTCATCGACACCTGCCCTCCCGGAGGGTGGATTGGCCTCTGCGGGGTGCGCGACATCGGGTGGGAGTGGGCATCTGGCCAGGGGATGGAGCTGGGGCGGGTGCTCATCGTCAATGCCCAGACGATATCGGGGGTGGCGCAGGCATGCGCTCTGCTGCTGGATGCCTGCGACGTCGTGTGCCTGGACGTGCCCGAGCTAAGCAGGGCCGAACAGCGCGCGCTGTCCGCCCGCGCCCGTGTCCAGGGGCGCACCATCGTGACACTGCGCCCCTGGCCCGGCGTCTCACGCGAACCGAGTAACCGCGACGCGATGCGAATGGCCGTCTAGAGATGCGTTACATGGTGCTATGGGTGCCTGACTGGCCCGTCAACTGCCTGGTCATTGACCTGCCTCCGGGCGGGAGCGGAGCCGTCGTGGACGGGGACAAGATCGCGGTTGCTAGCGCGGCTGCCAGGAGAGCCGGAATCCGCTCGGGCATGAGCCTGAAAAAAGCAATGTACCTGTGCCCAGACCTGGTGCACCTACCGCGAGACCGGGACCGAGAGGCCAGGTCCTTTAGTGCAGTCATCGACGCGTTTGACACGGTTGCGGCAGGGGTGGAGTGCCTGCGCCCCGGGGTTGCCAGGTGCCATGCCCACGGGCCTGCGAGGTGGGCGGGAAGCGAAGAGAAAGCTGCGTCGCTGCTCGTGGACGCCATTGAGGCTGCCGTCGGTGTCGAGTGCTTCGTGGGGATTGCCGAGGGGCCGTTGGCCTCGCTGATGGCCGCCCGGCAGGGGCGCATTGTTGCCCCGGATGACACACAGTCCTTCCTCAGCGGTGTTGAGCTGGCCCGCGCTCTCGAGTGCGTTCCTCCCCACATGCGTGATCGAGCCACCGCATCGATTGGCCTCCTTGAGGGACTGGGGGTGAGGCGCTGTGCCGATTTTCTCGCGCTCGGTCGCGGTCCCGTGCTCGAACGATTCGGTGACGTCGGTGAGCGACTGTGGACACTCGCATTGGGTGCAGACGGCGCGCTTACTCGACACGAACGCACTCAGTCGGACATATCGGTCACCTGTGAGATCGATGAGGGAGGGGATCGTATCGACACGATGATTGCCCCCATCACGCGGGCAGCCGCAACTCTGTCTCGTCGGCTATACGAATCCGGCGTGGTCTCCCAGACGCTGCGCATCGACGTCGAAGACGCGGGGGGAGGAGCGCGCAGCCGCACCTGGAGCGGGTGCGACCTGGCGATTCCCTCCGACGTCGCCCTGCGAGTGAGATGGACGCTGTCCGGCTGGATGTCCGGCGCCGAGGGGCCCTCCGGCCAGGCATCATCGATCCGCCTGACGGCCTGCGATCCCCGAGCCGGCACCTCTCCGTCCGCGCTGTGGGGCAGAAGCGAGCGCGAGCAGGACGTATCGCGCAGCGCCGTGCGCATCCAGGCACTGGTGGGGCCGGATGCGCTCCTGGTTCCCCGCGTCCAGGGAGGGTATGACCCGCGTAGTCGCGTCGTGATGGCCAGGTGGGGGAGCGAGCCCGTCCTGCGGCCTTTCGAGGGAGCCTGGGAGGGGGGCGTCGCCACCGCGCCGGCCACCCTCTTTGACGAGCCTCCTCGGGTCAGGATTCTCCCCGATTCTCCATCCACCGCAGACGTTCGCGTGGATTCGCGTGGTCGACTGACGGCGACTCCGGCCTACCTCGTTGAAGCCCACTCCGCCTCCCCCGCGCTCACGGGTGCTGCGGGGGCGGGGAGCCGCGTGAGGATTTGCGAGGTGCGGGGACCGTGGCCCGTACGTGGACGGTGGTGGGCACGGGAGGCACCTCGTGCCTACATGCGTGCCCAGCTTGAGGATGGACGAACAACCCTGCTCGTGTGGAACGAGGGTGAGTGGGCACTAGAGGGGGTCGATGACTGAGGCAACGACGATGAACGGGGCGTGCCGTAGACTGAAAGGATGGTATCTGGCTCGCTGCGCGACACCCTCGCTTCGATGACCGACGACGACCTGATGGCGCTCGTTGGCCCCGCAACCTGGGCGAATGGCCTGCGCCTGGCGCGCAGGGGAGCGGTACGCGAGCTCACCTGGCACTCTGCCGAGGACCAGCTCGAAACAAGGGTCACCGAGGGAGGTCTGGCCTACCGAGTGCGCGTCGCTCAGGCAACGCTTCGGCCATCGCTCACGTGCGCGTGCCCCCTGCGCTCGAACTGTCCACACGCGGCCGCGACGCTGATCGTCGCGCGCGAGGAAGCCCGCGAGCGCGACAATGGGGAAGCGGAGTGGAGTCGCGTGCTGCGCCAGGTGGTGGGAAGCTCGCGTGAGCGCGCCGGAGACCCGCTCGCTCTTATCATTGACGCCCACGACTCGAGCGCGCCGATATCGCTGACACCGTTGCGCCGCGGAGCCTTCTGCGAATGGACCGGCAAGCGGGCGTCGTGGCTGGATCTGACAGCAACGCAGTGGGCGTCGGTCACCGACGGGATCGATCCAACTCACCTGTCTCTCGTGCGCGAAGGCTACCGGCTCTCGCGTGAGTCGCGCTCGTGGCACTCCAGGACCGAGGTGACCCTGGCGTCGTTGGGGGAGCACGCCTACCCCTGGCTCAACCGACTTGTTCGCGCGGGAGTGACGCTATTTTCGTCGCCAACGACCGACGAGCTATTCGAGGTGTCACACGCGACGTGGGACGCGGACATCGATGTCGTATCCGAGGAGACGGGACTCGCGGTCACGGTCGTGGCCCGCAACGGGGACCGGGTTATTCACTCGCCCCGCATCGACGCCGCCACTGGCCTGCTGGTCCTCAACGGAGGCCGGAGCGTTGCGCGTCTTGAAGGAGCGTCCACACTCGAGGCTTTTCCCTTCGATCGGGCGCTGCGGATTCCCTCCTCCGATGTTGCGGAATTTCGCGGAACCTGGCTGCCCGCTCTGCGCAGGCACTTCGTGATCAGCTCGGCCGACGGGAGCTTTGATCCGCGGGCGGCGACGCAGGCCACCCTCGTCGGGACGGTGCGCCGCGACGAGGAGGGGGTCATCGTGCGCTGGTGGGCGGAGTACCAGCTGGGCAAGTCGCGCTCGCGTGCTCCGGTTGCCCAAGCTCTCTCGGACGAGGCGGTGGCTGCCCTCGTTGAGCGCGTTGATCGGTGGGGGAGCGCGTGCGGTGGCGAGCTGTGGCCACATCCCCCGGAGGCCGGACGCATGCCCCCGTGGATGGCGCCTCGTTTCCTGGCGCGCGTTGTCGACCAAAAGGCGCCGGAAGGCCTCGTGTGGGATGTGTCCGACGACGTGCGCACGATTGAGGTTGTCGATGCTGCCTCCCGCGTCGACCTGTCCATTGAGCGGGGCGAGGCGGACTGGTTTGACCTGACGGCCCGCCTGAGCGTGGGGTCCCACTCGGTGAGTGTGGGCGAGGCGCTGGAAGCGCTGGGACGCGGCGACGAGTACGTTCGTGCGGGCGACGCCTGGGTGCGTCTCGACGGCGAACGCATCGTTGCACTCGCAGCGGCGTTGGAGGAAGCGCGCGCCCTGGTGGGCTGGGATGGGGAGGGGCTGCGCCTGTCGGCCCTCCACGTCGGCGCCGTCGACGTGGTGGCGCCCGCAGCGGACACGGTTTGCGTCAGCGGCGCTTGGACAAAGCGCGTTGGTGCGCTCGTTGCCGACCCTCAGCCCGAGGACGCGTTGGCGCCACTGCCCTCCCTGGGGCGCATCCTGCGTCCCTATCAACGGGAGGGACACGCCTGGTTGACCGCACGCCTCGCCCGGGGGTTCGGCGCAATTCTCGCCGATGATATGGGACTGGGAAAGACCATTCAGATCCTGTCGGCAATTGCGGCCATCAGACATGCGAAAGCCGCGCGAACAGGTCCGATTCTTGTGGTTGCCCCAACCTCGGTCGTGGCTGTGTGGATGGAACAGGCGGCGCGATTCGCTCCCGACCTGCGGGTGCGGGCCGTCACGGAGACCGAAGCGCGCAGGGGAACGAGCATCGAGGAGGAAGTCGACGGCGCGGACCTGGTGATCACCTCCTACACGCTGGTTCGCCTGGAATCCGATCAGTGGACACACGTGGAGCTGGACGGAGTGGTCATCGACGAGGCGCAGGCGGTCAAGAACCCGCGCACGGCAACCTACAGGTCGCTGCGCGACCTGAACACCCCGTGGCGGCTCGCGGTCAGCGGCACCCCCATCGAGAACTCGCTCGCAGACCTGTGGGCGCTCCTGTCGCTGACCTGCCCCGGCCTGCTTCCCTCGTGGGAGGCATTCAACCGGAGGATTCGCAAGCCCATCGAAAGCGGAGCGGACCCGGCGATGCTCGCCCGCCTGACCTCCTATGTCGCTCCCTTCATCTTGCGCCGCACGAAGGAACAGGTTGCCCAAGACCTGCCGGACAAGGTTATCGACGTGGTGCGCGTCGACCTGGGGCGGGAACACCGCCGCATCTACGACCAGCATCTCGCGCGCGTTCGCGCACGCATCCTGGACCTTCTGGCGGATGTCGATGCCAACCGGATGAGTGTCCTGTCTTCCCTGACCCGCCTGAGGCAGCTGGCGCTCGATCCCGCGCTCGTGGACGGGGACTACTCCCGTGTCGGATCGGCGAAGATCGAGTACCTTGCGGATCACCTTGACGAGATTGTTCCGCTGGGGCATCAGGCCCTGGTTTTTAGCCAGTTCACGTCATTCTTGGCGCGCATTCGTGGCGCCTTGGAGCGTCGCGGGATCGCGGTGGTGCAGCTGGATGGTTCGACCCGCGATCGCGATCGTGTTATCGAGGAGTTCCGGTCGGGCCAGGCGCAGGTGTTCCTGATCTCGCTGAAGGCGGGAGGGGCGGGCCTGACGTTGACGGAAGCAGACTACGTCTACGTCATGGATCCCTGGTGGAATCCCGCCGCCGAGGAGCAGGCGATCGACCGGGCACATCGCATCGGTCAGACAAAGAAAGTGAACGTGTATCGCCTGGTCGCGGCGGACACGATCGAGGCGAAGGTCGTGGAACTCCAGGACCGAAAGCGGCGCCTGATCTCCTCCGTCATGAACGGTGCCGCCGCGCCCGCACCGCTCAGTGCCGCCGACCTTCGCGCGCTGATCGACTAGGCAAGCGTCGGCGCGGGCACCGTGCGGGACGCGTCCTCCTCGGCGGTGGGCGCGAGCCCTGGACGCACGGCCACCTTGAGGCCGGCCCGCGTGCGCACCGCGTCAAGGGCCGCCGCGATGTCGTGGAGGGCAAATTCGTGCGTGAGGAGTGGGGAGAGGTTGAGCGTCCCGTCGGAGAGCATTGCGACGGCCGCCGCGTAGTCGCTCAGCGTCGCGTTTGCGCTGCCTGAGATCGTCAGCTCGCGGTAGTGCACAAGGTTCGGGTCGATCCGCGCGAGGGAGGAGAGCGGGAATCCGGCGAAGAGACAGATGTGAGCGCCGATGCCCGCGCAACGGGCAGCCACGTTGAGTAGGGCCGGGTCACCGACGGCGACGATGACGACATCGGCGCCCGCTTCGCCCGTCCACTCGCTGACGTCGCGCACGAGCGCCTCTCCCTCGGAGGCGGTGGTCCTTGTCGCACCCATGGCTCGTGCCGGGGAGAGCCTGGCGGGACGCCCGCAAGCCATGACGGTTGCGCCCGCGGCTACGGCCAGCGCGCAGTGAATCAGGCCAATTGGTCCCGTGCCAATGACGAGGACGCGCGAGCCGGGATCGATAGGCAGGCGCCCCCTCGCCCGCAGGCAGCACGAGAGTGGTTCCGCGAGGGCGAGAAGCGAGGGGTTGATCTCGCGCTTCGTCGGCGTCACGCACGCCAACGCGTGTTCGGGAACGAGGATGAAGTCCGCGAGTCCGCCGTCAACTCCTGTGCCGAAGAGGCGCATGTGTGCACAGACGTTGGAACGTCCGGCGCTGCACGGCGCACACGTTCCGCAGGGAATCTCGGGGGCCAATCCCACCTGTGTTCCGACCTGTGGGACGTCGACGCCGGGGGTGAGGCGTTCGCCGATGCGCCACACGCGCGCCGCGATCTCGTGACCGAGAACCACACCAGGGGTGACTCCGGCCTTCTTCTGCCCCGTTGCGATCCGAAGATCCGTCCCGCACAGGGTTGTGGCCTCGACCGCGAGGAGCACCTCGCGTGGCTGGACGCGCGGCACGGGTCGGCTCTGGAGGGTCAACGAACCCGGGGATTGGAGGGAGGCCACGCGCATGAAGGTCATGGCGCCAGGATACGGCATGTGTCACATAACACCCACCATATCGAACAGGTGTTCGATATGGTGGGTGCTGTGTTCAACGAACGGCGGTACGCGGAATTGCATGCCCACAGTGCCTTCAGTTTCCTGGAGGGGACCGATGAGCCCGCTTCCATGGTCGAGGAAGCCGCGCGTCTGGGCTTGGATGCGCTGGCCATCCTTGATGTCGACGGCATGTACTCAACCGTGCAGACGACCGTCGCGGCGCGCCGATGCGGACTTCCCGTTATCTACGGTGCGGAGCTAACCCTCGGCTCTAACGCGTTGCGTTCGATCCTGCCCGGCTCGTGTGGCACGGGTTGGGGATTACCGCCCGGGGCGGAGGATCCCGGCATACGACTGCCGGTCCTGACGGCCAGCCCGACGGGATACGCGAATCTCGTCGGCGCAATGAGCGAGCGAGCACTCGCCACGCGGGGCGAACGTTCGCCCACGCACAGCCTAGACGACGTGGGCGGGGCCGGAAGCGGCCTGCGGGTACTCACCGGTGGAGCGCGCGGTCCCCTCATGCGCGCCCTGCGAGCGGGAGGACCCGTGTGGGCGCGCCGGGTGGTGAGGGCTCTGTCCGAGGTCTGCGGGGCGGATAACGTGCTGATCGAGTGGCAGGCGGCGGCCGGAGACGGGCAGGAAGTCGGCGACGTGCTCGCTGACCTTGCGCGTCAGACAGGGACGCGGCTGGTGGCCACGACCGGGGCGCGCATGTCATCGCCGTCGAAGCAGGCCCTCGGAGACGTTCTCACCGCCACGCGGCTGCGCTCATCGCTGGAGGAGGCAAACGCCCACCTCGGAGCCCACCGCGCATTCCTCCGCTCCGCCCGAGAGATGGCGCATCTGCATCGCAGTCACCTCGAATCCCTTGAGCATGCGTGCGATGTCGCCGCAGACGCGGCATTTGACCTGCGACTCGTTGCCCCCAAGCTTCCTCGCACCCGCGTTCCCGACGGGCACACGAACGACACGTGGCTGGCACACCTGACGCATCAGGGAGCGCAGCAGCGCTACGGCACGCGCGCACAGCACCCGCGGGCATGGGAGACGATCGACCACGAGCTGGATGTGATTGCTCGCCTCGGCTTCGCCGGCTATTTCCTCATCGTCAAGGAGATCGTTGATTTTTGTGCGGAGCGAGGAATCCTGTGTCAGGGCAGGGGTAGCTCAGCGAACTCAGCCGTGTGCTACTGCCTGGGAATCACTGCGGTCGATGCCGTGCGCCACAACCTTCTCTTCGAGCGTTTCCTCTCGGATGCTCGATCGGGACCACCGGATATTGACGTCGATATTGAGGCGTGTCGACGAGAGGAAGTCATCCAACATGTCTACAGCACCTATGGTCGTAACCGCGCGGCGCAGGTGGCCAACGTCATTACCTACCGTCCTCGATCGGCGATGCGTGATGCCACGCGCGCCCTGGGCTACCCCGCCGGGGCGGCGCAGGCGTGGTCGCGGGGAAAGGGACAGGCCCCAACCCTCGTGCGCGAGGCGGCCGATGCGCTGGCGCGACTTCCCCGCCACATGGGTATTCACTCCGGTGGCATGGTGCTCACGGATCAGCCGGTCTCTCGAATATGCCCGGTGAGATGGGCGGCAAGGGAAGGGCGCACGGTGCTCCAATGGGACAAGGAGGACTGCGCGGATGCGGGCCTGGTGAAATTCGACCTCCTCTCGCTCGGCATGCTCACCGCTCTGCGCATTGCCTTCGATGAGCTCAACGGGAGTAACCGCTCGGCCGACACCTTGGGGAGGGCTCCTCTTCGAGGGTGGGCTCCTCGTCCTCTACTCGGACGGCAGGAGATGCCCCTCGGCCTGCACACGCTCCCCGAGGAGGATCCGCGCGTGTACGACCTGCTGTGCGCCGCTGACACGGTGGGCGTCTTCCAGGTGGAATCGCGCGCGCAGATGAACACCCTGCCCAGGCTCAAGCCTCGGTGCTTCTATGACATCGTCGTCGAGGTCGCCCTCATACGGCCGGGTCCCATACAGGGGCGTGCGGTCAACCCCTACCTGCGCCGTCGCGCGGGGCGCGAAGCGGTGACATACCTGCACCCGCTCCTCGAACCGGCCCTGCGACAGACCCTGGGGGTCCCTCTGTTTCAAGAGCAACTGATGCGCATCGCCGCGGACGCAGCGGGGCTGTCCGGCGCCCAGGCTGACCAGCTCCGCCGCGCCATGGGCGCCAAGCGCAGCAGTGAACGCATGGAAGCACTCAGGGCAGACCTCATGACGGGGATGGCGGCGCGTGGGATCGACGCCCCGACTCGGGAGCGCATCTTCGGCCAGCTCAAAGGGTTTGCAGACTTTGGCTTCCCGGAGTCCCACTCCTTTTCTTTTGCGCACATCGTCTATGCGTCCGCGTGGCTGAAGGTTCATGCGCCCGAGCACTTTTACGCGGCAATCCTGGCCTCCCAACCGATGGGCTTCTACTCGCCAGCGACGCTGGTGCAAGACGCGCGCCGCCACGGAGTGAGGGTCCTTGCCCCCTCGGTCAACGACTCCCTCCTCGATGCCTCGGTGGAGAGGGGGGCCGCCTCCGCAAGCAGCTACCGAGCCGGGCGTTCGGACCCTCTTCCCTCTCGCCAGATCGTTCCCGTGGACGTTGACCCCTCCCTCGCCGTCCGCATCGGCTTGTCCCAGGTGCGCGGTCTGGGCAAGGCGGCCGAGCGGATCCTTGAGGCCCGGAAGGAAGGTCCCTTCGAAAGCCAGGCCGACCTGGCCAGGAGGGCGCATCTGGGGGAGGGGGACATGGAGAAGCTGGCTCTCTCAGGTGCCCTGGAGTGCCTGGGCGTGGGGCGTCGCGAGGGCATGTGGGCGGCGGGTGCGCTCGCCGTTCCCGAGGCCGACTCGGCGCAGTGGCAGCCCTTTCTTCCCGGAACCGAGGTAGGGGCGCGCCCACCCACTTTGCCCTCACCCTCTCGGGTAGAGCTGATGCGCTCGGACATGCGCACGATGGGGCTGACGCCCGGTGAACATCCTTTCTCCTCCGTCAGGGGCGAGCTTCCCGACGGCGTTCTCAAGGCTCGGGAGCTGGGAGAGCACCTGGATGGAAGAATCGTTGACGTGGCCGGGGTTGTTACTCATCGACAGCGTCCCCACACGGGCGCCGGCGTGACCTTCCTGTCCCTGGAGGATGAGACCGGTTTCGTCAACGTTTCAATCTCCCCGGGAACATGGGAGAAGTTTCGTCGTGTTGCCCTCGAATCGGAGGCGATGCTGGTGCGGGGGACGCTCGAGGCGGATGGGGCCATCAATGTTCGCGCGTTCCGGCTCACACCCGTCGTCCTCCCGATACGTGTGCGTTCCCGAGACTTCCGCTAGGCCCGATTCTTTAGCCCTCACGCCGAGTGTGGGACAGTAAGAAGGACCGAAGCTCCTCGACGCCCTCGCACACCTCCTCGGCATCGTCGAGGCCGCCCGCCGTCGCGTACCCCCATCCCACGCCGAGGACAGGAATGCCGGCCTCGCGCCCCCCGATGACGTCCCAGAGCGAGTCGCCGACGAGAAGCGGCGCCCCGACATCGACCCCCCGGCGCTCAAGCTGGGCCAAGG